>VGIA01000035.1 GCA_016868105.1 Betaproteobacteria bacterium | reverse complement strand
TCACCGCGGCGTTCGCGCTCGCGTTCGAGGAGGTTCGCGCCGAGTGGACGCCGACCGCGCTCGTCACGCTCGGTTTCCTGACTTGCGGCGTGTCGCTGGGCGGCATGGCGCTGCTGCTGTACATGCTCAAGACCGGCACCGCGGGCCGCGTCGCGGCCAATTTCTACCTCACCCCCGGCACCACGGCCGTGCTGGGCTGGTTGATCCTGGGCGAGGCCCTGTCGCCATTGGCGATCGTGGGTTTCGCGATCGCGTCGGCCGGGGTATGGTTGGTCCATCGCGCAGGATGACCGCCATGCCCGCTGCACAAGTCAGCGCCTTGGGCCGGCCGGAAACTCGACCTTCAGGCACAGCTGCACGGCCAGGCGCCGGCCGCCCGGCCAGCTGTAGTGCCTGCGCTCGGTGATCGCGGAGTAATCGTAGCGGCCGTGGCTTTTCAGTTTCATAGGCCGAACCCCCGGGAAGACCAGATGGCATTATGCTGCGCCAATGGACCCCTTCGAGCTCACCATCCGCAACGGCACCGTGGCCACCGCCACCGAGACCTCGCGCTGCGACCTGGGCGTGCGCGGCGGGAAGGTCCTCGCCATGGCCGAGCGCCTGCCCGCCGGCGCGCGCGACATCGACGCCGCCGGCCGCTACGTGCTGCCGGGCGGCATCGACAGCCACTGCCACATCGAGCAGCTCTCGGGCATGGGCATCATGTCGGCCGACGACTTCTACAGCGGCACGGTGTCGGCGGCCTTCGGCGGCACCACCACCATCATCCCGTTCGCCGCCCAGCACCGCGGCACCTCGGTGACGGCGACCCTGGCCGACTACCACGAGCGCGCGCGCGCGAAGGCGGTGATCGACTACGGCTTTCACCTCATCATCGGCGAGCCCACCGACCAGATCCTGAACGTGGAGCTGCCGGCGGCGATCAAGGGCGGCATCACCTCGTTCAAGGTCTACATGACCTACCCGAAGTGGAAGCTGGAGGATTACCAGCTGCTGGAGGTGCTGAACGTCGCCCAGCGCGAGGGCGCGCTGGTGATGGTGCACGCCGAGAACGACGACATGATCCGCTGGATCGCCAAGCGCCTGATCGAGCGCGGCCACGGCGCGCCGAAGTTCCACGGCGTGGCGCACGACGCGCTCGCCGAGGCCGAGGCGACGCACCGCATCATCATGCTCTCGCGCCTCTTGAGCGTACCGGTGCTGATCGTGCACGTCTCCAGCCCGGAGGCGACCAACACCATCCGCGCCGCGCAGACCCTGGGCGCGCGGATCTTCGCCGAGACCTGCCCGCAGTACCTGGTGCTGACGGCCGATGACATGGACCAGCCCGGCGTCGAGGGCGCCAAGTGGTGCTGCAGCCCGCCGCTGCGCGACAAGGCGGCGCAGGCGGCGATCTGGGCGGGCCTCGCCAACGGCACCTTCCAGGTCTATTCCTCGGACCACGCGCCCTACCGGTTCGACCAGACGGCGAAGATCCCGCGCGGCGAGCAGACCACCTTCAAGGAAATGGCCAACGGCGTGCCCGGCATCGAGATGCGCCTGCCGATCCTGTTCTCCGAGGGCGTGTTGAAGGGCAGGCTCACGCTCAACCAGTTCGTCGCGCTGGGCGCCACCAACCACGCGCGCATGTACGGCCTGTATCCCCGCAAGGGCACCATCGCGGTGGGCTCGGATGCCGACCTCACCATCTGGAACCCGGAGATCGAGAGGCGCATCGATTACTCGATGATGCACGACGCGGTCGGCTACACGCCCTACGAGGGCCATGTCTACAAGGGCTGGCCGGAACTGGTGACCAGCCGCGGGCGCATCGTGGTCGAGGGCGGCCGGCTGAGAGTTGAACGAGGCTCGGGGCAGTTCATCGCGCGCGGCCAGCCCGGGCCGCTCGCGGCGGCCGCGACCGGCGCCATCGACGGACCCGCGCGCAAACTGAGGACGCTCATCCATGGCTAGACATCTGAGAATCGCCGCCGCGCAGCTCGGCCCCCTGCACAAGGCCGATTCCCGCCCCGCCGCCGTGAAAAGACTGCTCAACCTGCTGCGGCAAGCGCACGCCATGGGCGCGAAGTTCGTCGTCTTCCCCGAGCTCGCCTTCACCACCTTCTTCCCGCGCTGGTGGATGCAAGAGCAGCAGGAAGTCGACCAGCGCTACTTCGAGCGCGAGATGCCCTCGAAGGACACGCGGCCCCTGTTCGACGAGGCGAGGCAGCTGGGCATCGGCTTCTACATCGGCTACGCCGAGCTCACGCCCGAAGGCCGGCACTTCAACACCGCGATCCTGGTCGGGCCCGGCGGCGCCATCGTCGGCAAGTACCGCAAGATCCACCTGCCCGGGCACGCCGACCACAAGCCCAAGGCCGCGTTCCAGCACCTGGAGAAGAAGTACTTCGAGGTGGGCGACCTGGGCTTCCGCGTCTGGAACTACCTCGACACCATCACCGGCATGCTGATCTGCAACGACCGGCGCTGGCCGGAGGCGTTCCGCGTGCTCGCGCTGCAGGGCGCAGAGATCGTGGCGCTCGGCTTCAACACGCCGAGCGAGAACCTGCACTACCCGGAGCCGCCCGCGCTGCGCGTGCACCACCACCTCATCATGGCGCAGTCGATGGCGTTCCAGAACGCCACCTGGCTGGTGGAAACGGCCAAGGCGGGCGTGGAGGACGGCTTTCGCATGTTCGGCCACTCGGTGATCGTCGCCCCCACCGGCGAGATCGCCGCCAAGAGCCAGACCGAGGAGGACGAGGTGATCTGCGTCAACGCCGACATCGACCTCGCCGCCAACCTGAAGAAGACCATGTTCAATTTCGCGGCGCACCGCCGCCCGGAGCACTACAGGCTGATCGTCGAGCGCGTGGGGGCCGAGGTGACGCCGGCCAACGGCTGATGGACCTGGAGCTGGCGCGCATGCCAGCGCTGGAGCGCTACAAGCTGCTCATCGGCCTGGTGATTCCGCGGCCGATCGGGTGGGTTTCCACGTTCAGCGAGAACGGGGTGGCCAACTGCGCGCCGTTCTCCTTCTTCAACGTGATCTCGGAGGACCCGCCGCTGAGCATCCTCAGCTTCAACCGCCGCTCCGACGGCGCGATGAAGCACACGCTGAAGAACATCCACCGCACCGGCGAATACGTGGTCAACCTTGTGGACGAGTCGACCGCGAACGCGATGCACCTCTCCAGCGAGGAGATGCCAGAATCCGAGAGCGAGTTCGCCCGCGCGGGCCTCACCCCCGTGCCCGCCCTGAAGGTGAAGCACCCGCGCATCGGCGAAGCGGCCGCGGCCTTCGAATGCAGGGTCGAGCGCATCATCGAGTTCGGCCCCGAGCGCGAGCTGGTGATCGGCGAGATGCTGCACCTGCATGCGCGCGAGGGCATCGTCGACCCGGAGACCAAGCGCGTCTCTGAAAAAACCTACCACCCCATCGGGCGGCTCTACGCCAGCCGCTACTGCACCACGCGGCAGCGGTTCAACCTGCCGGGGAAGCTGCCCTAGTTGCCCGCCCAGTTCAGGCGCACCCGCCCGATCGCCATCGCCACCGCCGCCTGCGTCGGCTCCACCACCGGGATGCCGATCGCGTCCTGCAGCGGCTTGCGGTAGCGCGCCATGCCGGCGCAGCCCATCACCACCACGTCCGCGCCGTGCGCGTCGCGCAGCGCCTTGCCCACCTCGACCATGCGGCCGAAGGTCTTGTTCTGGTTCGAGAGTTCAGTGACGCCCAGGCCCACCGGCAGCTCGCCCGCCAGGCGCTCGCTGACCCCGAGCGCGCCCACATAGCGCAGGTGGCGGGGGATGGACTGCCTGAGGATGGCGATGACGCCGAACTTCTGGCCCAGCGTGAGCGCGGTGAGGATGCCGCACTCGGAGATGCCCAGCACCGGCTTCTTGGTCGCCTCGCGCAGCGAGTGCAGGCCGGGGTCGCTGTAGCAGGCGACGATGAACGCGGCGTAGTCCTTCTCCTTCTTCCGGATCAGCTTCAGCATCGGGCCGACGACACCGTCCACGTGCTGCTGGCTCTCGATCCCGGGCGGGCCTTCCTTCAGCGTCACGCAGTCGATTGCCGGCCCGCCTGCCAGGCGCAGCGGCGCGCAGGCCTCGTCAATGCCGCGCGTGACGGCCTCGGTGGAGTTGGGGTTGATGACGAGGATGCGTTCTGTCATGAACGCATGGTACCGGACTACCGTTTGCAGCGGTTTTATCGCACAATGCCCTTTTGAAGCCATCCTTCGGAGAACTGCCCATGCTTCGTCGCCTCGCCCTGATCTGGCTGCTGGTCGCGGGTTCCGCTGCCGCCCAATCCCTGCCTCCGCTGCGCACCGGCGTGGACGGCACCTTCGCGCCGCACGCGATGCCGAAGCTGGGCGGCGGCACCGAGGGTTTCCAGATCGACCTCTTCACCGAGGTCGCCAAACGCATGAAGCGCGAGATCACCATCGACAGCGTCAGTTTCTCGACGCTGATCCCGGGCATGCTCGCCGGGCGCTACGACTTCATCGCGGCGCCGACCACGGTCACCAAGGAGCGCGCGGAGAACATGCTCTTCACCGCGGGCTACCTGTGGACCGCCTACCAGTTCGGCATCCGCAAGGGCTCGGCCCCGATCAAGGACTGGGCCGACCTGAAGGGCAAGGCGGTCGCCGTCAACAAGGGCACGCCCTACGAGAACCTCTCCAAGGCCGAGGGCGCGAAGCACGGCTTCGAGGTACAGGCCTACGACACGCAGCCCGACGCGATTCAGGCGGTGGTGTCGGGCCGCGCCTATGCCGTGCTGGGCGGCAACACCACCATCGTCTTCGCCGCGAGCAGGAACCCGAACTTCGTCGCCGACCTGGAGCTGACCAACACGCGCGCGCACTGGGCCGCCCCCTTCCCCAAGCAATCGGTGGCGCTGCGCAACCAGATGCAGGACGTGCTCAACTGCATGAAGAAGGACGGCACCATCGCCAGGATGTCGGAGAAGTGGTTCGGCCGCGTGCCGCCGCCCGACGGGCTCGAGCGCGTCATCACGCCGGGCTACGGCGTGCCCGGCATGCCCGGCTACGACCCGACGCCGCACAACCTGAAGTGCTAGCGAAGCACGGCTGCGCGCCGTAGATGGCGGCCAGGCCGGTTGTCGAAGCGCGGGGCATCCACAAGCACTTCGGCGCCCACCATGTCCTGAAGGGCGTGGACCTGGTGCTGGCCGAGCGCGAGCTCGCGTTCGTGATCGGGCCCTCGGGCTCGGGCAAGTCCACGCTGCTGCGCTGCCTTAACCGGCTCGAAGAACCCTCCTCGGGCAGCGTGATGGTCGACGGCGTCGACATGCTCGATGCGCGCACCGACCTCAACCATGCGCGCCAGCGCGTCGGCATGGTGTTCCAGTCCTTCAACCTCTACCCGCACATGACCGCGCTCGGCAACGTCACGCTCGCGCTGCGCAAGGTTGCGGGGAAATCCAGCGCGGAGGCTGACGCGCTCGGGCAGTCGGCGCTGGCGCGCGTGGGCCTCGCCGACCGCGCCGGCCACACCCCTGGGCAGCTCTCCGGCGGCCAGCAGCAGCGGGTGGCGATCGCGCGTGCGATCGCGCTCGAGCCGCGCGTGATGCTGTTCGACGAGCCCACCAGCGCGCTCGACCCGGAACTGGTGGGCTCGGTGCTCGCCGTGATGCGCGACCTGCGCCAGAGCGGCATGGCGATGGTGGTGGTGAGCCACGAGATGGGCTTCGCGCGCAACGCCGCCGACCGGGTGTTGTTCATGGACCAGGGCCTGATCGTCGAGGAAGGCACGCCGGCGCAGATCTTCGAGTCTCCTGCGCAGGAGCGCACGAGGGCGTTCATCGGGCAGATCCAGAAGCACTAGGAGGCATGCGGTGACCAACTGGGACCGCTTCCTCGAGACCTTCTTCAACGCGAAGATGATGGCGCGCTACCTGCCGGACATCCTGCAGGGTGCGCTGGTCACGATCCAGATCGCCGGCCTCGTGATCGTCTGCGGACTCCTCCTCGGCCTGGCGCTCGCGCTGCTGCGCAGCATCGGCTTGCGGCCGCTCAACCTCCTGATCGTGTTCGTCGTGGACCTGTTCCGCGCGCTGCCGCCGCTGGTCATCATCGTCTTCATCTACTTCGGCCTGCCCGCCTCAGGGGTCAAGAACTGGGGCTTCATCGCCACCTGGCTCTCGCTCACGTTCGTGCTGATGGCGTTCTCGGAGGAGATCTTCTGGGCCGGCATCACCTCGATCCCGAAAGGCCAGTGGGAGGCAGCGCGCTCAACCGGCCTCTCCTTCGGCCAGACGCTGATCAACGTGGTGCTGCCGCAGGCGCTGCGGCTCACGATCCCGCCACTGACCAACAGGACGATCGCGATCACCAAGGGCACCGCGCTCGCCAGCGTCGTCGCGGTGGGCGAGATCCTCGGCATGGCCTCCTCTGCGGTCTCGAACAGCTACAACCCGTCGCCCTTGACGATGGCGGCGATCGGCTACCTGATCCTGTTCCTTCCGCTGGTGGTGTTCGGCCGCTGGCTGGAGACCCGCATGGCCTGGAAGCGCTGATGCTCGACACCTTCGCCAACGCCGAGATCGCGCGCCAAGCCTGGCCGATCCTGCTGGCGGGCCTGGGCAACACGCTCCTGCTCTCGGTGGTGGTGGTGCCGCTCGGCCTACTGGGCGGCCTGATCCTCTCGGTGACGGCGACGAGCTTCCACCACCCGCTCGTCCGCTATCCGCTGATGGCCTGGGTGGATTTCTTCCGCGCCTTCCCGCCGCTGGTGCTGCTGATCCTGCTCTTCGCCGGACTGCCGTTCGCCGGGATCCAGATCACCGGCTTCGCCTGCGTCTGCATCGCCTTCTTCCTCAACACCGGCGCCTACTACGGCGAGATCCTGCGCGCCGGCATCGAATCGGTCCCCAGCGGCCAGACCGAGGCCGCGCGCAGCACCGGCCTGGGCCGCTTGCAGACCATGCTCTTCGTCGTCCTGCCGCAGGCGGTGCGCAACGTGCTGCCCGACCTGCTCTCCAACACGCTCGAGGTGGTGAAGCTGACCTCGCTGGGCAGCGTGGTGGCCATGCCCGAGCTGCTCTTCCAGGCGCGCCAGGCGCAGAGCCTGACCTACAACCCGACGCCGATCGTGCTCGCCGCGGCGGTCTACTTCGTCCTGCTCTGGCCGCTGGTGCGGCTGCTCAGCCGGCTGGAGAACCGGGCCCTCGCCGCCCGCAAGTAAGGGCGAATCGCCCCGCCGCTGGGGGCAAATCCGGCCTGCGCGCGCGGCCATCGCAAGCCCGTTCCGCGACGCCTGCGTTGCCGAATTCAGCCAGCGCAGCATCAAGGGCAAGGGTCATTTTCCCGTCCATTGCGGCGCCCGCTTGTCGACGAAGGCGCGCACGCCTTCCTTGAAGTCGGCGCTGCCGTAGACCCGCGCCACGATGTCGTCGCCCTCTGGCAGCGGCTGCGCTTCCTGCAGGCGGCGCAGCGATTCCTTGGTCGCCCACAGCGTGATCGGCGCGTGCGTGGCCACCTTTTCGGCCACTTCGCGCACCCGCGCCTCGATCAGTTCCGGGGCGACGATCTCGTGCACGTAGCCCACGCCGAGCGCCTCCTGGGCGCTGAGCAGGCGCGCGGTGAAGATGATCTCCTTCAGCAGCGAGGGGCCGATCAGCGCGGCGAAGCGCGCGTAGTTGCGCATCGACAGGCAGTTGCCCAGGGTCTTGGCGATCGGCGCGCCGAAGCGCGCATCCGGCGTAGCGATGCGGATGTCGGCGCCGCAGGCGATGCCAAAGCCCCCGCCCACGGCGTAGCCCTGGATCTGCGCGATCACCGGTTTCTTCACCCGGCCGATGCGCCCGGTGCGCTGGTCGCCCTCGCGCTCGTAGCGCAGCCCGTCCTCGGGCCCCTTGAACTGGGTGAACTGGCTGATGTCGGTGCCGGCGACGAACGCCCTGCCGCCGGCGCCCTTCAGCACCATGACGCGGATGGCATCGTCGGCGTCCACTTCCTCGCAGGCCTGGTTCAGGCGCTGGTACATGCCCCAGGTCATCGCGTTGCGCGCCTCGGGCCGGTTGAAGGTGACGGTGAGGATCGGCCCTTCGCGCTCGACGAGCACCTCGGCTGCGGAAACGGTCTTGTCCACGGTGGCTTTCCTCGCGAGAATATGAAAACGATGGTAACACCGCCCAATCCAGCGCCCGCGCCCATGGCCCTCGAGGGGTTGCGCGTGATCGACCTGACCCAGGTCATGGCGGGCCCGTTCTGCAGCATGCTGCTCGCCGACATGGGCGCGGAGGTGATCAAGGTCGAGCCGCTGGAGGGCGAGCCCACGCGCCACGAGCGGCAGCTCGCCCCGGGGGTGTCGGGGTCCTTCCTCGCCGTCAACCGCAGCAAGCGCGGCATGGCCGTCGACCTGAAGGCGAAGGAAGGCGCGGCGATCCTGCGCCGGCTCGCCGCCGGCGCCGACGTGCTGGTGGAGAACTACCGGCCCGGCGCCGCCAGGCGCCTGGGCCTGGACTACGAGTCGCTGCGCGCCGTCAATCCGCGCCTGATCCACTGCTCGATCTCCGGCTTCGGCCAGACCGGCCCCTATGCGCAGCGCGGCGGCTTCGACCTGATCGCCCAGGGCATGAGCGGCATCATGAGCGCGACCGGCAACGAGGGCGGCCCGCCGGTGAAGGTGGGCGTGCCGGTCACCGACCTGGGCGCGGGCCTGTTCGCGGTGTTCGGCATCCTGTGCGCCTTGCGCGCGCGGCGCCTCACCGGCCGCGGCCAGCAGGTGGACACCTCCCTGTTCGAGGCCGGCCTCGCGCTGTCGGCCTGGGAGGCGACCGAGTACTGGTACACCGGCGACCTGCCGCGGCCGCTGGGCACCGCGCACCGCCTGAACGCGCCCTACCAGGCCTTCCGCGCCAGCGACGGCCACTTCACCGTCGGCGCGGCGAACAACAAGCTGTGGGCGCAGTTCGCGGCGCTGCTCGGCCTAAAGCCGCTGCTGGCCGACCCGCGCTTCGCCAAGCCCGCCGAGCGGCTTGCCAACCGCGCCGCGCTGGAGAAGCTGATCGAGGAGGTGACCGTCACGCGGCCGCGCGCGCACTGGCTGGCGCAGCTGGAGGCCGCGGGCATTCCCGCCGGCCCGATCTACTCCATCCCCGAGGCGCTTGCCGACCCGCAGGCCGAGGCGCGCGGCATGACGCAGCAATACGATTATCCCGGCGCCGGCCGCGTCAAGGCGCTCGGCAACCCGGTGAAGCTGTCGCGCACACCGGCGCGGCCCGCGGCGCCGCCGCCCGCGCTCGGCCAGGACAACGCGGCGATCCTCGCCGAGCTGGGGTACTCGGCGCAGGAGATCCGGCAGTTGAAGAGCAGCCGGGTGATCGCGTGAAGGCCCTGCACGGCCTGCGCGTCATCGACCTCACGCAGGCGATGGCGGCGCCATTTTGCTCCATGAACCTCGCCGACATGGGTGCCGACGTCATCAAGGTGGAGCCCCCTGGCGAGGGCGAGTCGATGCGCCAGCTCGGGCGCGCGCAGCAGAACGGCCACAGCGGCACCTTCATGACCATGAACCGCAACAAGCGCAGCCTGGCGGTGGACCTGAAGCAGCCCGAGGGCGTGGCGCTGGTGCGGCGCCTGGCCGCGTCGGCCGACGTGTTCGTGCAGAACTACCGTCCCGGCGCGGCCAAGCGGCTCGGCGTGGACTACGAGTCGCTGCGCGCGCGCAACCCGCGGCTGGTGTACTGCGCGATCAGCGGCTTCGGCGAGACCGGCCCCTACGCGCCGCGCGGCGGCTACGACCTGATCGCGCAGGGCATGAGCGGCGTGATGAGCGTCACCGGCGAGGAAGGCGGCGCGCCTGCCAAGTCCGGCCTGCCGCTGGCCGATCTCGCGGCCGGACTGTTCGGCGCCTACGGCATCCTGTGCGCGCTGGAGCACCGCGACCGCACCGGCGAAGGCCAGCTGGTCGATACCTCGCTGCTGGAGGCGGCAATGGCGCTCACCGTCTGGGAATCGACCGAGTACTGGAGCACCGGGCGCACGCCGCAGGCCCTGGGCTCGGCGCACCGCCTCTGGGCGCCCTACCAGGCGCTGCGCGCCAGCGACGGCTGGTTCACCGTCGGCGCGGGCAGCGACCGGCTGTTCGCCTCGCTGTGCGCGCTGCTGGGCCGCGAGGAGCTCTCGCAGGATGCGCGCTTCGCCAGTCCGCCCGCTCGCGCCGCCAACCGCCGCGCGCTGATCGCGCAGATCGAGCCGGTCACCGCGCTCAAGCCCCGCGCGCACTGGCTGGAAGCGCTGGCGCGCGCCGGGGTGCCGGCGGGGCCGATCAACAACTATGCCGAAGCGCTCTCCGATCCGCAGGCGCTCGCGCGCGACATGGTGGTCGACCTGCTGCACCGCGGCGCGGGCGCGATCCACGCCCTCGGCGTGCCGGTGAAGCTCTCGGAGACCCCGGGCGCGGTGGAGCGCCCCGCGCCCCTGCTGGGCGAGCACAGCGCCGAGATCCTGCGGGAGCTGTGCTACAGTGACATGGAGGAAAAGGCGCTGCGGGCGAAGGGCGTCATTCAATAATCGAGGAGGTGCGCGATGAAAACGAACGCAATCCTGGCCGCCTGCGTCGCGGCCGTGGCCTTGCTGGGGTCGGCCGGCCTCCAGGCGCAGGCCAAGTATCCGTCCAGGACCGTGGAAGTGGTCGTGCCCTACGCCCCGGGCGGCGGCACCGACAACCTGATGCGCATGATCGCCGGCATCATCGAGGAAAACAAATGGTCTCCGGTGCCGCTCAACGTCGCCAACCGCGTCGGCGGCAGCGGCGCGGTGGGCTTCAACTACCTGATCAACAAGAAGGGCGACTCGCACGTGGTCGCCGGCGCCACGCCGATGGTCGTGTCGGGCAAGATCGAGGGCCGCCTGCCCGGCAACCACCGCGACGCGATGACCATCCTGATGGTCGTCGCCATCGACGAGCTGATGCTGTCGGTGCGCAACGAGTCGCCGTTCAAGACCATCGAGGACTTCATGAAGGCGGCGCGCGCCAAGCCCGGCGGGCTCACGGTGGGCGGCACCGCCACCAACAGCGAGGACCACATCTTCACCCACCTCATGGAACAGGCGGCGAAGATCAAGGTGAAGTACGTGCCGTTCAACTCCGGCGGCGAGGTCACCGCGGCGCTGATGGGCGGGCATATCGATGCCGGGGTGATGAACCCCAACGAGATCGTCGCGCAGATCGAGGCGAAGAAGGCGACCAACCTGGCGGTGGCCGCGCGCAAGCGCATGACCGATGCCGCGGAGGTGCCGACCTTCGCCGAGAAGGGCTACGAGTTCTACTGGGAGCAGATGCGCGGCGTGGTCGGCCCGGCCAACATGGCGCCCGAGGCGGTCAAGTGGTGGCAGGAGACGCTGAAGAAGGTCACCGAGACCAAGAAGTGGCAGGAGACCTACATCAAGCGCAACCTGCTCACGCCCACGCAGTGGGTCGGCGAGGAAGCCAACAAGTACCTCGACAGCCTGAACGGCAAGTACGAGGCGGCGCTGGGCGCGCTCGGCGCGATCAAGAAGTAGCCGGCCGGCCAGCCGCGCCAGGGCCGCCAGCGCCGTGCGCAACGCCGACCGCGTCACCGCGGTGCTGCTGCTCGCGTTCTCGGTGGCGTTCGCCGCGGGGGCGCTCAAGCACTACAAGTGGTGGGGCGACGACGGCCCGGGCCCGGCGTTCCTGCCGTTCTGGCTCGGCCTGCTGATGACCGCGCTGGCGCTGGCGCTGCTGGCGAAGAACCTGCGCAGGAAGGACCCGGGCGAGGCCTGGCTGCCGCGCGGCGAGGGCCTGCGCCACATGCTGGTGGTGCTCGGGGCTAGCGTCGCCTTCGTCGCGCTGCTGAAGGTCACCGGCATGGTCCTCGGCACGGCGCTCTTCCTCGCCGGACTGCTGCGCTACCTGGGGCGGCACCGCTGGTGGGTCTGCGCCGCGGTGGCCGCCGGCGCCGCCGGCTGCAACTGGCTGGTGTTCGCGCACTGGCTGCGCCTGCCGCTGCCCGAAGGACTGCTGTGGATTTTCTGAGCAACCTCGCGCTGGGCTTCTCGGTTGCGCTGACGCCGTTCAACCTGCTGATGGCGGTGGCCGGCGTGACCATCGGCATCCTGATCGGCGCGCTGCCGGGGGTGGGCCCGCCCTCCGGCGTGGCGATGCTGCTGCCGCTCACCTTCGGCATGGAGCCCACCTCGGGGATCATCATGCTCGCCGCGCTCTACGCCGGCACCATGTACGGCGGCACCATCACCGCGGTGCTGATCAACACACCGGGCGAATCGGCCTCGGTGGTGACCTGCCTGGACGGCTACCAGATGGCGCTGAAGGGACGCGCCGGCAAGGCGCTCGGCATCGCCGCCATCGGCTCGTTCGTCGCCGGCACGGTCGGGGTGGTGCTGCTGATGCTGGTGTCGCCGGCGCTGGCGAAGTGGTCGCTGTCCTTCGGCCCGCCGGAGACCTTCGCGCTGATGCTGCTCGGCCTCACCACCGTCACGCTGCTCACCGGCGAGGAGGCCCTGAAGGGCTACATCAGCATGGCGCTGGGGCTGATGCTGGCAGTGGTCGGTTTCGACATCATCGCCGGCATCCCGCGCTACGGCTTCGGCGTGCCAGAGCTGATGGACGGCATCGATTTCCTGCCGGTGGCGATCGGCCTGTTCGGCCTGGGCGAGGTGCTGGTCGGCGCCGAGGCGAGCGGCAAGGCGCAGGTGGTGACCGGCCGCATCCGGCTGCGCGAACTCCTGCCCAGTCTGGCGGACCTGGCGCGCTCGAAGTGGGCGATCGTGCGCGGCACGGTGCTGGGCTTCGCGGTCGGCGTGCTGCCGGGGGCCGGGCCGACGGTGGCCTCGTTCCTGTCCTACACGGTGGAGAAGACGGTTTCGAGGCGGCCGCAGGAGTTCGGCAAGGGCGCGATCGAGGGCGTGGCCGCGCCGGAGTCGGCCAACAACGCCGCGGCCACCGCGGCGATGGTGCCGATGCTGACGCTCGGCATCCCGGGCTCGGCGACCACCGCGATCATGCTGGGCGGGCTGATGATGTGGGGCCTGCGGCCCGGGCCGATGCTGTTCGAGAAGAACCCGCAGTTCGTCTGGGGCCTGATCGCCTCGCAATACATCGCCAACGTGATGCTGCTGGTGCTGAGCACCCTGTTCATTCCGCTGTTCGTGCGCGCGCTGCGCATCCCGTACAGCATCCTGATGCCGCTGATCATCGTGTTCTGCGTCACCGGCGCCTACTCGCTGAAGAACAGCCTGTTCGACGTCGGCACCATGCTGGTGTTCGGCGTCGCCGGCTACTTCATGAAGAAGCTCGGCTACTCGCCCGCGGCGCTGGTGCTGGCGCTGGTGCTGGGGCCGCTCGCCGAACGGGCGCTGCGCCAGTCGCTGATCCTCTCAGACGCCGGGCTGGGCATCTTCTTCACCCGGCCGATCGCCGCCACCCTGGTGGTCGCGGCCCTGATCGCCATCGCGGTGCCGGCGTACCGCGGCCTGCAGGCGGCGCTGCGGCGGCGCGGGGCCTAGCGAACCAACCCCGCCTCCCGCGCCTTTACCTGCATGGCGAGGACCTTCGAGTAGATCCGGCACTGCGCGAAGCTGCCGGCGATGAACCACAGCCCCGGCTGCCCGGTGGGCATCCACATGTTGCGCAGCTCCTGGGTGGCCTCATCGAGGCCCCAGATCGGCCCGACGCGGTCGGCCACCGCCTCGCCGAAGAGCCTGCGCACCAGGTGTTCCTGCCCGAGGTAGCCGGTGGCCAGCACCACCAGATCGGCGGGAATCAAATCGCCGGAGCGCGTTTTGGCGCCGCCCGCGACGAAACCCTCGAGGTCCGAGAACTGCGCGAGGCGCACCTTGCGTTCCACGATCAGGTCGGAGCAGCCGACGTTGAAGTAGTAGCCCCCGCCCCGCTCCAGGTACTTGAACTGCCAGCCGGACTGGTACTCGGTGTCGATGCGGAAACCGGCGCGGGTGAGCGCTTCGCTCAGCGGCCGGTCCAGTTCCCGGCTCTGCGCTGCGGTCAGGCGGTGGAACCTGCGCAGCAGCGCGAGCGGATTGGCGCTGGTGATGAGGTCGCAGTCCTCGGTCGGGATGCCCTCCCCGTACAGCGCGTAGACCAGCTGCGCGCTGGGCTCGATGTTGAGGATCAGGGTCGGGCCGCGCTGCACCAGGGTGACGCGCGCGCCGTTGGAATAAAGGTCCTGCGCGATGTCGTGCCCGCTGTTGCCGGTGCCCACCACGATGGCCTCGCGCCCCGCCCAGGAGCTCGCCTCGTCGTATTCGTGGGAATGCACCACCGTGCCGCGGAAATCCCCCAGCCCCGGCAGCTCCGGCTTGAACGGAATGGTGCTGACCCCGGTGGCGAGGATGACGTGCTTGGGCCGCATCGTTCGCCTCGCGCCGTCGCGCTCCAGTTCCACCCTCCAGCGCCCCGCTTTCTCGTCATACGCGCCGCCCGCGAACTCGGTGCCGGTCCAGTAGTCCAGCTCCATGATTCCGGCATAGGCCTCGAACCAGCCCGCCAGCTTGTCCTTGGGGATGTACACCGGCCAGTTGGCCGGAAACGGCAGGTAAGGCAGGTGGTTGACGTGCACCTGGTTGTGCAGCGTGAGCGCGTGGTAGCGCCGGCGCCAGTTGTCGCCGATGCGGGGGTGGCGGTCCACGATCAGCGCCTCCACCCCCAGCTGCTTCAGGCGCGCGGCGATGGAAAGCCCGGCGTGGCCGCCGCCGACGATGAGCACCACCGGGTCCCGGTCGGCGTAGGCGGCGGCCGCGGTGCGCTTGTCGAGCCAGTTGGGGCCGCGGAAGTCGCGCGAGTAGGCCTCGCCGTGCGGCCGGCGGCCGCCGACCTGTTCCTCGTGGCCCTTGATTTCGTCCAGCGCGGTGAGCAGCGACCAGGCCTTGCCGTCATCGAACAGGCGCAGGACGCCCTGCCCGCGCCCCACCGCGGTCTCGAAGCGGAAGATGGCCTCGGTGACCTCCTCGCCCGCGCGCACGACGCGGCGCGGCGGCGTGCGCGCCGGGTCGACTGCGAAGCCGGCGGCGTGCCCCGCGTAGCGCTTGAGCGCCGCCGCCACCCCCGGCGCGCCGCTGACGGTCCGCAGCTCCCAGCCGAAGGCGAGCAGGTCGCGCCAGTGGGCGTCATCGCGGAACAGGGCCCCGAGCGCGACTGCGTTGCCGGCGCCGAGCGCCCGCTCGAACTGCGTCAGCCAGCCGCTCACCATTCGCGCCATCCTTTCAGCAGGGGGAAGTACAGGCCGCGGCGCGCCCCGCCCAGCGCCGCGGCATAGGCATCGAGCTGCGCCGCGTAGCGCGCGCGCTCACCGTCGAGAAAGGCCTCAGCGCCGCCGCCCTGGTGGCTGCTGGTCTTGTAATCCACGACCCATCTTGCCCCGTCCGCGTCCTCGACATAGCGGTCGATGCGGAAGTTGCGCTGCGGGGTCGTGAGCCGGTACTCGCTGGCCGCCTTCGCGTGCGGGCCGAGCAGCCAGCGCCCGCGCTCGTCGGCGATCGCATTGGCGAGCGCCGCGGCCACCAGTTCGGCCGCCGCGC
Source organism: Betaproteobacteria bacterium (assembly GCA_016868105.1). Classification (GTDB taxonomy): domain Bacteria; phylum Pseudomonadota; class Gammaproteobacteria; order Burkholderiales; family SG8-39; genus RBG-16-66-20. Next base: position 7,125 of record VGIA01000035.1, on the reverse strand, counting down.
CGGGATCCTGCGCGCCGCGCCGCGCCAGGTCCTTCGCGAACGCGCGCTCGAGCGACGCGACGCGCTTCGCGTCCCAGCCCTGGAGCCGGTCCTCCGCGATGCGCTGCAGCCAGGCGTGGACCACGATGCCGACGTGGCGGGCATCCTCGCCCACCCACGAGAACGCGATGTCCTCGCCGGCGCGCCCCTCTTCCGGCGCGGTCCACGCCAGCGCGGGCGGCGGCGCGGGCAGCACCCAGCCCGCCGGCAGGCGCCGCAGCGGGGGGAACGCGGCGGGTTCGACTTGCAGGCGCACCTGCGGCGCCATCGGCGCCACGCCCTCGTAGAACTCCCGCGCCACCGGCCAGGCGCGCTCGAGCAGGCTGCGCCTCGGGGGCATGGCCCTCCTGGGGCAGGCAAGCAGGTGCAGCCGTCGCTTGGCGCGCGTCGCCGCGACGTAGAGCAGCCGCCCCGCCTCGGTGTCCTCCGCCTCGCGGTCCAGCTGCTTCAGGTATTCGTAGGCAGGCTCCTCGTCGCCGCCGGTTTCCTTCACCGGCGCCATCAGCAGCCAGCGGCCGGCCAGCTCCTTCCAGCGCAGCAGCGGCGCATCGCCGCGGCCCGGCGCGCGCTCCAGGCCCGGCACGATCACGGTGCCGAACTCCAGGCCCTTGGCCTTGTGGATGGTCATGATCTGCAGATCGGACTCCGTGGCGGCCGGATCGGGCGGCGCATACAGCGTCTGCAGCAGCTCGGCCAGGCGCGCGAAATCCACCTCGCCCGCCTCCTCCAGCGCCTCCAGCGCCTCCAAGTAGGCTTCCGCGTCCTCCAGCTCCTCGGTGGCGGCGACGCAGGCCGGACCGCCGAGCGCCAGCCAGGTGCCTTCGACGCGATCGCGCAGCGTGCCGCGCCGCCGGCCGGCCAGCGCAGCGCCCAGCACCGCAGTCAAGTGTGCACGATCGTTAACAGCTTGCAGCCGCTCCCAGACCGTTTCCGGATGTCCCTCGAACCAGCGGGCCAGTTCCGCGAGCGTGAATCCGGCCCAGGGCGCGCGCAGCAGCGCGAGCCAGGCGACGCGGTCGGCGAGATGCGTCAGCGCCCTCGTGAGTGCGAACAGGTCCTGCACCACCTGCCTCTCGCCCAGGTGGTCGATCTCGATGGCGCGAAAGCGTATGCCGGCGGCCTTCAGCGCCGGCACGATGTCGGCGAGCGCGGCGCGGTTGCGCACCAGCAGGGCGCAGTTGCCCTCGGCCTGGCGCACCAGTTCGACCACCCGCGCCGCCTCGGCGGCGTGGTCCGCCGGCGCATGCCAGCTCACCGCCGCGCCGGGGAGCGCGGCATGCTCGGCCACAGAGGGCGAAAACGGCACCGCGCCGCAGCTCTGGTCCTCCGCCTGCGGCAGGATGCGGGAGAAGGAAGCGTTGACCCAGTCCACGATGCCCGCCTGCGAGCGGAAATTCGTCGACAGGGCGAGCGAATCCAGCTTCACGTTGGGCAGGCCCTCGCGCCGGGCACGCAGGAACAGCCCCACCTCGGCCTCGCGGAAGCGGTAGATGGACTGCATCGGGTCGCCGACGGCGAACAGCGTGCGCCCGTCGCCCGGGCTCCAGCCCGCGGTGAGGCGCTCGAGCAGGTCCCACTGGGAGAGCGAAGTGTCCTGGAACTCGTCCACCAGCACGTGCGCGATGCGCGCATCCAGCGCGAGCAGCAGGTCGGTGGGCTCCTCGGCCGTGCCCAGGGCGCGCACCGCGCCCTGGGCGATCTCGGTGAAATCGGCCGCACCGCGCTCGGCGAACAGGACCTTCAGCTGCGCGGCGGCCAGGGGCAGGAGCGCCAGGATCGCCTCCAGCGCCTCCCACTGCGCCGGCGCGTAGGTCTCGGGCGGCAGCTCGAGCAGCGCCGAGAGCGCGAGGCGCAGCGGCTCGTTGCCCTCAAAGGCCTGGGCCTGCCTGTCCCGCTTGCGCCAGGTTCGATTCTTCGTCAGCAGCATCTGCGCCAGCTCGGGCGAGGCCTCCGGCAGCAGCGCGCGGGCGCGCGCCAGAATGCGCGTTCGCTCCGCGGCCAGCGCGGCCTCGATGTCCTGCCGCGAGGGCGGGTTCCCGGCGCGCCGCAGCCACTGGTCGCGGCGCCCGAGCATCCCGGCGAGCATCCCGGCGGCCGCCTCGAGGTCGTTGTCCAGGTGCGCGAGCAGCCGGCCCACCGCAGGCTGGTCGAACGCCGACAGCGTGCGCCGCGCCGCCTCGGCGTGCAGCTGCGTGGCGTCCTCGACGATCTGCGGCTGCGCGCCGAAGCGCGACCGCACCGGCAGCTGGCGCGTCAGCGAGGCGCAGAAGGCGTCGATGGTCATGATGCGCAGGCGGTGGGCGGCCTGCCCGGCCTGCGGGACTTCCTCCAGCACGCGCCTGCGCATCTCCGCCGCCGCCTTGCGCGTGAAGGTGATCGCGAGCACTTCCTCGGGCTTGGCCGACACTTCGAGCAGGCGCAGGAACCGCCGCACCAGCAGCGTGGTCTTGCCCGAGCCGGCGGGCGCCTGCACGATAAATGAACGATCGACCTCCAGGGCCCGATCACGTTCGCGCTGGTCGGCTATCATCGGCCCGGAGAAAAGATGCCATGCGAGTGATTCCCGGCGACACCATGCCAGCCCTCGACGCCCGCCTTGTCGTCGACGGCAAGGGCGGCGGTCGCTGGTCGCTCGTCGGCGAGAAGCCCGACCGGCTCGCGCTGCTCGCGTTCTACCGCGGCATCTTCTGCCCCATCTGCCGCGTCTGGGTGACGGACCTCGAGCGCCTGGTGCCCCAGTTCACCCAGCGCGGCGTGTCGGTGATCGCACTCTCGTGCGACCGCAAGGACGGCGCCGAGAAGGCGGTGAAGGACTGGGGCCTGAAGCACCTGCGCGTGGGCTACAAGGTGGACCCCGAGGACGCGCGCAAGGCAGGCCTGTACATCTCCGAGGGCCGCGGCATGAACCCCGCCACCGGGCGGAGGGAACCGATGCTGTTCGCCGAGCCGGCGCTGCTGCTGGTGAAACCCGAGGGCGAACTCTACGCGGCCTGGATCCAGTCCACGCCTTACGCCCGCGTCCACATCGCGGAAGTCCTCACCGCGGTGGACAACTTCGTCGCCAAGGGCCTGCCCGAACCAAGGGGTTCGGCCTGAGCTAGTCACCGCCCGAGCCGCCGGAGTCGCCGCTTGCGTGAGGCGTGTCATGCGGCCTCCTCCTCATCGGATGAAAGCGGCGAGACCTGCTCGTAGACCCGGCACAAGGCCTGCAAATCGCACCGCTCGCAGGTCTTGAGCCCGCCTCTGGGGTCCACGCGCGCGTCGCCGGACGCAAACCCCTGCGCCAGCGCATCCACCTCCGCCTGCCATCGCCGCAGCAGGCCGCCCCAATCGTCACAGCGCTGCAGCTTCGGAATGGCCTCTGCGGTCTTCGAGTAGCCGATGAAGCGCATCCGGCCCGCCCGCAGCCGGGCGAACGCCACCGCCGATATCTCCTCGCCCGCGCTCACCGCGTAGAACGGCAACTGCGGATCTTCGGGGCGCTCGTCCATCCACATCCGCGGCGTCAGCTGCGCCGAGCTCTTGTAGTCGATCAGCGCATACGACCCGTCCCCGAGGCGGTCCATGCGGTCGATGCATCCGTTGAACGCCAGCCCGCCCGCCCGCAGCGTGCGCGTTTCCTCCCGCGCCACCACCGCGAACCTCGGTCGCTCGCGTTCCAGCTCCAGCCACTCGCGCCCGAGGCGCGCCAGTCGCGCGCGCTCGAGTTCCGCGAACGGCCCCTCCAGCGCGAGCTTGGCAACCGCATCGCGCGCCGACTCCTCGAGCGCCGTTCCCACCTGCTCGGGGGTTGAAGAGCTCAGCTGCGTGCTGTCCTTCAGCCGCGCCCAAAGGCCGGACATGAAGGCGTGCAGCAGCTGGCCGCGGCCGGCGGCGGCCAGCCACTCGGGGGGCTGCTCCAGGGATCGCGCGCCGAGGCGGTGCCGGGCGAAAGCGCGGAACGGACAGGCGGACTGGTCGCTGAGGACTCCAGTGCCGCCTTTCACCACCCTGCCGGCAAGAGCCGGCGCGCGTGTTTCGTCGACGCTTTCGAGGCGCCGTGCCTGGTAGATGAGATCACGGTACGCCGGCGCGGGATGGGTCTCGATGTTCCCTGAAGGGAACATCGAGATCAATGGGGATACCGTCAGAGCACGATCGTTCTCCTTCTCCGGCCACGAAAATATGACCTCTGCAGCCGCTTGGCTCCATCCGTTGGTGATCCGCCGGTCCAGCTCGAGCGAGGTTTCAGCCGCCGCTTCCGGAATGCCCGCCTTCTTCTGCAGCGCAGGCGGCAGGAACGGATTGGGCCGCGCCGCGAGCGGCCAGGCGTCCTCGGTCATGCCGCACACCCACAAGTGGTCGAACTCCAGGCCCGCGGACTCCAGGATCCCCAGCACCTGCACCGGGGCCTGCGGGGATTGCGGCTGGAACAGGATATCGGCGCACAGGCGGCGCAGGCGCGCGAGCGCATCCGGCGCAGACAGGCGCGGCAGCACGCCGCCGAGGCGTGCGAATTCGGCGAGCACGGCATTGAACTTGCCGCGCGCCTGGAACTCCGCGGAATCGAGCGCGCGCTGGCCGGGAAAACCGGCCGCCTCCAGCAGCGCGGTGAAGCGCTGCGCCAGGGCGCGGGGCGAGTCCCCTGCCGCCTGCCGCGCGGCGGCATAGAGCTGCTCCAGGGCGCCGCGCAGGATCGGGCAGCCGCGGATCTCGCCGATCAGGCGCGGCAGGGTGAAGCGCGCCGGCAGCCTGCCGCGCAGGCGCGCGTCCAGTTGCGCGCGCGCGGCCAACTCGGTCTCGGCGCCGGCGAGGAAGGGCGAGCGCAGCAAGCGCGACCAGCGCTCGAACGCCAGCCCCTGGAAGCCGGCCTCCAGCAGCGCAAGCGCGGCCTCCACCAGCGGGTCGTCCGACAGCGGCGCGCCGAGCGAAAGGTTGAAGGGCAGCGCCTCGCGGGGGGCCCCCGGCAGGTGGCCGGCGGGCCGCATGGCGCGCGCGAACACGCGCGCCACCTCGCGGCGGCGCTGCTGCAGTTCGGGCACGACGACGCCGATCTTTGCCCGCGGGTTCTCCTCCAGACGGACGCGCGCCCATTGTGCGGCGGCTTGCAGCTCGCGGCGAGGCGAGGCGAAGGCGGCGCGCAGCGGCTGCGCGGACTTCACCACCGGCCCGCAGGCGGCGAGCGCGACGCCCTCGTCCGCGCACACGCCAAGGAAGTCGCGCAACTGCGGCGTGAGGATGTCGAAGCCATAGACCACCAACTGCTTAGGTTTGCTGCCCAGCAGCCTTGCGCCCAGCGCGGGCAGGCGTGCCGCATCGGTGTAGCCCTGCTCCCGGCAACGCCGCGCATAGTCGCGCGCCCAGCCGGCGAAGGCGCGCGCGTCCTCGCCGCCGCCGAAGTTCTCCAGCGCACGCTCGATGCCCCAGGCGTGCGCCAGGCGCCAGGCGTCGGCGCACTGCGCAGCGGCCCCGGGAACGTCGAGCAGGCCGCTGTCCTCGAGCACGTTTTCCCAGAGCGCCTGCTCCTGCGCGGCGCCAAGCAGCTGCGGCAGCGATCCTCCGCCCTCGCCGGTGAGCGCTCCCTCGTAGCCGCGCTCCAGGAAGGCGCCCGCGGACAGGATGTCCGCGCTCTCCCACACCCCGAGGCCCTTGGCAGACTGGGCCCGGCCGAAATCCCGCCCCAGTTCCTGCGCCAGGCGACGGTTGGGGGTGAGGACCGTGATGCCGGCGGCGTGGCCGAGGCCGAGGCGCTGAAAGAGCTCCGATTTCGCGATCGCCGCCGCAGGCATGCCGCGAGTGTAATCGCCGCCAGGCTCTTGGCGCGAGCCTGGCGCGGGGACGACGGCGGGACTGCTTCTTCGGTACCACCCGCAGGCGGGGCTTGAGCGACTTCACGCTCTTGACCTTGCGTACCTTGCCCAGGGCGGCTAGCGCTCCAGCAGCTTTTTCTTATCCTTGACCTTGGTCCACTGCTCGGCGTCCGCCGGGGCGGGCTTCCGCTCGATGATGGGTTTCCAGCCCGCCGCCAGGTGCTTGTTGAGCGCGATCCACTCGCGCTGGCCGTCCGGGACGTCGTCCTCGGCGGAAATGGCCTCGACCGGGCATTCCGGGACGCACAGCGTGCAATCGATGCACTCCTCCGGGTCGATCACCAGCATGTTGGGGCCTTCCCGGAAGCAGTCCACCGGGCAAACGTCCACGCAGTCGGTGTACTTGCACTTAATGCACGACTCGGTGACGACGTAGGTCATGATAATCAACAGTTTAGCACCCAAACTTGGGTTCCCGCCCCATCGGCCCCATAATAAGGGGTGCAGCTTCCCGCATCAGTCCTGCGCCCTGTCGCTGCACTCCCGAGTACCCAACGCAGAGGAACCATGGCCGGTCCGAACATCCAGCAGATCACTGACGAGAGCTTCGAGCCCGAGGTCCTGAAAAGCGACCTGCCGGTGCTGGTGGACTACTGGGCGGAATGGTGCGGTCCGTGCAAGTCCATCGCCCCGATCCTGGAGGACCTGGCCAAGGAGTACGGCGGGCGGCTGAAAATTGCCAAGATCAACGTCGACGAGAACCAATCCACGCCGGCCAAGTTCGGCATCCGCGGCATCCCGACCCTGATGCTGTTCAAGAACGGCAACCTGGAGGCGACCCGGGTCGGGGCCCTGACCAAGTCCCAGCTCACCGCCTTCCTTGACAGCAATATCTAAAGGCCCTACTCTCTGAACCGTACCCGGGCCGCCTTGGACGACGGCGCGGGGTTACAGCAGCAACAGGACTCCCGGCGCCGGTTCCCGGCGCATCTTCCAGATCGCAGCAGGTCACGCGCCGGGCCCCCACGCAGTCATTTCGCAGTCATTCAGGCGGTCACACCGTCTAACCGGCTCATGTATCTCTCAGAACTCAAGACCCTGCACGTTTCCGAACTGCTGGAGAAAGCCACCACCAGCGGCGTCGAAGGCGCCAATCGGATGCGCAAGCAGGACCTGATCTTCGCCATGCTGAAAAACCAGGCGAAGAAGGGCGAATCCATCTTCGGCGACGGCACGCTGGAGGTCCTGCCCGACGGCTTCGGCTTCCTGCGCTCGCCCGACACCTCCTACCTGGCGA
>VGIA01000034.1 GCA_016868105.1 Betaproteobacteria bacterium | reverse complement strand
GCCCTCGTCCAGCATGCGGAAGGCGTTCTGCATGTAGGGCCCGAGGACGCGGTTGACCAGGAACCCGGGCGAATCCTTCACCGGCAGCGGCAGCTTGTCGATCTGGCGCACGAAGGCGGCGGCGCGCTTCGCGTGCTCCGGGTTGGTGTTCGCGCCGCTCACGATCTCGACCAGCATCATCTGCGGCACCGGGTTGAAGAAATGGATCCCCACCAGGCGCGAGGGGTCCTTGAAGCCGGCGGCGATGTCCGCCAGCTTCAGGCTCGAGGTGTTGCTCGCGATCACGGCGTCGGGCTTCGCCGTCGCCTCGATCTTCGCCAACAGCTCGCGCTTGGCCTCCAGGTTCTCGAAGACGGCCTCGATGATGAGCTCGGCGCGCGCCGCGCCCGCCCCGGTCAGGTCCGGGATCAGGCGATCGAGCGCGTCGCGCTCGAGACGGGGATCGCGCAGGCGGCGCGAGAACAGCTTCGCGGCGCGCTGCAGCGCCGGCGCCAGGCGCTCGGGTGCGGTGTCCTGCAGCGTCACCGTGATGCCGCGCATGGCGCAGATGGCGGCGATGTCCCCACCCATGACGCCGGCGCCGACGACGTGCACGTGCCTCGCCTGGAAGTCCGAGCCCTTGCCGAGGGATTTCAGCCGCTCCTGCAGGAAGAAGATGCGGATCAGGTTCTTGGTCGTGGGGTGCTCGAACAGCATGTTGATCGAGCAGCTCGGGTCCGAGGGGTTGATGAAGGGATCGCCGTCGTACTTCTGCCACAGGTCGAGGATCGCGTAGGGCGCCGGGTAATGCTCGCGCCGGGCGCGCCTGGCCACCTGCTTGCGCGCTTGGGAAACCACGATGCCCCTGAGCGGACCCAGCATCAGGCGGTTCACGAAACCCAGCTCGCGCGGCGCCTTCGCCTCCAGCGTCACCATGCGCGCGGTGTTCTCCAGGATCCGCAGCGGCACCGCCTGGTCCACCAGGCCCATGCGCTGCGCTGCCTTGGCGTCCACCGCCTTGCCCGTAAGCAGCAGGTCCATGGCCGGGGCCGGGCCGATCAGCCTGGGCAGCCACTGCACGCCATGCCAGGCCGGCACGATGCCGATCATCACTTCGGGGAAGGCGAAGCGGGTTTTCGGGTCCTCCAGCGCGACCCGGTAGCGGCAGGCCAGGGCCAGCTCCAAGCCCCCGCCCATGCAGTAGCCGTTCACCAGCGCGGTGGTGGGGAAGGGCAGATCGCGTAGCTTGGCGAATACCTCCCAGCCCAGCCGGACGAAGGCGAGCGCTTCCTCGGGCGACCGAAAGCGGGTGAACTCCTCGACGTCGGCCCCGGCGATGAAGCTGTCCTTGGCCGAGCGGATCACCAGGCCCTTCGGGCCGGAAGCGCGAATCTGCTCCAGCGCCGCGTCCAGCTCCTGCAGCGCCTCCTTCGAGAACGTGTTGGCCGATTCGCCCTGCTTGTCGAAGGCGAGCCAGGCCAGATCCTGCGCGTCCTTCTCCCAGCGCCAGTGCTTCATCTCAGAGCGCCTCCACCAGCATGGCGCCGCCCAGGCCGCCGCCGATGCAGATCGAGGCCATGCCGCGTTTCGCGTTCTTCCTCTTGAGCAGCCGCAGCATATGCAGCACGATGCGTGCCCCCGACGCCCCGACCGGATGGCCGAGCGCGATGGCGCCACCGTCCACGTTGAGCTTTTCCTCGTCCATGGCGCCCATGGCACCACCCAGGCCCAACTGCTCGCGGCAGTAGGCCTGGTCCTTCCAGGCCGCCAGGCAACCGAGCACCTGCGCCGCGAAGGCCTCGTTGATTTCCCAGTAGTCCAGGCCGTCCAGCTTCAGGCCGTGGCGCTTCAGGATCGGGGTCGCCGCGTGCACCGGGCCCAGGCCCATCTGCGCCGGATCCAGGCCCGCCCATTCGGCGTCCACGATGCGGCCGATGGGCGCGAGGCCATGCTGCTTCACCGCCTCTTCGGAGGCAAGGACCAGCCAGGCGGCGCCGTCGGTGATTTGCGAGCTGTTGCCCGGGGTGACGTTGCCGTACTTGCGGTCGAAGAAGGGCTTGAGCTTGGCCAGGTTCTCGATCGAGGAATCGCGCCGCACGCCGTCGTCCAGCGTGTAGGCGTGGCCCCCGGCGTCGTACACCGCCTCCAGCTCGCCGCCGCCCGCGGCCAGCGGTCCCTCGTCCTGCGCGCGCACCACGCGCTGGTGGCTGCGCACCGAGTAGGCATCCATCCGCGCCCGCGTGATGCCGAAGCGGTGCGCCAGGTTCTCCGCGGTCTGGCCCATGAGCAGCCCGACCATCGGGTCGGTGAGGCCCTTCATGATGCCGATCACCGGCGCCAGCATCGCCCTGAAGGGCAGCCGTGCGAAGAGCGCGGCGCGCTGGCCGGCGCTCCTGGCGCCCGCCATGTCCGCGAACCATAGCACCATCTTGTCCGAGTACAGCAGCGGCGTGCGCGACAGCGCGTCCACGCCGCCGGCGAGCACCAGATTCGAGCGCCCGGACAGGATATTGCTGATGCCGGAATCGAGCGCCTGCATGCCCGAGGCGCAGTTGCGCATCACGGTCCAGCCGGGGACCTTCTGCCCGCAGCCCATGCGCAGCGCGACCACGCGGCCGATGTTGACCTCGTCCACCGAGGGTGCGGCGCAGCCCAGGATCACCTCATCCAGCTGCGTGGGCTCGAAGTTCTGGCGCATCAGCAGCGTCTTGCCCGCCTGGGTGGCGAGGTCGCCCGCGGAGAACGCCCCCGGGCGGTTCTTCGCCTTGAGGAACGGCGTGCGCGCGCCGTCGATGACGTAGACCGGTCTGTTCATCATGTCAGGCTGCCTTTGCGGCCGGGATCGCCATGGATTGGGCTTGCGCGAGCTTCACCAGGATCTCGGCGCGGCCGAAGTCCTGCGGGAAATCGTCCACCTTGATGACCTGCCTGCGCAGCGACTCCTTGCGCTGCCACTGTGCGCACTCATCGGCGCCGATGAGGCCGGCGTCCCTGGCCAGTTCGCCCAGGTCCGCGCCGGGGCGGGCGATGACCTTGCCCTTGTTCACCGCCTTCCTCAGCTTCTCGTCGATCGGCTCGCAGGCGATGGTGGCGAGGAGCGCCGCCTCCAGCACGCTGGTCGGATCGGTCTCGTTGCGGGGCAGGAAGATGCCGGCGGTGAGGCGGTCGCGCGCCTCGCCGGGCGCGAGCAGGAGCTGCGCGCATTCGCGGTTGCGCGAATCCAGGGGCGGGCGGAACGACATGCCCAGCGGGAAGATGGTCCAGCGCAGCAGCGTGGCGACCGACTTCACCGGGAAGTTGGACAGGATCTGGTCGATCGCCTCCTGCGCGTGGTGGAGCAGGTCGCGCACCACCCAGCGGATGAGCGGGATGTCCTCCTTCCGGCGGCCCTGGTCCTCGTAGTGCTTCAGCGTCGCCGACACCAGGTAGAGCATGGACAGGACGTCGCCCAGGCGCCCGGAGATCTTCTCCTTCCTCTTCAGCGCCCCGCCCATCGCCAGCATCGACATGTCGGCAAGGAATGCGAACGCCGCGGCGAGGCGCGAGGTGAAGCGGTAGTAGTGCGCCGTTTCCGGGGCGCCCGCGCGCGGCACCTGCCCCAGGCGGGAGCTGGTGATGCCGTGCACGAAGGTGCGCACGCCGTTGGACAGCGTATGGCCGATGTGCGAGGTGAAGGCTCGATCAAACTCGATCGAGGCGGCCGCGCCGGTCATCTCCTTCGCCGCGCGCATCTCGCGCAGCAGGTAGGGATGGCAGCGGATCGCACCCTGGCCGAAGATGATGAGCGTCCGGGTCAGGATGTTGGCGCCTTCCACCGTGATGCCCACCGGCATCACCTGGTAGCCGCGCCCGATCCAGTTGTTGGGCCCCAGGCAGATGCCCTTGCCGCCGTGGATGTCCATGCCGTCGTTGACGCACAGGCGGGCGCGCTCGGTCATGTGGTACTTGGCGATGGCCGAGATCACCGCCGGCTTCTCGCCCAGGTCCACCGCGCCCGCGGTCATGATGCGCACCGCGTCCATCATGTAGCAGTTGGCGGCGATGCGGCCGAGCGCTTGCTCCACGCCCTCCAGCTTGCCAATCGGCGTCTTGAACTGGCTGCGCACCCGCGCATAGGCGCCGGTGACGCGCGCGAGGCCCTTGGCGCCGCCCACCGAAGAGGTGGGCAGGGAGATCGAGCGGCCCGCGGCGAGGCAGCCCATCAGCATCATCCAGCCCTTGCCGGCGTAGTCCTTGCCGCCGATGATCCAGTCGATCGGCATGAACACGTCCGTGCCGGAGTTCGGGCCGTTCTGGAACGCCGCATTGAGCGGCAGGTGGCGGCGGCCGATGTTCACGCCAGGATGGTTGGTCGGCACCAGGGCGCAGGTGATGCCAAGGTCTTTCTTGTCCCCCAGCAGGTGCTCGGGGTCGTAGAGGCGGAAGGCGAGGCCCAGCAGCGTGGCCACCGGCCCGAGCGTGATGTAGCGCTTGTCCCAGGTGAGGCGCATGCCCAGCACTTCCTTGCCCTGGTAGGTGCCCTTGCACACGATGCCGTAGTCGGGAATCGAGGCGGCATCCGATCCGGCTTCCGGGCTGGTGAGCGCGAAGCAGGGGATCTCCAGGCCCTTGGCGAGGCGCGGCAGGTAGTAGCCCTTCTGCGCGTCGGTGCCGTAGTGCAGCAGCAGCTCGGCCGGCCCCAGCGAATTGGGCACCATCACCGAGACCCCGAGCGCGTTGGAGCGCGTCGAGAGCTTCATCACCACCGCCGAGTGCGCGATGGCGGAGAAGCCCAGGCCGCCGTACTTCTTCGGGATGATTATGCCGAAGAAGCCCTTGTCCTTCAGGAACTGCCAGACCTGCGGCGCGAGGTCCAGGCGCTCGTGCGTCACCTCCCAGTCGTCGGTCATGGCGCAGACCTCGTCGCAGGGGCCCTCGAGGAAGGCCTGCTCCTCGGCCGAGAGCCGCGGCGCCGGGAGGGCGAGCAGCTTGTCCCAGTCGGGCTTGCCCGAGAACAGGTCCGCGTCCCACCACACCGTGCCGGCGTCGATGGCTTCCTTCTCGGTCGGTGACATGTCCGGGAGGATGCGCCGGTAGATGGCGAGCACAGGGTCGCTGAGGACCGCGCGCCGCAGCAAGGGAACGTTCAGCACCGCCGCGACGCAGATGAACAGCGCGCCGAGGACGATGTTGGCCGTGGGGCCGAGCTCCAGCACCACGGACCAGGTCGCGAGCAGCAGCCCCGCGGCCACGCTCCAGACCAGCACCGGCGCCTGGAAGTAGGCGAGCAGGAGCAGGACGGCGAAAGTGGCGACGGCGAACACGGCGATGTCGAACATCGGGAACTCCTTATCAAGCGGCCTTCTTCGCGTCCTTGGCGCCGAGCTGGGGCGCGAGCAGGCCGGCAACCAGGAACGAGGCCAGCCGCGCCTCGAGCAGGCGGGCGTCATAGCGGTCCTCGGGCTTGCAGCCGGCGATCAACTGCACTGTGTCGGTGGCCGCGAGCGTGTAGGCGAGGGTGCCGAACATGAAATGCATGCGCCAGACCAGTTCGTCGCGCGGCATCTGCGGCAGCGCGCGCTCGAACGCGGCCTTGAAGCGCTCCATGGCCGGCGCGTACAGGCCGCCGATCAGGGCGCGGATTTCCCTGGACGGATCGGTATAGGTGCGCCCGAGCAGCCGGATGAAGTTGCGCCCGCCGTTCCTCGAGTCCTCGATCATGCGCAGGCCGGGGCCAATGAAGGCGCGGATGATCTGCTCGGGGGACAGCGGCTGGCCGCCGGCTTCCTTCTCCATGCGGTCGATCGCGGCGATGCGCGCGGTGTTCATCGGGTCCAGGCGCCGGCGGAACACCGCCTCGATCAACGCGTCCTTGGAGCCGAAGTGGTAGTTCACCGCGGCGAGGTTCACCCCCGCCCGGGCGGTGAGCAGGCGCATCGGGGTGCCCTCGAAGCCGTGCTGCATGAACAGTTCCTCGGCCGCATCGAGGATGCGGACCTGGGTCTCGTGGCGGGGCTTGACGGCGCGCAGAGTCATGGCGGGATCCGGCAGGTCGGCAGCGACTGAATTCAAACGAACGTTTGAATATTAGCCTTCTGTCCCTTTCCGGTCAAGGCCATTGAGGTGGGTCGCGACTGCCCGCCGTGAAATAGAATGCGCGCCTTTGCATGTCTGCCCACGCCCAACACGCCGCCGCGCCCAGGGAGTCCCTGAGGGTCGAGGAGTGGCGCGTGCTCGGCCATCTGCTTCCCTACCTGTGGGAGTACCGCGGCCGGGTGGCACTCGCGCTCTCGTTCCTGGTGATCGCCAAGCTCGCCAACGTCGGCGTGCCGCTGACGATGAAGGAGGTGGTCGATGGCTTGACTGCGGGCCCGGACCCGAAGCTGGCGATGGTCGCGGTGCCGGCCGCGCTGCTGGCTGCCTACGGCCTGCTGCGGCTCTCGACCACGCTGTTTGCCGAGCTGCGCGACGTGGTGTTCGTGCGCGTCACGCAGCGCGCCATCCGGCGCGTGGCGCTCGGGGTGTTCCGCCACCTGCACAGCCTCAGCCTGCGCTTCCACCTCGAGCGCCAGACCGGCGGCATGACGCGCGACATCGAGCGCGGCACGCGCGGCATCTCGACGCTGCTGTCCTATCTCCTTTTCTCCATCCTCCCCGTAATACTCGAATTCGCGCTGGTGGCCGCGGTGCTGCTGGGGCGCTTCGACTGGCGCTTCGCCGCGGTCACTTTCTGCGCGGTCGCGGTCTACATCGCCTTCACCATCGCCCTGACGGAGTGGCGCATCGACATCCGCCGCCGCGCCAACGAGCTCGATTCGCGCGCCAACACCCGCGCCATCGACAGCCTGCTCAACTACGAGACGGTGAAGTACTTCGGCAACGAGGAGTTCGAGGCCGGGCGCTACGACGCCAACCTGCGCAAGTACGAGGACGCGGCGGTGCGCTTCGAGTCGTCCCTGGGCCTGCTCAACATCGGCCAGAGCCTGGTGATCGCGGCGGCGGTGACCGCGCTCATGTTCCTCGCCGCCGACGGCGTGGTGGCCGGCACGCTTACCCTGGGCGACCTGGTGCTGGTGAACGCGCTGCTGATCCAGCTCTACATCCCGCTCAATTTCCTGGGCATGGTGTACCGCGAGATCAAGCAGTCGCTGCTCGACATCAACCGCATGTTCCGCCTGATGGGCGAGCACCGCGAGGTCGAGGACCGCGCGGGCGCCCCGGACCTGGAACCGGGCCCCGCGACGGTGGAATTCCGCGAGGTCGATTTCTCCTATGAGCCGGCGCGCCGGATTCTGCACCGGGTGAGCTTCACCATTCCCGCTGGCCAGCGGGTCGCCGTCGTCGGTCCCTCGGGCTCGGGCAAGTCGACCCTGGCGCGGCTGCTGTACCGCTTCTACGACGTCAGCGGCGGCGCCATCCTGGTCAACGGTCGCGACAGCCGCGAGCTGCGCCAGGCCAGCCTGCGCGCCGCGATCGGCATCGTGCCGCAGGACACGGTGCTGTTCAACGACAGCCTGCGCTACAACATCCATTACGGCCGCACCGGGGCGACGCAGGCCGAGGTGATCGAGGCGGCGCGCGCCGCGCACATCCACGAGTTCATCGAGTCGCTGCCGGCCAAGTACGAGACCGCAGTGGGCGAACGGGGCCTGAAGTTGTCGGGCGGCGAGAAGCAGCGCGTGGCGATCGCGCGCGCGGTGCTCAAGGACCCGAGGATCCTGATCTTCGACGAGGCCACCTCGGCGCTCGATTCCACCTCGGAGAAGGCGATCCAGGCCGAGCTGGAGCGCATCTCGGTGGGCCGGACCACGCTGGTGATCGCGCACCGCCTGTCGACGGTGATGGACGCCGACCTCATCTTGGTGCTCAGCCAGGGGGCGATCGTGGAGCGCGGCAGCCACCGCGAGTTGATCGATGCCGGGGGCGAGTACGCCCGCATGTGGGCCCTGCAGCAGCAGGCGGCGGCGGCAGAGGCCGCGCTGGCGCAGGCCAAGGCCGTTTGAACTGACGTGAAGAATCCACGCTAGAAGCCTAATTTTGTTTGACTTTTTACAGCACCCAAGGGTAGACTGCGGGTTCGACTGGAAAAAAGTCAATAAAAACACGAACATGCATACCAAGGAGGAGAGGCAGCTGCATCACCTGGAGAAAATCGTCGCGTTTGCCGCGCTGGCCGCCGTGCTGGCGCTGGGCGTGGGCTTCGCGCAGGCGAAGAGCCCGGTCAAGGACAACGAGCAGCTGCTGCTGCGCTCCTCGGTCGCGCTGGTGCAGGACGCCGCCAGCGGCCAGACGCTGTACGCCAAGAACCAGGATGCACCGGTGCCGATCGCCTCGATCACCAAGCTGATGACCGCGCTGGTGATCCTGGAGCGCAAGCTGGACCCCCGCCGGCGCGTGGTGATCAGCGACGAGGATTACGACGCGGTCAAGGGTACGAACTCGCGCCTGCCTGCGGGATCGGTGTTCACGCGCGACCAGTTAATGCTGCTCGCGCTGATGTCCTCGGAGAACCGCGCCGCCGCGGCGCTCGGCCGCACCTTCCCGGGCGGCACCCCGGGGTTTGTCGCCGCGATGAACGAAAAGGCGCGCGCGCTGGGCATGTCCGAGTCTCGCTTCGTCGATGCAAGTGGCCTGTCCCCGGGCAACGTCTCTAGCGCCAGGGACCTGGCGCGCCTGCTCGAAGCCGCGCACCGCTACCCGGTGATCCGCGATTACTCCACCCGCAAGAGCGCCAAGCTGAACGTGTCCGGCCGCGAGCAGGGCTTTCGCAACACCAACGGCCTGGTGCGCAGCGTGAACTGGGACATCGGGCTGTCCAAGACCGGCTACACCAGCGAGGCTGGGCGCTGCCTGGTGATGCGCGTGCGGATGCAGTCGCGCGAACTGATCGTGGTCCTGCTCGATTCCTGGGGCAAGCATTCCCGGATCGGCGATGCCAACCGGATCCGCAAGTGGCTGGAGACCCACGCCGCCAGGGGCCCGGCCGGCCGGCCGGGCTAGCGCCGGCCGGCCGCGTGTCGGTTGGCCGGTTCCGCGAGGAGGTCATCGCCGGCCTGTCGCTGCAGCAGAAGGCGCTGCCTTCGAAGTATTTCTACGACGCGCGCGGCAGCGCGCTGTTCCAAGCCATCTGCCGCCTGCCCGAGTACTACCCGACCCGGGCGGAACTGTCGCTGACGCGCGCGCACCTGGCGGGGATCACCCGCTTCGCCCGCCGCGGCTGCACCCTGATCGAGTACGGCAGCGGCGAGAGCCTGAAATCGCGCCTGCTGATCCGCTCCCTGCGCCCGAGCGCCTACGGTCCGGTGGACATTTCCGCGGACGCGCTGCGCGGCGCCTGCGCGCGCCTGGCGCGCGAGTTTCCCTGGCTGCGCCTGGCGCCGGTGACGGGCGATTTCTCGCGCCCGCTGGAGATCCCCGGCATCGAGGGCCCGGGGCGGCGCGTGGTCTACTTCCCCGGCTCCACCATCGGCAACCTGACCCCGGAGGAGGCGCTCGCGTTCCTGCGCATGACGCGCGGCCAGGTGGGGCCGAACGGCGCCATGCTGGTGGGGGTGGACCTGAAGAAGGACGCCAAGGTCCTGCACGCGGCCTATAACGATGCCAGGGGCCTCACCGCGGCGTTCAACCTGAATCTGCTGGCGCGGATCAACCGCGAGCTGGGCGGGAATTTCGACCTGCGGCGCTTCCGCCACTACGCCTTCTACAACGCGGCGCTGGGGCGCATCGAGATGCACCTGGTGTCGCTGGCGCGCCAGCAGGTGAAGGTCGGCCGGCACCGCTTCGGGTTCGAGCCCGGCGAGTCGATCCACACCGAGAACTCCTGCAAGTACTCGGTGGCGGAATTCCGCGCCCTCGCGGCGCGGGCCGGGTTCCGCGGCGAGCGGGTGTGGACCGACCGGCCCGGGCGCTTCGCCCTGCACGGCCTGGTGGCGGCCTAGGCGGGGCTAATGCACCCGGTGTCGCGCCGGTGGCCGATGGCGTAGGCGACGCGTTCGGCTGCTTCCTTCACCAGCGGGCCCCATTGCGGCTTCATGCGGTCGGCGGGCGAGGAGATCGACAGCGCCGCGATCAGCCGGCCGGCGTCGTTGCGCACCGCGGCGGCGACGCAGCGCATGCCGATCTCGGCCTCCTCGGCGTCGGAGGCCCAGCCCTGGCGCTGGGTGCGCTCCAGTTCCCGCTCCAGCTGCGCCAAGGTCGCGAGCGAGGCCTTGGTGTGGGGCTTGAGACCGGTGCGCCGCGCATACTCGCGCAGGCGAGGCAAGCCCTCTTCCAGCAGGAACAGCTTCCCGGCGGCGGTGATGTGCAGCGGCGCGCGCGCCCCGACCACGTGCACCACGCGCATCGCCGAGCGGCCCGAGGAGGTGCGCTCGACGTAGACGATCTCGTCGTCCTGGCGCACCGAGAGGTTCACGGTCTCGCCGGTCTGCGCGTGCAGCTCGCGCATCACCGGCAGCGCCATTTCGCGCACATTGATGCGCGACTTCACCAGATTGCCCAGCTCCAGCAGCCGCATGCCGAGGCGGTAGGCGCCGGGCTCGACGCGGTCCACGATGCGGTCCGCGCTCATCGCCGCCAGGATGCGGTGCGCCGTCGAGGGGTGCAGTCCGGCGATCTGCGAGATCTGCTTCAGGCCGATGGACTCGGGGTGCTGGGCCAGCACGTCGAGCAGCTTCATCATGCGCTCGATGACCTGGATCGGGCTCTTTTGCTCGCCTTTCGCGGCCATGGGTCGCTGATTCTATCCCACGATGTAAAATTGCGGTTCATGCCCGTCGTCACCAACATCGCCGACCTGCGAGAGCTGTCGCGCAAGCGGATCGCCAAGGCCATCTTCGACTACGTCGACCGTGGCGCCTACGACGAGGCGACGCTGCGCGCCAACCGCGAGGACCTCGAGGCGCTCAAGTTCCGCCAGCGCGTCGCCATCGACGTCGACAACCGATCCCTGGGCTCCATCCTGCTGGGGCAGGCGGTGGCGATGCCGGTGGCGCTCGCGCCGGTGGGGTTGACGGGCCTGAACTGGGCCGACGGCGAGATCCTGGCCGCGCGCGCTGCCGCACGCTTCGGCGTTCCGTACACCCTGTCGACCATGTCCATCTGCTCGATCGAGGACGTGGCGGGCGCGGTCGACAGCCCGTTCTGGTTCCAGCTCTACATGATGCGCGACCGCGGTTTCGCCGCCTCGCTCATCGAGCGCGCGAAGGCGGCAAAGTGCTCGGCGCTGGTGCTGACGCTCGACCTGCAGATCCAGGGCCAGCGCCACATGGACCTGAAGAACGGCCTCTCGGTCCCGCCCCGGCTGACCCTGGGCACGGCGCTGGACGTCCTGACCAAGCCGGGCTGGGCGCTCAACGTCCTCACCGGCCGGCGCAAGTCCTTCGGCAACCTGGAGGGGCGCATCCCGGACGCGAAGAGCCTCACCACCCTGTCGCAGTGGATCGCGGGCCAGTTCGACCCGACGCTGTCCTGGAAGGACGTCGCCTGGGTAAGGAGCCTGTGGCCGGGCAAGCTGATCCTGAAGGGCATCCTCGAGGTGGAGGACGCGAAGCACGCCGCCGACAGCGGCGCCGAGGCCATCGTGGTCTCGAACCACGGCGGGCGGCAGCTGGACGGCACCGTGTCCTCGATCCGCGGCCTGCCGGAGATCGTGCAGGCGGTGGGTTCCAGGACCGAGGTGCTGTTCGACGGCGGCGTGCGCTCCGGGCAGGACGTGCTGCGGGCGCTGGCGCTGGGCGCGCGCGGCGTGATGATCGGCCGAGCCTACGCCTACGGTCTGGGCGCGCTGGGCGAGGCGGGCGTGACGCAGGCGCTCGAGATCCTCCGCAAGGAGCTGGATGTCACCATGGCCCTGTGCGGGATCAGGGATGTGAAAGAAGCGAGTCCGGCGCTGCTGCGGCCGGCCTGAATTCGCCAAATCACGTGGGGAACAACCTGGAGCGCTACGCCTGGTTGTCGGTCGCCGCGGCGCTCGCCAGCATCGGCCTGAAGACCTGGGCCTGGCAGGTCACCGGCTCGGTGGGCCTGCTCTCGGACGCACTGGAATCCCTGATCAACCTCGCCGCGGCGCTGCTCGCGCTCTGGATGCTGCGCCTGGCGGCCTCGCCGCCGGACGCGGCGCATCCCTACGGCCGGTACAAGGCCGAGTACTTCGCCAGCGGCATCGAGGGCGCGCTGATCGTGCTCGCCGCGGCGAGCATCGCCTGGGCCGCGCTGCCGCGGCTCGCCGCGCCGCAGCCGATCGAGGCGCCGTGGCTGGGCATCGCCATCTCGGTGGCGGCCTCGGCGGTGAACATCGGCTGCGGCCTGCTCCTGATCTCCACCGGCAAGCGCATGCACAGCATCGCGCTGGAGGCCGATGGCCACCACCTGATGAGCGACGTCTGGACCTCGGCCGGCGTGGTGGCGGGGGTGGCGCTGGTTGCGCTCACCGGCTGGCTGATCCTGGATCCGCTGCTCGCGCTCGCGGTGGCGGCGCACATCGTCTGGACCGGGTTCCGCCTGATGCGGCGTTCGTTCAGCGGGCTGCTCGACGCGGCGATCCCGGAGGCCGAGCGCGCGGTGATCGAGAAGATTTTCGCCGAGTACCGGCCGCGCTACGGCATCGAGTTCCACGCCCTGCTCACGCGCCAGGCGGGCGCGCGCCGCTTTATTTCCTTCCACCTGCTGGTGCCGGACGACTGGCCGGTGGCGCGCGCGCACCAGTTGTCCGAGGAGATCGAGGAGCGCATCGGCTCGCTGGTGCCCAACGCGATCACGCTGAGCCACATCGAGCCCATTTCGCAGCCCTCGTCGTACGACGACATCAAGCTGGAACGCTGGTAGCGCCGGGCAGGGCGGCGCCAGCGCCGCGGCGCGCCGCGCGCAGCGCGAAGCGCGCTGGGTCCAGCGCGGCGACGAGTTTCCTCTCCAGCGGCAGCGGCTCGCCCTGCAGCATCGAAGCCAGCAGTTCGCCCGCGAGTCCGGCCCAGATCAGGCCGCGCGAGCCGTAGGCGGACGCCGCGTACAGGCCGGGGCCGCGCGGGTCCTGCAGCGCACCGGCCAGCGGCACGCGATCGCGCACCGTGGCCCTGAACGCGACGCGGCCTTCCAGTTGCGCGGGATCCAATCCTGCGCCGGCGCCCGGCAGCACGCGCTCCAGCCGCTGCAGGTTGCCCGCATGGCTGTCGACGCGGGGTGCCGGATCCTCGTCGTCGATGTCGTAGCTCGCGCCGATCGCGGAGAGCCCGTCCACCGCGGGCAGTGCCATGCCGCCGCGCAGCACCACGGCCCTGAGGCCCGCGATGCCGGGCACCAGGCTCAGCTGCCCGCGCACGCGGCGCAGCCGGATCGAGGGCTGCGGCGACAGGCGCAGGGCGTCGGCGGCATTGGCGAGGACCACCACCGGCGCCTCGCCCAGCACCGTGCCGCGCGCATCCCGGGCGATCCAGGCGCCGCCCTCGAACGAGAGCGCCGCCACCTCGCACTGCAGGCGCGGGCGCAGGCGATCACCGCAGGCGGCGAGCAGCGCGTTCACCAGCGAGCGCGGCTGGATCCAGCCCGATTCCGGGAACCACAGGCCGCCGGCGCAGAGGGAAACCCCCGCGACCTTCCCCGCCTGCGCGGCATCGAGCAACTGGGCGAAGCCCGGCGGCGGCGCGAGCGCTTCGAGCGCGCGGCGTTGCGCCGAGGCTTCGTCGCCGTCCCGCGCCAGTTGCAGCAGGCCGCATTGGTTCCACGACAGGCCCTCGAGCGCGCTCCACTGCCGCAGCGCGTACAGGTAGGCCGCGCGCGTCAGGCGCGCGAACAGGCTGTCGTCCGGTGTGAGCACCGGGTGGAAGGCGCCGGCGTGATTGCCTGAGGCCTCCGCCGCCGTGACCGGGTGGCGCTCCAGCAGCGTCACCTCCCAGTGGCGCGCGGCGAGCCGCTCGCAGGCGGCGGCCCCGGCGAGGCCGGCGCCGACGACCAGGGCGCGGCGCCCGGGGAACCCGGGCGCGCCGCCGCGCTCCACGCGCCGCGGCACGAGCTGCGCCACCAGCATCTCGCTCTTGCGCGCGAAGCCGCGGCGCTTCTGGGCGACGAAGCCGGCGTCGCGCAGGCCCTCGCGCACCACCGCGGCCACGCTCCAGGTCGCCGCCACCGCGCCGGGCGCGGCGAGGCGCGCGAGTTGGCGCATCACCGCCTGCGACCACATCGCCGGGTTCTTCGCCGGCGAGAAGCCGTCCAGGAAGAGCGCGTCGGCGGCGAGCGCGAACTGCGGCAGCGTGTCCGCGACGTCGCCCAGCGCCAGGGTCAGGACGACGGCCCCGCCCTCGAAGGACAGCCGGTGGAACCCCGGCACCAGCGCCGGCCAGGCCGCACGCAGTTCCTCGGCGAGCGGCGCGAGCCCCGGGCAGGTGGCGTGCAGCACCGCAAGGTCCTGCGCGCTGAACGGATGCTTCTCCAGCGAGGCGAAATGCAGCCGCGCGCAGCGCTTCGGGTCGTGGCGCCAGGCCTGCCAGGCGACGAGGAACGCCAGGCCGAAGCCGAACCCCAGTTCCAGGATGGTGAACCGGTCGCGGCCCTGCCAGCGAGCGGGCAGTCCGGCGCCCCGGAGGAAGACATGCTCGGCCTGCGCCGGGCCGCCCCCGGCGCTGTGGTAGGGGTCGTCGTAGACATCGGAGCGCGGCGTGCCGTCGGCGCCGAAGGCGAGGCGCGCCGGGACCAGCGCCTCAGGCACCGGGTGGCGGCGTCCGCATCTTGCGCTGCGGCGCGGCGATGGCGATGTTGCGGCCGCGCAGCGCCGCGGGCACCGCCTGGTTCACCTCGCCGATCGCCGGGCCGTAGCCGGGCACGTTGACCCAGGGGCTGACGAAGATGGCGATGCGCTCCAGCAGCCGGCGCACCGGCGGTTCGAGCTGCAAGCGCATCACCAGGCCGAGCCTCGCCCGCCCGGCCCATTGCCCGGCGAAGTAGCCCATGACGAGGATGACGACGGCCACTAGCACCTTGGGCCCGAAGTTCATCGCCGGGTCGATAGCCGTCATGCGGACCCGGTCCAGCGCTTCCAGCGGCTCTGCCACGGGATGTCCTTTCGATTTGCCTTACATTATCGCAGTCATCGCATGGAGAATGACCGCATGAACCAGTCCGCCGACCTGAAGCTCGCCACCGTTCCCGCCTGGATCAACGGCAGGGCCGTCGTGCCCCCCGGCCGGATGGGGAACGTCTTCAACCCCGCCACCGGGCAGGTGACCAAGCAGGTGCCCTATTGCGACGCCGCCGCGGTCGATGCGGCGGTGAAGGCGGCGGCGGCCGCGCTGCCGGAATGGCGCGACGCCCCGATCCTGCGCCGCGCGCGCGTGATGCAGAAGTACCTGCAGCTCCTGCAGGCGAACCAGAAGGAGATCGCGCAGCTCATCACCGCGGAGCACGGCAAGACCCTGCCCGACGCCATGGGATCAGTGCAGCGCGGCATCGAGGTGGTGGAATTCGCCTGCGGCATCCCGCAGCTGCTGAAGGGCGAGTACTCCGAGAACGTCGGCACCGCGGTGGACACCCACACCGTGCGCCAGCCGGTAGGCGTGTGCGCCGGCATCACGCCGTTCAACTTCCCGGCCATGGTGCCGATGTGGATGTTCCCGATGGCGATCGCCTGCGGCAACACCTTCATCCTCAAGCCCTCGGAGAAGGTGCCTTCGGCCTCGATCCGCATGGCCGAGCTGTTCAAGGAAGCGGGCCTGCCCGACGGCGTGTTCAACGTGGTGCATGGCGACAAGGCCGCGGTGGAGGCGATCCTTGCCCACCCGGGCATCGCTGCGGTGAGCTTCGTGGGCTCGACGCCGATTGCGAAATCCATCTACGAGGCCTGCGCCCGGCACGGCAAGCGCGTGCAGGCGCTGGGCGGGGCGAAGAACCACGCCGTGGTGCTGCCCGACGCCGACCTGGAGTTCGCCGCCGACGCGCTGATCGGCGCGGGCTACGGCTCGGCGGGCGAGCGCTGCATGGCGGTTTCCGCGGTGGTGGCGGTGGGCGCGGCGGCCGACCCGCTGCTGGCGCTGCTGAAGAAGAAGGCGCAGGCGATCAAGGTGGGGCCCGGGGACCAGGACGGCGTGGACATGGGGCCGCTGGTCACCGCCGAGCATCGCGACAAGGTGGCCTCCTTCATCACGCAGGGCAAGAAGGAGGGCGCTACGCCGGTGCTGGACGGCAGCACCCCGCCGGTGAAGGACGGCTACTTCCTCGGCGCCACGCTGTTCGACCATGTCAAGCCCGGCATGCAGGTGTACAAGAACGAGATCTTCGGCCCTGTGCTGTCGGTGCTGCGCGTGAACACCCTCGATGAGGCGATCGCGCTGGTGAACGCCAATCCCTACGCCAACGGCGCGGCGATCTTCACCGAGTCGGGCGGCGCGGCACGGCGCTTCGAGAACGAGGTCCAGGTCGGCATGGTCGGCATCAACGTGCCCATTCCGGTGCCGGTGGCGTTCTATTCCTTCGGCGGCTGGAAGAATTCGCTGTTCGGCGACCTGCATGTGCACGGCATGGAGGGGGTGAAGTTCTACACCCGCACCAAGGTCGTCACAACACGCTGGCCCCACCAGGACACGCCCGCCCCAGGCCTCAACATGCCGACCCTCGGCTAAGGACGGGGACGGCCCCATTTTGCGGCAGCTTCC
Organism: Betaproteobacteria bacterium; assembly: GCA_016868105.1. Classification (GTDB taxonomy): domain Bacteria; phylum Pseudomonadota; class Gammaproteobacteria; order Burkholderiales; family SG8-39; genus RBG-16-66-20. The sequence continues at coordinate 6,172 of VGIA01000034.1, read as the reverse complement.
ATGACGCTTCCCCAATACCAGACCCTGAAAGTCGAGCCGCGCGGCGAGCACGTGCTGCTCGTCACGCTGAACCGCCCCGAGGCGATGAACTCGCTCAATACGCAGATGGGCCACGACCAGGTCGACCTCTGGCGCCGGCTCACCGAGTCACCGGGCGGGGTGCGCTGCGTGGTGCTGACCGGCGCCGGCGAGCGCGCCTTCTGCGCTGGCGCGGACCTCAAGGAACGCGACGGCATGGCGGTCGAGGTCTGGCGCGCGCAGCACGAGTTGTTCGAGCGCGCCTTTGCCGCGCTGCTCGAGTGCCCGCTGCCGGTGATCGCCGCGGTGAACGGCCATGCCCACGGCGGCGGCCTGGAGATGGCGCTGTGCTGCGACTTCATCTTCGCCGCGCAGGGCGCGCGCCTCTCGCTGCCGGAGGTGAGCCGCGGCCTGATGCCCGGCGGCATGGGCACGCAGAACCTTGCCCGCGCCATCGGTGAGCGCCGCGCCAAGGAACTGGTGCTGTCGGCGCGCGCGCTCACGTCGCAGGAGGCGCTCGCCTGGGGCCTCGCCAACCGCCTCTGCGAGCCGGCGAAGCTGCTTGAGGAAGCACTCGCGGTGGCCGAGGCCATCTCAGGCAACGGGCCGCTGGCGGTGCGCCAGGCGAAGAAATCCATCCATTACGGCCTGGGCATGGACCTGCTGACGGGCTATCGCTTCGAGATCGAGGCCTACAACCGGCTGGTGGACACCGACGACCGCCACGAGGGCGTAAAGGCCTTCGTCGAGAAGCGCAAGCCCCGCTTCACCGGCAAGTAGGCCGTGCGGCTCGCGGACTGGTCGCTGCAGTTCTACCGGCTGCCCTACGCCCGCGAAGTGGTGTGGGCGAACGCGGTGGAGAGCTCGGGGCTCTACGCGCTGTTGACGCTACGCTGCGCCGACGGCGCTACCGGCATCGCCGAGGGCACCCTCAAGGACACTTGGAGCGGTGTGTCGCCGAAGTCCCTCGCCGCAGCGCTGGAGGACATCCTCCTGCCGAGGCTGCGCAAGCTCAACCTGGCCGACGACAAGGCGGTTTGCGCCGCGTTCGCGGGCATCCCCGAGAACCGCATGGCCAAGGGCATGGTCGAGAGCGCGTGCTGGACGATGCGTGCCGCGGCGGCGGGCAAGCCGCTGTGGCAGCTCTGGGGACACTCCGGATCGGTGGCGGTGGCCTGGACGGTGACGCGGCAGGCGCCCTCGCTCATGGCCGCTGAGTCCGCCAAGGTCTGCGGCCAGTACGGCCTTCGCACGCTGAAGGTGAAGGGCGGGCAGGGGCTGGACACGGACCTGCAGGCGCTGAAGGCCATCCGCGCCGCGGTGGGGCCGGGCGTGGAGCTGTATGTGGACGCCAACAGCCATTACGCGCGCGATGAGGCCGCGGGCTACGTTGCCGCGCTGGCCGGGGCCGGCGCGAGCGTCGCGGAGGATCCGTGCAGCCTCGCGCCGGATGCGCATTTCGCGCAACTGCAGGCGGGCAGCCCGATCCCGATCCTGGTGGACCGCAGCTGCGCCTCGCAGGAGGACGCGGCGCTGTATCTCGAGCGCGGTGCCAGGGCGCTTTCCACCAAGCCGGGACGCGTCGGCTTGAGCCAGACGCGAGGCATCGCCGCCAAGGCCTCGGCGAAGGGCGCCAAGACCGCAGTCGGGATCTACGCCGAGAGCGCGCTGGGCACGCTCATCAACCTGCAGCCGGAAGGACCGATGGCGGCCGAGCAGACCTTCTTCCTCACCCACGCCGCGCAGGTGTCGAGGCTCGTGCCGGAGATCCGTGGCGGGCGCATCGCACTGCCGGAGGAGGCCGACCTGTCGGCGCTGGTGGACTGGAAAGCGGTGCGAAAGCACATGATCTAGCTCGCGGTTTTGGCCCCGGCGGGCCGAGGGAATACAATATCTAGTGTTTGTGCAGTCAAGGACCACTAGATTCATGGCAAAGCAACAGGCCTACGACGCCTCCGCGATCCAGGCCCTCAAGGGCCTGGAACCGGTGCGCCGCATGCCGGGGATGTACACCCACACCATCCATCCCCTGCACATCCTCCAGGAAGCGGTCGACAACGCGGTGGACGAGGCCCTGGCCGGGTTCGGCCAGCGCATCACCGTGAGCCTGTACAAGGACGGCTCGGCCGAGGTCGAGGACGAGGGCCGCGGCGTGCCGGTGGACCTGCACCGGGAGGAAAGGAAGCCCGCGGTGGAGGTCGCCTTCACCATGCTCCACGCCGGGGGCAAGTTCTCCAAGGCGGACGATGGCGTGTACCACATCTCCGGCGGCCTGCACGGGGTGGGCGTGGCGGTGTCCAACGCGCTGTCCAAGCGCTGCGAGGTCACGGTCTACCGCGACGGCCAGAAGCACACCATCGCCTTCGAGGGCGGCGAGCTGAAGCAGAAGCTGAGAAGCGAACGCATCAAGGACAAGCGCAGCGGCACCGTGGTGCGCATCTGGCCGGACCCGAAGTACTTCGACTCGCCCAACGTTCCGCTGGGGGAACTGGAGCACCTGGTGCGCTCCAAGGCCTACCTGCTCCCCGGGCTGGCCACCGTGCTGCGGGTCGAGGGCAAGCCCGAGCAGTCGTGGCGCTTCGAGCGCGGCATGGCGCAGTACTTCGAGCGCCGGCTGGAGGGACGCGAGATGGTGGCGCCGATCTTCACCGGCGAGAAGAACTTCGACGACAAGGCGGCCGCGGATTTCTCCGAAATCGAGGCCGGCGAAGGCGCCGCCTGGGCGGTGGGCTGGGTGGCCGAGGGCGAGGTGTTCGCCGACAGCCACGTCAACCTGATCCCGACGCGCTCGGGCGGCACGCACGAGGCGGGGTTCCGCAACGGCATCTTCGATGCGCTGGCCGCGTTCATGGAGACGCGGTCGCTCGCGCCCAAGGGCGTGAAGCTGATCGCGGATGACCTCTGGCAGCGCGCCTGCTTCACGCTCTCGGCGCGCATCGTGCGGACGCAATTCCACGGCCAGACCAAGGAGAAGCTCACCACGCGGCACGCGAGCAAGCTGCTGGAGCTGTGCGTGCGCGATCCCTTCGAGCTGTGGCTGAACCAGCACCCGGACGAGGGCAGGAAGATCGTCGAGCTGGCCATCGAGCAGGCGATGGCGCGCCTTGCGCGCGGCAGGAAGTTCGAGCGCAAGAAGTCCTCGGGCGTGGCCACGCTGCCGGGCAAGCTGGTGGACTGCGCCTCGGACGACACCTCGCGCAACGAGCTCTTCATGGTCGAGGGCGATTCCGCCGGCGGCTCGGCCAAGGAGGCGCGCAACAAGGAGAACCAGGCGGTGCTGCCGCTCCGGGGCAAGGTGTTGAACACCATGTCCAAGGACGCGCGGACGGTGCTGGCCAACAAGGAACTGCAGGCCATCGCCACCGCCATCGGCGTCGACCCGCACGGCGCCGCGGACACCCCGGACCTCTGCGGCCTGCGCTACGGCAAGATCATCATCATGACCGATGCCGACGTCGATGGCGGGCACATCCAGGCGCTGCTGCTCACCTTCTTCTTTATGCACGCGCCCAAGCTGGTGGAGACGGGTCACGTCTACGTCGCCCAGCCGCCCCTGTTCAAGGTCGAGGTGCCCTCGCAGGGCAAGGGCAGGCCCGCCCGGCGCCTCTACTGCCTGGACGAGGACGAGCTGCAAGAGGCGCTGTCGCAGCTGAAGAAGGAAAAGGTGAAGCAAGGCAGCTGGGAGATCTCGCGCTTCAAGGGCCTGGGCGAGATGAGCCCGGAGCAGCTCTGGGAGACCACCATGAATCCCGACACCCGGCGCCTGGTGCGCATGCAGCTGGATTCGCGCCAGATCGCGAAGGTGCGCAGCGCCTTCGAGCTGCTGATGGACTCCGGCGAAGCCGAGGGCCGGCGCAACTGGATGCGCGAGCACTGGAAGACGGTCCAGGCCGATGTCTAGCAAGGTGAAGGCGCCCAGGGCGTCCAAGCCGGTCTGGGAAAGGGCCTACAAGGGCCACGTGCTGTGGCAGGGCAAGAAAAGGCTGGGCAGGGTGTCCCTCGCCGGCGACGGGCGCTACACCTGGGAAGCCGCCGGCCGCGGCGGTAGCGCGAATGAGCTCGCCAAAGCAAGGAAAGCGGTCGAAGCGGCGGTCGCCATGGCGGACAAGCAGTTGGACCTGTTCGGTTGAAGAAAACGCATGGATGATTCCAAGACGCTGGACCTGTTCTCGCCCGAGAACGGGGACGATTCGGCGCCCATCGAGCGCCACGCCTCGCAGGCGTACCTGGGCTACGCGGTCTCGACGGTCAAGGCGCGGGCGCTGCCGGAGATCGCCGACGGCCTGAAGCCGGTGCAGCGCCGGATCCTGTACGCCATGGGCGACACCGGCGCGCAAGGGTTTGCCAAATGCGCGCGCTACGTGGGCGAAGTGCTGGGCAAGTACCACCCGCACGGCGATTCCTCGACCTACGAGGCGATGGTGCACCTGGCGCAGCCCTTCTCCATGCGCTACCCGCTCATCGACGGCCAGGGCAATTTCGGCAGCCGCGACGGCGACGGCGCCGCGGCCTACCGCTACACCGAGGCCAGGCTGTCGCGCTATGCCGAGCTGATGCTCGCGGAGATCGCAGAGGGCACGGTCGATTTCCAGAAGAACTACGATGGCAAGTTCGACGAACCGGTGCTGCTGCCGGCGCGGATGCCCTTCGGGCTGCTCAACGGCTCCTTCGGCATCCCGGTCGGGTTCTCGACCCGCATTCCGTCACACAACCTGAAGGAAGTCGCCGCCGCCGCGGCGCAGCTCATTCGCCATCCGAGGGCAAAGCTGGACGAGGTGCTGGAGAAGCTTCCCGGGCCGGATTTCCCCGGCGGCGGCCAGATCATCTCGCCCGCCGAGGAACTGCGCGCCGCCTACGAGACCGGCCGGGGGTCGATTGCCCTGCGCGCGCGCTGGACGGTCGAGCCCCTCGCGCGCGGCCAGTGGCGCATCGTCATCCATGAGCTGCCGCACGGCGTGTCCTGCCGCCAGGTGCTGGAGGAGATCGAGGCGCTGGTGAACCCGAAGGCCGCCGCCGGCAAGAAGGAGGTGAGCCAGGAGCAGAAGCGCCTGAAGCAGTTCATGCTGGACATGGTCGAGACGGTGCGCGACGAATCCGACCGCAAGGCGAAGCTGCGCCTGGTGATCGAGCCGCGCAGCTCGCGCCAGGACGCTAGCGAGATGATGAAGGCGCTGCTGGTGCACACCTCGCTCGAGGTGCGCTACCCGGTGAACATGACCTGGATCGGGCTCGATGGCCTGCCCGAGACCAAGGGCATCGTGGAGGTGCTGCGCGAATGGGGCGAGTTCCGCCTCGCCACGGTGCGCCGGCGCACCGAGCATCGCCTGCAGAAGTGCGAGGACCGCCTGCACATCGTGCTGGGGCGCCTGCTCGCCTTCGTGCGCATCGACGAGATCATCAGGCTCATCCGCGCGGCCGATGACCAGGCCCAGGCCAAGGCGCAGATGCAGGCGAAGTGGAAGTTCACCGAGCGCCAGGCCGAGGACATCGTCAACATTCGCCTGGGCCAGCTGACCAAGCTCGATGGCGTCAAGCTGAACGACGAGCGCAAGTCCCTGGAGGCCGAGCGAAAGGGCCTGAAGGACATCCTGGGCGACGAGAAGGAATTGAAGAAGCTGGTGGTGAAGGAACTGGAGGCCGACGCCAAGGCTTACGGCGATGAGCGCCGCACCCTGATCAAGCGCGAGGAGCGCGCCGCCATCGAGCGCACCGTGCTGGAGGAGCCGCTCACCGTGATCCTGTCAAGGAAGGGCTGGGTGCGGGCGCGCACCGGCCACGGCGTGGACATGGAGGCGGTGGGCTTCAAGGACGGCGACGGCCGCTCTTTGGAGCTGGAATGCATGACCACCGACACGCTGACGGTGCTCGCCGCGGGGGGCAAGGCCTTCAGCGTGGACGCCGCGGCGCTGCCCTCCGGGCGCGGCGACGGTGCGCCCATGAACACCCTCATCCACTCCGGTTCGGACGACATCGTGTGGATCGGCCTTGGCGACCCGGCCACGCCGCTGCTCATGGCCAACACCGCGGGCAACGGCTTCCTGTGCAAGCTGGGCGACCTCGCCTCGAAGACGCGCCAGGGCAAGGACTTCATGACCGTGCCCGAGGGCGCCAGGGCGCTCGCGCCGGCGCCCGCCGCGGGCGGCAAGGCCATCGC
>VGIA01000033.1 GCA_016868105.1 Betaproteobacteria bacterium | reverse complement strand
CAGCGGTACTCGATGCCCTTTAGCATCTTCACGCCGTTTTTTGCCAGTTCGGCGCGATGCACCCAGCCGGTGGTGCGGCCGAGCGTGTTGCCGAAGGCAGTGGTGGAGCGCTTGAGCATGGTGATGCAGTGCGAGGGCTTTGCCGCCGGCAGGCCCTTCGGGTCCAGCCCGCCCGCGTGGGCGAGCGATTGGTCGATGCCCCAATGGCGGGAGAAGGCCTTCGCTTCCAGGGTCGAGCGCGAGTTTCGCTCCAGCAGCCAGACGGCGAGGTCGAAACCGATGCCGCCGGCGCCGATGATGGCCACGTTCGCGCCGACCGGCGCCTTGCCGGTGAGCACGTCCACGTAGCCCGCGACCTTCGGGTGCCCGATGCCGGGAATCGCCGGCTTGCGCGGATCGACGCCGGTGGCGAGAACCGTTTCGTCGAAGCCGTCCAGTTCCGCCTGGGTCGCGGCATGGTCAAGCAGCACCTTCACGCCGGCGCGGCGCAGGCGCTCGGCGTAGTAGGCCACCGATTCGGCGAACTCCTGCTTGCCCGGAATGCGCCTGGCGAGGTTGAACTGGCCGCCCAGCTTGGAGGCCTTCTCGAACAGCACCACTTCGTGGCCGCGCTCGGCGGCGACCGCGGCGCAGGACAGGCCGGCGGGCCCGCCGCCCACCACCGCGACGCGCTTGCGCGCCGGGGTCTTCGCGTAGACGAGCTTGCTCTCGCGCCCGGCGCGCGGGTTCACCACGCAGCTGGCGGGCTGGCCGATGAAGTAGTGGTCGAGGCACGCCTGGTTGCAGGCGATGCAGATATTGATGCCGGCGCGGTCGCCGGCCTTGGCCTTGTTGGCGAACTCGGCATCGGACAGCATGGCGCGCGCGAGCGACACCATGTCCGCGTCGCCGCGCGCGAGCAGTTCCTCGGCGACCTCGGGCGCGTTGATGCGGTTGGAGGCGACGGTCGGGATTTTCACCGCCTGCTTGATGCGGCGCGTGGCCCAGGAGAAGCCGGCGCGAGGCACTGCCTGCGCGATGGTCGGGATGCGGGCCTCGTGCCAGCCGATGCCGGTGTTGAGCAAGGATGCGCCCGCCCGCTCGATGGCCTTCGCGACCGCGACGATCTCTTCTCCGGTGAGGCCGCCTTCGACGAGGTCCAGTGCCGAGATGCGGTAGACGATGATGAACGCCGTCCCGGTGGCGACGCGGACCTGGCGCACGATCTCGGTGGCGAAGCGCATGCGGTTCGCGAGCGGCCCGCCCCAGTCGTCCGCGCGCTGGTTGGTGCGCAGGGCGAGGAACTGGGTGATGAGGTAGCCCTCGGAGCCCATGATCTCGACCCCGTCGTAGCCGGCGACCTGCGCCAGCACGGCGGCGCGCACGAAATCGCCGATGGTCTGCTCGATCTCGGCCGCGGTCATCTCGCGCGGCGCATGCTGGTTGATGCCGGACTTGACCGGCGAGGGCGCGACGATGCGCTCGTGAAAGCCGTAGCGCCCGGAGTGGAGCACCTGCAGCAGGATGCGGCCGCCGGCCTCGTGCACCGCCTGCGGGATGACCTGGTGGCGCGTGGCGTCCTCCTTGGTGCTCATCTGCGCGCGGTGCGGGCTCAGTTCCCCGGCATCGTTCGGCGAGAAGCCGCCGGTGACGATCAGCGCCGCGCCGCCGCGCGCGCGCTCGGCGTAGAACGCCGCAAGGCGCGGCATGCCGTCGGGGCGCGCCTCCAGGCCGGTGTGCATCGAGCCCATGAGGATGCGGTTGGGCAGGCGCGCGCCACCCGGCAAATCGAGCGGTCGGAACAGATTCGGATAGGCAGCCATGGTGGCCGGCATTCTAACTGCAGGAGGAAAGCGGTAAACAGGGACAGTCCACGTTTTCGCCGCCGCCTTCCAGCGGAAATCGGGGTCCGTCCCTACTTGGAGGTGACGAGGATGGTGCCGGCGAGAATCAGGACGCCGCCGGCGAGCGCGCTCGCGGGAAGCGCTTCGCCGAGGAACAGCCAGCCCCAGAGAACGCCGAAGAGCGGAATCAGGTAGGTGACGGCAAGCGCCCTGGTCGCGCCCACGTCCGCCATCAGGCGGAAATACAGCAGGAACGCGACGCCGCTTGCGAGCAGGCCGAGCGCCAGCATGTTGCCGGCGACCAGCGCGGAGGGTGGCGCGGAGGGCAGGAGAACCAGTGCGAGCGGCAGCAGCACCATGGCCGCGGCGAGCTGGTTGCCCGCCGCCATCGCGCGCGGCGTGGCGCCGCTCGAGAAACGCTTCATCAGCACGCCGACCACGCCGTATGCGCAGCAGGCAGCGAGGGCGGCGGCGCTGGCCAGCAGCAACGGCAGGCCGGCTTCCAGGCCGCCGGGGCTGGCGATGATCACCACGCCGGCGAGTCCCAGCGCGAGTCCCGCGGCACGGCGCAGCGTGATGCGCTCGTCGCCGAATGCCGAGCTCCAGGCCAGCCCGAACATCGGTGCGGTGGCGTTCAGGATGGACAGCAGCGACGCCGGCGCCAGGGTCGCCGCATACGCGTACAGCGTGAACGGAAGCGCGATGCCCACCACGCCGATGAGCAGGTAGAAGCGCCAGTGCCGGCGGGCGTCGATCCCCTCGCCGCACAGGCGCCGCCAGAGGAGCAATGCCAGGCCGCCGATCAGCACCCTCAACTCGGCGGTGAGGACCGCGCCCAGCGCCGGCGCCGCCACGCGCATGAAGGGAAAGGCGCCGCCCCAGATCGCGGCAAGCAGCACCAGGCGAGCGTAGTCGGCGGCGTTCATGGGGCGCATCATGGCCCGGATGCCGGGCCCTGGCTAGCCGTTTTCGGACTTCGCGCCGCACCGCGCCCGCCATGTCCGAAAACGGCTAGCCAGCGCCTGTTTCCGGACCCATACTGCGCGGCATGAAGCTCGATCCGCACACCTGCTACCGCGCCCTCAGGGCGCGCGACGCGCGCTTCGACGGCCGCTTCTTCGTCGCGGTGTCCTCGACGCGCATCTACTGCCGGCCGGTGTGCACGGTGAAGCCGCCGCGGCGCGAGAACTGCCGTTTCTACCCCAGTGCCGCCGCGGCCGAATCCGGCGGCTTCCGTCCCTGCCTGCGCTGCAGGCCCGAGCTTGCGCCCGGCAACGCCAGCGTGGATGCAACCACGCGTCTCGCCCAGGCCGCCGCCAGCCTGATCGAGGACCGCACGCTGGAGGAGGGCAACCTGGAGGCGATCGCCGGGCGCCTGGGCATCACCGACCGCCACCTGCGCCGCGCCTTCGGCGCCGAGTTCGGCGTCTCGCCGGTCGCGTTCGCGCAGACCCAGCGCCTGCTGCTCGCCAAGCGGCTGCTCACCGACACCGCGCTGCCGGTGACCGAGATCGCGTTCGCCAGCGGCTTCGGCAGCGTGCGGCGCTTCAATGCCCTGTTCAAGCAGCGCTACCGCTTGCAGCCGCAGCAACTGAGGCGCGCGGCGCCGGCCGCGGACACGCCGGACACGTTCCATTTCGAACTCAGCTTCCGTCCGCCCTATGGCTGGACCGCGCTGCGCGCGTTCCTCGGCGCGCGGACCATCGCCGGTGTCGAGGCCATGGAAGCGAATGCCTACCGCCGCACCGCGCGCATCGCACTGGAGGGCAGGGAGCACACCGGCTGGCTGGAAGTCGGGCTGTCGCGGAAGAAGCCGGCGCTGCGCGTCGTGGTGTCGGCTTCGCTCGCCAAGGCGCTGCCGCCGGTGCTGTCGCGCGTGAAGGCGCTGATGGACCTGTCCTGCCAGCCGGCGGAGGTGGCGCAGGCATTGGGCGCGCTGGCGGGCTTTCGGCCGGGCCTTCGCGTTCCCGGGGCCTTCGACGGCTTCGAGGTCGCCGTGCGCGCGATCCTCGGTCAGCAGGTGTCGGTGGCCGCGGCGCGCACCGTCGCCGGACGCTTCGCCGCTGCGTTCGGCGACCCGGTGACGACGCCGTTCCCCGGCCTGACGACGGCGTTTCCCACGGCGCAGAAGGTCGCCGGACTGCCCTGCGGGCGGATCGCGAAGCTGGGCATGCCCGGCGCGCGGGCGAAGACGGTTCTCGCGCTGGCCGAAGCGGTGGCCGGCGGCAGGCTGGTGCTCGCGCCCAACGCCGACATCGACGCGACCCTGGACAGACTGCGCGCGCTGCCCGGCGTGGGCGATTGGACCGCGCACTACATCGCCATGCGGGCGCTGGCGTGGCCGGATGCGTTCCCGCACACCGACCTCGGCGTGATGAAGGCGCTGGGAGAGAAGGATCCGAAACGCGTGCTGGCCGCGGGCGAAGCCTGGCGGCCCTGGCGCGCGTATGCCGTGATACACCTGTGGCAAACGCTGCAATGAAGGGAGTGAACATGCGCTACTACGACACCTACGACAGCCCTATCGGCGGCATGCTGCTCGCCGCCACCGGCGAGGGTCTGGCCGGGGTCTACTTCGACCGGCAACAGCATCATCCGGGCAAGGGCAGGGATTGGAAACGCGATCCGGCGAATCCGCACCTAAAGCGCGCCAAGGCGCAGCTGGCGGAGTACTTCGCCGGCAAGCGCAGGAAGTTCGATCTCGCGCTCGATCCGGCCGGCACCGATTTCCAGAAGGCGGTATGGCACGCGATTTCCGGCGTGCCGTTCGGCCAGACCATCACCTACGGCGAACTCGCGCGCCGCGCCGGCACCCCTGGCAGCGCGCGTGCGGCGGGTGCGGCCACCGGGCGCAATCCGGTCGGGATCGTCGTACCCTGCCACCGCGTCATGGGCTCGGACGGATCGCTCACCGGCTACGCCGGGGGCCTCGCGAAGAAGCGCGCGCTGCTCGCGCTGGAGGGCGTGCTGGGCGCAGAGCTGCTCGCCTGAGCGCGCCATGCGCCATCACCCGCGCCTCCAGCGACTCTAGCCGCCGGTCGCGGATGCCGAGCTGGCGAAGGTGCTCCACGGTGTCGAACAGGTAGTCGCAGCATCGTCCCATCGGGCCGCTTCCGGTTGCCAGCAGGCGGGCCACCTCGGCCTCCGCCAGCCCGGGCGCGTAGCGCTCATGCTGGCGATTGACGCTGAACGCGAGCGCCGGCTCCGGACCCTTGGAGGTATAAGCGGTGGTCCATACCGGGCGATAGGCCATGGTGAACATCTCGCGCCGCCAGATGAGGTCGAGTTCGATCGGCGCGGCGCGCCACGCAAGGCGGTAGGCGACGCCGGCGCAGCTGCCGCCGGGTTCCAGCGACAGCATCAGGCCGGGGCGCTCGGGGCTGCCCCGTCCGGCGCGCGCCCAAAGGCAGAACCGGCGATGAAAGCCGTGGATGCGAGCCGTGCGGCGCTCAACGAAACGGAACGCCGGATTCCAGATCAGCGAGCCGAATCCGAATACCCAGATCCGTCCCCGGCGCGGCGCGCGGGCGAGAAATGCCTCCACCTGCGCCGCGCGCTCGGCGTGCGTCACGACGCGCACGCCGGGTCCCAGGCTGGAGCGCACCGCGGCGTGGAACGTGCCGTCGAGAAGGCTTTCCCGCGTCAGCTTCACCGGTCCTCGCGCAGCACCGAGAGGTAGGCCTCGCGGTCGATGTTGCCGCCGGAGGCGATGACGGCGAAGCGCGCTCCCTTTCTCGCCGGGTCCTTCAGCAGCGCGGCGAGCGGCGCGGCGCCTGCGCCCTCCACCAGGTTGTGCGTGTCGCTGTAGTAATGGCGCACCGCCGCCTTCACCTCGTCGTCCGACACGCGCACGATCCGGTCAGCGCCGGCGCGGATCACTTCCAGCGCCGCCGGCACCGGTACGCGCACCGCCATGCCGTCGGCGAACGTGTTCGCGCTTGCGGTTTCCACCGCTGTTCCGGCCGCAAACGACAGCGCGTAGCAGTCGGCCTCGGTGGACACGACGCCGACGATCCTGGTCCTCAGCTGGAGCGCGTCGCGCCAGGCGATGAGGCCGCTGATGCCCGAGCCGCAGCCGATGGGCACGTAGACCTCGTCCAGGTCCGGTACCGCAGACAGCAGCTCGAAGGCATAGCTGCCGACGCCGGCGACCAGTTCGGCGTGGTAGGGCCCGATGGACACCAGTCCCTGCTCCCGGGCGAGCCGCGCCGCGTGGTCCTTGGCCTCGTCGAAATCGCGCCCGAACTCCACCAGTTCGGCGCCCCAGGCCTTCATCGCCGCGTTCTTGTCGCGGCTGTTGCCGTGCGGTACCACGATCACGGTGCGCACGCCATGCCGGCGGCCCGACCAGGCAAGGCTCTGGCCGTGGTTGCCGCGCGTCGCGCTCACCACGCCGGGCAGCTTCGGGTCGGCGCGCTTGAGCGCCTCCAGCATCACGATGCCGCCGCGGATCTTGAACGCACCGGTCGGGGTGTGGTTCTCGTGCTTGACCCAGACCTCGCAGCCGGCGCGCTGGTTGAGCAGCGGCCAGGACAGCTGCGGCGTGGGCGGCATGGCCGAATGAACCAGACGCGCCGCGGCTTCCAGGTCGGCGCGTGCCAATCCGGATGTCATTTGGGTCTCTTGTCGATGACGCGCTTCGCCTTGCCGATGGAGCGCTCGATCGTGGAAATCGGCACGACCTTTACCTCCGCGGAAACGCCTATCCGCGACTTGATCTCTTGCGCCAGCGAGGCCGCCGACTGCCTGTCAGCGGCCCCCGGTGCGAGCTCGACCAGCACCGTCAGGTGGTCGAGCGGGCCCGCCTTGCTCAGTTCCAGCACGTAGTGCGGCGCCAGCTCCTTCTGCTTCAGTATCAGTTCCTCAATCTGCGAAGGGAAGACGTTCACTCCCCGGATGATCATCATGTCATCCGATCGTCCCGTGATCCTTTCCATGCGCCGCATCACCCGTGCCGTTCCGGGCAGCAGCCGCGTCAGGTCGCGCGTTCGGTAGCGGATCACCGGCAGCGCCTCCTTGGTGAGCGAGGTCAACACCAGTTCGCCCTTCTCGCCGTCGGGCAGCACCTCGCCGCTGTCCGGGTCGACGACCTCAGGGTAGAAATGGTCCTCCCAGATCGTCAGGCCGTCCTTGGTCTCCAGGCACTCCTGCGCCACGCCCGGACCCATGACCTCGGACAGGCCGTAGATGTCAATCGCCTGCAGCGAGGTGCGGGCCTCGATGTTGGCGCGCATGCGGTCGGTCCAGGGCTCGGCGCCGAAGATGCCGACGCGCAGGGAAGACTTCCTGGGATCCAGCCCCTGGCGCTCCATCTCGTCGGCGATCGCCAGCATGTAGGACGGGGTCACGGTGATGATCCCGGGCCTGAAGTCCTGGATCAACTGCACCTGGCGCTCGGTCATGCCGCCGGAGACGGGCACGGTGGCCAGTCCCAGCCTCTCAGCGCCGTAGTGGATGCCCAGCCCCCCGGTGAACAGGCCGTAGCCATAGGCGTTGTGCAGGATCTCGCCTGGCCGCGCGCCCGCGGCCCGGATGGAGCGGGCCATGAGGTGGCTCCAGGTGTCGATGTCCTTGCTCGTATAGCCCACCACGGTCGGCTTGCCGGTGGTGCCCGAGGATGCGTGGATGCGCACTACGTCGCCCATGGGCACGGCGAACATGCCAAAGGGGTAGGTGTCGCGCAGGTCGGCCTTGGCGGTGAAGGGAAACCTCGCCAGGTCCACGAGCGTCCTCAGGTCCTTCGGCTTGACCCCGGCGGCGTCGAATTTCCTGCGGTAATGCGGCACCCTGTCGTAGGCGCGCCTGAGCGACCAGCGCAGGCGCTCGAGCTGCAGCTCGCGCAGTTCCTTCCGCGAGGCCTTCTCGATCGGTTCCAGCGGGAATTTTTTCATTCGATCCACTTCCCTTTCACCGTTGCCGACTTGCCGCGGCGCGCGCCAGCTTCGCCGTGTCCATCAGCTGCCCTTGAACACCGGCGGGCGCTTCTCGAGGAACGCGGCGATGCCCTCGCGGTAGTCGGCGCCCCTGCCGACCTCGCGCTGCAGCTCGCGCTCCAGGTCCAGCTGCGCAGCGAGCGTGTTGCCCGCCGAGGCGTAGATGCCGCGCTTGATGAGGCCCAGGCTGCGCGTCGGGCCGGCGGCGAGGGACCGCGCCAGTCGGTTGGCCTCCTCCATCAGCCGGTCGTCGTCGAAGACCTTCCACACCAGGCCCATGCGCTCGGCGTCCTCGGCCCCGAGCCGGTCCCCGGTCATGGCGAGCGCCATGGCACGCTGGATGCCCGCGAGGCGCGGCAGGAAGTACGTGCCGCCGCAGTCCGGGACAAGGCCGATCTTCACGAACGCCTGGATGAACGAGGCGGAGCGGGCCGCGAGCACGATGTCGCAGGCGAGGGCGAAATTGGCCCCGGCGCCCGCGGCGACGCCGTTCACGGCGCAGACGATGGGCTTCTCCAGCGCCCGCATGCGCTTGACGAGCGGGTTGTACCAGGCCTCCAGGCCGCCGCCCAGATCGACCGCCTGCGCGGATTTCATGTCCCGCTCGGTCAGGTCCTGGCCGGCGCAAAAGCCGCGCCCGGCGCCCGTCACCAGGACGCAGCGAATCGAGCTGTCCGATTCGGCCCGGCCCATGGCCGCCGCCAGTCCCTGGTGCAGGGACGAATTGAAGGCATTGAGCCTGTGCGGGCGGTTCAAGGTGACGCGCAGGAGGCCGGAATCGGTTTCCAGGAGGACGGTTTCCATGGCCCAAGCTTAGCTAAAATCAACGCCATGCCCAAGGTGTATGCCCTGGAGGGGATCGTTCCCGTGGTGCACCCGAGCGCCTTCGTGCACGACAGCGCGGTGCTGATCGGCGACGTGATGGTGGGCCCGCGCGCGTACATCGGTCCCTGCGCCTGCCTGCGCGGCGACTTCGGCCGCATCGTGGTCGAGGCGGGCGCGAACATCCAGGACACCTGCATGCTGCACGGCTTCACGGGCAAGGACACGGTGGTCGGCGAGGGCGCCACCATCGGCCACGGCGCGGTGCTGCACGGCTGCGTGGTGAAGGCGGGCGCGCTGGTGGGCATGAACGCGGTAGTCAACGACAACGCCGAGGTGGGCGAGGACGCAATGGTCGCCGCGCTCGCGTTCGTGCGCGCCGAGGCGAGGATCCCGCCCAAAGCCCTTGCCGCGGGCATCCCGGCGAAGGTGCTGCGCAGTCTGGCGCCGGAGGAGCTGCGCTGGAAGCGCGACAACACCGCCCTCTACCAGCAGCTCGCCGGGCGCAGCGCCAAGACCATGCAGCGGGTCGAGGCCCTTGAGGCGCCCGAGCCCGGCCGCCGGCGCATCGACACCGCGGGCTGCATTCCCCTGTCCGAGATGAAGGCACGCATCTTCAAGGAGCGCGCATGAGCTACCAGTTCGTCACTGCCGAGCAGAAGGGCCGCGTCGGCCTGGTCACCCTCAACCGCCCCAGGCAGATGAACGCGCTCAACGCGACGCTGATGCAGGAACTGGCCGCGGCGATGTACGGCTTCGACGCCGACGACGGCGTGGGCTGCCTGGTCATCACCGGCAACGACAAAGCCTTCGCCGCCGGCGCCGACATCGTCGCCATGAAGGACTACGACTTCATCCAGGCCTTCAAGTCGGACTACATCACGCGCGACTGGGAGCACATCCGCCGCATCCGCAAGCCGATCATCGCCGCGGTAGCCGGCTACGCGCTGGGCGGGGGCTGCGAGCTGGCGATGGCCTGCGACATCGTGATCGCCGCGGAGTCGGCGAAGTTCGGCCAGCCCGAGATCAACCTCGGCATCTTCCCCGGCGCCGGCGGCACGCAGCGCCTGCCGCGCGCGGTGGGCAAGGCAAAGGCGATGGACCTGGTCCTCACCGCTCGGCTGATGGACGCAGCCGAGGCCGAGCGCGCCGGGCTGGTTTCAAGGGTGGTGCCGAACGACAAGCTGCTGCAGGAGGCGCTTGGCGCGGCGCAGAAGATCGCCGAGTACTCGCTGCCGGTGGCGATGATGGCCAAGGAGGCGGTCAACCGCGCCTACGAAGCCAACCTCACCGAGGGCATCCTGTTCGAGCGGCGCCTGTTCCACTCCGCGTTCGCGCTCGAGGACCAGAAGGAAGGCATGGCCGCCTTCGCCGGCAAACGCAAGCCGAAGTTCCGGCATCGCTGAGCCAGCGGCGCGCAGCTTCGAGAACCTCAAGACCGCCGTCTTCTTGCACTGCGGGGGACTACGGCCCTATCCGGAGACCCACGCAGAACCCGGACGAACCCATAAAAATAAGTTGATCTAGACCCGATCAGGGCACTCTCCTCTTTCAGGAGGAGCGCGCCCCCTAAACTGTACGAATGGTGCCCGCTGTCTGGATTGAACAGACGACCTACCGCTTACAAGGCGGTTGCTCTACCACTGAGCTAAACGGGCGCTCCACGGGGAATTCTGTGCCCCTTCTCCCGGGGCTGCAAGCGGCGGCCGCCTGAAGGCCGCCGGAAACCACCGCCGAAGGCCTACTTGATCCGCCGCAACTGCGGCTTGCCGCCGCCGGGCTTTGTCGGCTCCGGCCCCGGCAGCGCCGGCGTGGCGTCCTTCGAGGGCACCAGCACCGCGGGCGCGGTCAGCACCGGCACCGCCAGCTTGCCCGCCGTATCGGCCTGCACCGAGGACTTGGGCGCCTCGAGCTCGAAGGTCATGCCCTGCCCGGTCTCGCGCGCATACAACGCCAACACGCTCGCCACCGGCGCCACGATCTGGCGCGCGACGCCGCCAAAGCGCGCCGAGAACTCGATCAGCTGGTTGCCCATCTGCAGCTTGTGCACCGCCGAGGGCGCGATGTTGAGGGTGATCTCGCCATCCTTGATGTACTCCAACGGCACCTGCGCCTGCGAGCCCACCTTCAGCGCCAGGTGAGGCGTGTAGCCGTTGTCGACGCACCACTCGTACAGGGCGCGCAGCAAGTAGGGCTTGGTGGGGATCTCGGCGGCAGCCATCGGGGCCTACTTGCGCATCACCTTCTCGGACGGGGTCAGGGCCTCGATGAACGCCGGCCGCGAGAAGATGCGCTCGGCGTACTTCATCAGCGCGGCCGCCGGCTTGCCCATCTTGATGCCGAAGCGGTCCAGGCGCCACAGCAGCGGCGCAATCGCCACGTCCAGCATGGTGAAATCCTCGCCCAGCATGTACTTGGTCTTGGTGAACACGGGCGCGAGCTCGATCAGGCGGTCCTGCACCTGCTGCTTGGCGCGCTCGACCTGCTTCTCCTTGCCCGACTCCAGGGTCTCGATCTGGGAGAACAGCTCCACTTCCATGTTGAACAGCATCAGGCGAGCGCGGGCGCGCATCACCGGGTCGGCCGGCATCAGCTGCGGGTGCGGGAAGCGCTCGTCGATGTACTCGTTGATGATGTTGGACTCGTAGAGGACCAGGTCCCTCTCGACCAGCACCGGCAGGCGGTTGTACGGGTTCATCACCGCCAGGTCCTCGGGCTTGTTGTACATGTCGACGTCGATGACCTGGAAGTCCATCCCCTTCTCATAGAGCACGAAGCGGCAGCGGTGGCTGAAGGGGCAGGTGGTGCCGGAGTACAGTTGCATCATGGCGCGGGATCTTTCGCGGAACAGAGAAAAAAGCCGGGCGGGGCCCGGCTTTCGTTGCGTTGGGCAAGCCCTACTTCAGGTCTTTCCAGTATTCCTTCTTCAGCGCGTGGGCGAAGATGAACAGCACGCCGAGCACGAACAGCACGATGATGCCGATGCTCTTCCTCTTGCCGGCCACCGGCTCGCCGACGTAGACCAGGAAGTTCACCAGGTCCCGCGTGAGGGCGTCGTACTGCACCGGCGACAGGCTGCCCTCGGTGAGCTGCTTCCACTCGCCCTTGGCCGGTTCGTAGCTGCGCTCGCCCTGCAGGGTCCACAGCACGTGCGGCATCGCCACCCGCGGGAAGGTGGCGTTGTTCCAGCCGGTCACGGTCTTGGAATCCCGGTAAAAGCTGCGCAGGTAGGTGTAGAGCCAGTCGGCGCCGCGCGAGCGACCGATCACCGACAGGTCCGGCGGAGGCACCCCGAACCACGCCTTGCCGTCCTTCGCGGTCATCGCCACCTTCATGGTGTCGCCGACCTTGTCGCCGGTGAAGATGAAGTTGTCGCGGATCTGGGCCTCCGTCAGGCCGATCTCGGTGAGCCGGTTGTAGCGCATGTACTGGGCGCCGTGGCAGTTCATGCAGTAGTTGACGAAGGTGCGCGCCCCGGACTGCAGGCTCACCAGGTCGTTGGGGTCGATCGGCGCGCGGTCCAGGCGCACGCCGCCACCGGCGGCCCAGGCCAGCACGGGGGCGAGCAGCAGGGCGAGCAGGGGCTTTTTCATCACGACGTCACCCTCTCGGGTTCCGGCTTGCACTTGTCGATGGCGGTGTACCAGGGCATGAGCAGGAAGAACGCGAAGTACAGGATCGTGCACAGGCGCGCCGCCCAGGTGGCGATGTCCTTGGTGTCCAGGAAGAAGGCCTCGAAGCCGAACTGGCCCCACACCGTGGTGGGCTTGACCCCGAGGTAGCCCAGTACCAGGAACACCACCACGAAGATCGCCAGCGCGCTCTTGTAGTAGGCGCCGCGGTAGCGGATCGAGCGCACCGGGCTGCGGTCCAGCCACGGCAGGAAGAACAGGATTATGGTCGCGAGCCCCATCGCCATCACACCCGGGAACTGCGAGTTGAACAGGGGCGGCACCGCGCGCAGGATGGAGTAGTAGGGGGTGAAGTACCACACCGGCGCGATGTGCTCGGGGGTCTTCAGGGGATCTGCCGGGATGAAGTTGTTGTACTCCAGGAAGTAGCCGCCCATCTCCGGGGCGAAGAACAGGATGGCGCAGAACACCGCGAGGAATACCACCGCCCCGGCGAAGTCCTTCACCGTGTAGTAGGGGTGGAAGGGCACCCCGTCCAGCGGGTGGCCGTTGGCGTCCTTCTTCTTCTTGATGTCGATGCCGTCGGGGTTGTTGGAACCGACGTCGTGCAGCGCCAGGATGTGCGCCGCCACCAGCCCGAGCAGCGCGAGCGGCAGCGCGATCACGTGCAGCGCGAAGAAGCGGTTCAGCGTCGCATCCCCCACCACGTAGTCGCCCCGGATCCAGATCGCGAGGTCCGGGCCGATGAACGGGATGGTGCCGAACAGGTTCACGATCACCTGCGCGCCCCAGTACGACATCTGGCCCCAGGGCAAGAGGTACCCGAAGAAGGCCTCGCCCATCAGCGTGAGGTAGATCAGTACGCCGAAGATCCACACCAGCTCGCGCGGCCGCTGGTACGAGCCGTAGAGCATGGAGCGGAACATGTGCAGGTAGACGACGACGAAGAAGGCCGACGCCCCGGTGGAATGGATGTAGCGGATCAGCCAGCCCCCGGGCACGTCGCGCATGATGTACTCGACCGAACCGAAGGCGAGACCGGCATCGGGCTTGTAGTGCATGGTCAGATAGATGCCCGAGACGATCTGGATCACGAGCACCAGGATCGCCAGCGCGCCGAAGTAGTACCAGAAGTTGAAATTCTTGGGCGCGTAGTACTCCGAGGCGTGCTTGCGCCACTCCTCCCCGACCGTGGGCATCCTCGCGTCGAACCAGTCCCAGGCAGCGGTCAGCAGGCGGTTCATGCGGCTAGGCCCCCTTCGGGTCTTCGCCGATGAGGATCGTGCCCTCGGAGAGGTAGGTGTGCGGCGGCACCGGCAGGTTCAGCGGCGCCGGCGCGCCCTTGAACACGCGTCCGGCGTAGTCGAACTTGGAGCCGTGGCAGGGGCAGTAGAAGCCGCCCGCCCAGTCCCCGCCCATCTCGGCCTTGGCGTCCGCCCCTTTCAGCTGCGGCGAGCAGCCCAGGTGCGTGCACAGGCCCTCCATCACCATGTACTCGGGCTTGAGCGCGCGCGTTTCGTTCTTCGCGTAGTCGGGCTGCGCGGAGGCCGAGGACGCGGGATCGGTCAGCTGTGCCGTGACCTTGAGCGAATCGAGCATCTCCCTGGTGCGGCGGAATACCCACACCGGCTTGCCGCGCCACTCGATGATCTTCAGCTCGCCCGGCTCCATGCGCGAGAGGTCCACTTCCACCGGCGCCCCGGCGGCCTTGGCGCGCTCGGAAGGCCACCAGCTCCAGACGAAGGGCACAGCGGCGCCGGCGCCGGCGGCGGCGCCCACGGCGGCGGTGGCGCCGATCAGGTTGCGCCGCGTCTTGTCCATCTTGGCTTGGCTCATGTCGGTGGCTCGGGGAGGCTTGTTTTCAGAACAGAAATCGGATTTTAGCGGGGCGCTGCGGGAAAGTCCACGATTTCGCGCCTAAGTCCCTCAAATAAAAGGCGATTCATGCTAAATTGAGCGGCCTCCCCATGACCCGCCTCTGGTTGATCTTCGCGCAGACCACGACCGTGTGCCTCGCGGTGCTGTTCGTGGTCTCGACCCTGAAACCCGAGTGGCTGCCGGCCAAGGGCGCGGGCGAGATTGTCCAGGTCCTGCAATCGACGCCGGCGCCCGCCGCGATCCCCGCCCAGCCCGGCGCACGCACCGACTCGTACCACGAGGCGGTGATGAGGGCGATGCCCTCGGTGGTGGGCATCGTGACCTCGAAGGAGGTGCGCGCGCCGCGCCATCCCTTGTTCAGCGACCCGGCCCTGCGGCGCTTCTTCGGCGACCGCTTCGGCGACGAGGCGCAGCGGGCGACCAGCCTGGGCTCGGGCGTGATCGTCAGCCCGGCGGGCTACATCCTCACCAACAACCACGTGGTGGAGGCCGCCGAGGAGATCGAGGTCGCGATTCCCGACGGCAGGAAGCTGCTGGCCAAGGTGGTCGGCAACGATCCGGATACCGACCTCGCGGTGCTGCGGGTGCAGGGCGAAAACCTGCGCGCCATCTCCTTCGGCGCCTCCGAGTCGCTGCGCGTGGGCGATGTGGTGCTCGCCATCGGCAACCCGTTCGGCTTCGGCCAGACCGTGACCTCGGGCATCGTCTCGGCGCTGGGACGCTCGGGCCTCGGGATCAACACCTTCGAGAACTTCATCCAGACCGACGCCGCGATCAACCCCGGCAACTCCGGCGGCGCGCTGGTGGACGCGCTCGGCAACCTGGTGGGCATCAACACCGCGATCTTTTCGCAGTCGGGCGGCTCGATGGGCATCGGCTTCGCCATGCCGGTGTCCACGGCGAAGATGGTTCTGGAGCAGATCATCAGGTCGGGCGCGGTGACGCGCGGCTGGATCGGCGTGGAGCTGCAGCCGCTCACCCCGGCGCTCGCCGAGTCGTTCAAGCTCGCCGCGCCCGAGGGCGCCATCATCGGCGGGGTGCTGCGCAACGGCCCGGCGGACAAGGCCGGGGCCCGGCCCGGCGACCTGCTGCTGGCGATCGACGGCCGGCCGGTCGCCAACCCGCAGGGGGTGATGGACGTCGTGGCCGGGATGGAGCCCGGGCGCAGCGCAACGCTCAGGGTGAGCCGCCGCGGCGAGCTGGTGGAGCTGGCGATCACCATCGGCCGCCGACCCAAACCGCAGAGCCGGGTGGAATGAAGCGATCGGAACTCCCGCGCGACGCCGCCAGCGTACTCAAACTCGCGGCCCGCTCCATGTTCGACCTGTTCTCCAGCATGAGCGAAGGCATGATGCTGGTGGACCAATCCGGGCGGGTGGTTTGGATCAACGACCAGTACAAGCGCTTCCTGCCGGCGCTGGGCTTCGCACGCGAGGAAGACTTCGTCGGCCGCCCGGTCGAGGAGGTCGTGCCCAACACGCTGATGCGCCACGTGCTGGAGACCGGCAAGCCGATCCTGATCGATCTGCTCACCAACCGGGCAGGCACCTTCGTGGTGTCGCGCATCCCGTTGCGCGACGAGGCGGGCGGCATCATCGGCGTGCTGGGCATGGTGCTGTTCGACCACCCGGAGACCACGCTGCAGCCGCTGATCGCCAAGTTCGCGCGCCTGCAGACGGACCTCGATGACGCCCGCCGCCAGCTCGCCGCCGAGCGGCGCACCAAGTACACACTCGCCAGCTTCATCGGCTCGAGCCCCGCGGCGCTGGAGGTCAAGCGCCAGGCGCGGCGCGCGGCGCAGACCGGCTCCACTGTGCTGCTGCTCGGGGAGACCGGCACCGGCAAGGAGTTGCTGGCTCAGGCCATCCACGCCAGCTCGACGCGCGCCGCCCACCCCTTTGTCAGCGTCAACCTGGCGGCGGTGCCCGAGACCCTGCTGGAGGCGGAGTTCTTCGGCGTCGCTCCGGGCGCCTATACCGGCGCCGACCGCAAAGGCCGCAAGGGCAAGTTCGAACTCGCCGACGGCGGCACCCTGTTCCTGGACGAGGTGGGCGACATGCCCTCTGCGTTGCAGGCGAAGCTCCTGCGCGCGCTGCAGGAGCAGGAGATCGAGCCGCTGGGCTCCAACAAAGTGATCAAGGTCGATGTCCGCGTGCTTGCCGCCACCAGCCGGGACTTGAAAGCCATGGTCGCCGAGGGCCGCTTTCGCGAGGACCTGTATTACCGCCTCAACGTGCTGCCGGTACGCGTGCCGCCGCTGCGCGAGCGCCACGCCGACCTGGAGGCGCTGGCCGAGAGCCTGCTCGAATCCATCGCCCAGCGCACCGGCATGCCGCAGCGGGAGCTGGCGCCCTCGGCGCTGGCGGTGCTCGCGGCACACGCATGGCCGGGCAACATCCGCGAGCTGCGCAACGTCCTGGAGCAGGCGGCGATGCTCACCGACAACGCGCGCCTGGGCGCGGAGGATTTCACGCGCGTCCTGCCGGTCCCGCCGGCGCGGGCCGAGCAGGGCGCGGCGCCCCACCTTCGACCACTGCCGCAATTGATTGCGGAGCTCGAGCGCAGCACCATCGCCTCGGCGCTCGCCGCGACTGGCGGCAACAAGGTCTCCGCAGCAAAGATGCTCGGCATCTCGAGAGCCACGCTCTACGAGAAGTTGGCTCGCCCCAAGCACGTGTCCTGAAGTCAGGCATTCTGTATGCTTTTCGTACACTTAAATGTATGTAATTCGGACATATAGTTTTCGAAGTGATCGCTGACATCACTTTAAGTGTCGTTATTTCAATGCGTTATGCTTCAGGCACGCGCGTTGCATTAGGTCTCCCCAGCTTTCTCATCTCCTAGGAGGGAACATGAAACGCCTGACCACCCTGCTCGCCGCGGCCACGCTGGCGACCGCCACCAGCCTGGTATACGCCCAAGACATCAAGATTGCACACATCTACGGCAAGACCGGTCCCTTCGAGGCCTATGCCAAGCAGACCCAGACCGGCCTGATGCTGGGCATCGAATACGCCACCGGCGGCACGATGAGTGTGTTGGGCCGCAAGATCGTGGTCATCGAAAAGGACGACCAACTCAAGCCCGACATTGGCAAGGCCCTGCTCGCGCAAGCCTACGGCGACGACAAGGTGGACCTCGCCATCGGCCCGACCAGTTCGGGCGTGGCGCTGGCGATGCTGCCGGTCGCCGAGGAATACAAGAAGATCCTGCTGGTGGAACCGGCCGTCGCCGACGCCATCACCGGCCCGGCATGGAACCGCTACGTGTTCCGCACGGGGCGCAACTCGACCCAGGACGCGGTCGCCGGTGCCGTCTCGCTGCCGGCGGACGCGCAGATCGCGATGCTGGCGCAGGACTATGCCTTCGGCCGCGACGGCGTGAAGGCGTTCAAGGATACGCTCGCGGCGGTCGGCAGCAAGGCGCAGATCGTGCACGAGGAGTACGTGCCGCAGGCCACCACGGACTTCACCGCGCCCTCGCAGCGCATCTTCGATGTGCTGAAGGACAAGAAGGGCACCCGCATCCTCGCCATCATCTGGGCGGGCGCGAACCCGGCGACCAAGATCCACGACCTGAAGCCTGAGCGCTTCGGCATCAAGCTCGCCCCGGGCGGCAACATCCTGCCGGTGATGAAAGGCTGGAAGGACCTCGCCGGCACCGAGGGCGCGATCTACTACTACTACGGCTTCCCGAAAAACAAGGTGAACGATTGGCTGGTCGCCGAGCACCGCAAGCGCTTCGGTGGCGCGCTGCCGGACTTCTTCACCGCCGGCGGCATGGCGGCGGGCATCGCGGTGGTCGAGGGCATCAAGAAGGCCGGCGGCACCGACACCGAGAAGCTGATCGCGGCCATGGCCGGGATGAGCTTCGAATCGCCCAAGGGCACGATGACTTTCCGCAAGGAAGACCACCAGGCGATGCAGAACATGTACCACTTCCGCATCAAGAAGACCCAGGCGAGCGAGTGGGACCTGCTGGAGCTGGTGCGCGAAATCCCGGCTCGCGAGATCCCGGTTCCGGTCCGCAACAAGCGCTAGCTCGGCATGGGGGAAATCGGAACAGGGGAACCCTACGGTTCCCCCATACCGCCTCCCCAACCGTAAAACCGGGAGACGCCCTGGCCATGGCCGGACAGCACCCTGTCCTGGAAACGCGCGGGCTGACGATCCGCTTCGGCGGCCATGTCGCCGTGGATGCGGTGAGCTGCCGCTTCGAGCCGGGCACGCTCACCGCCATCGTCGGCCCCAACGGCGCGGGCAAGACCACCTACTTCAACCTCATTTCCGGGCAACTGCCCGCAAGCGACGGCCAGGTGCTGCTCTACGGCGAGGACGTGACGCGCGACGCGGCGCCGGTGCGCACCCGCAAGGGCATGGGGCGCGCCTTCCAGTTGACGAATCTCTTCCCCAACTTGACGGTCCTGGAGAACGTGCGCCTGGCGGTGCAGGCGCGCACGGGCCTGGGCCTGAACCTCGCTTCGATGTGGGGCAGCCACGTCGAGCTGGTGGAGCGCGCCGAAAACTGCCTCGCGCGCGTCGCCCTGGCCGAGCGGCGCCACATGCTCGCCTCGGCGCTCTCGCACGGCGACCAGAGGAAGCTCGAGGTGGCGATCCTGCTGGCCCTCGAACCGGAGATCTTCATGTTCGACGAGCCCACGGCGGGCATGAGCGTGGACGAGGTGCCGGTGATCCTGGACCTGATTCACGAAATCAAGGCAGGCAAGGACAAGACCATATTGCTGGTAGAGCACAAGATGGACGTGGTGCGCTCGCTCGCCGACCGCATCATCGTGCTGCACCAGGGCCAGCTGGTGGCCGACGGCGAGCCGGCCAAGGTGATCGCCTCGCCGGTGGTGCAGGAGGCCTACCTTGGGGTCAGTCCGGCCGGGAGCGCCAGTGGCTGAGAACCTCCTCGAGCTATCCGGGGTGCACACCCATATCGCCCAGTACCACATCCTCCAGGGCGTGGAATTCGCGGTGCCGCGCGGCGAACTGACCATGCTGCTGGGACGCAACGGCGCGGGCAAGACCACCACGCTGAGAACCATCCTGGGCCTGTGGCGCGCCTCGGCGGGAACGATCCGCTTCGAGTCCGCCGACATCACGCAGCGCGAAACGCCGGACATCGCCAATCTCGGCATCGCCTACGTGCCCGAGTCCATGGGCATCTTCGCCGGCCTCACAGTGCAGGAAAACCTGGTGCTGGCGGCCCGCAACGGGGCGCCCGCCGGGGAACGCTTGGAACGGATCTTCCGCTTCTTCCCGCCGATAAAGACCTTCTGGCACCTGCCTGCCGGCCTGCTCTCGGGCGGACAGAAGCAGATGCTGGCGATCTCGCGCGCCATCGTCGAGCCGCGCAAGCTCATCCTCATCGACGAGCCGACCAAGGGCCTCGCGCCCGCCATCATCAACAACCTGATCGAGGCCTTCGCCGAACTCAAGCAGACCGACACCACGATCCTGATGGTGGAGCAGAACTTCCACGCCGCGCGGTCGCTGGGCGATTCGGTGGCGGTGATGGACTCGGGGCGCATCGTGCACACCGGCCGGATGGCCGAACTGGCGGCGAACGAAGCGCTGCAGACGAAGCTGCTTGGCCTGTCCCTGGAGACGCACCAATGAAGCCCATCGAGGGCCAGCGCCTCGACTGGGCCCCGCTTGCGCTGCTGGCGGCGGTGGGGGTGGCCGCGCTCGCGCTGATCGGCAGCCCTTCCACCTGGGTCACGCTGACCATCGCCGGACTGGCGATGGGACTGCTCATCTTCATCATGGCCTCGGGCCTGACGCTGGTTTTTGGCCTGATGGACGTGATGAACTTCGCCCACGGCCTGTTCATCGCCATCGGCGCCTACCTGGCGGTGTCGACGCTTCGGCTGTTCTCCGCAGCCGCCGGCGCCGACTCGTTCCTTGCCAATCTCGCCGCGGTCATGCCGGCGATGCTCGCGGCGATGCTCGTGGCGGGACTGCTGGGCTGGTTCTTCGAGCGCGTCATCATCCGCCCGGTCTACGGCCAGCACCTGAAGCAGATCCTGATCACCACCGGCGGCATGATCGTCGCCGAGCAGCTGATCCACGTCTTCTGGGGCCCGGATCTGCAGCCGCTCGCCCGGCCCGCGAGCCTGCGCGGCGCGTTCATCATCGGCGACATGGCGATCGAGAAGTACCGCCTGATCGCGGTCGCCATCGGCCTGGTGGTGTTCGCCGGGATGATGCTCCTGCTCAACCGCACCAAGATCGGGTTGCTGATCCGCGCCGGGGTCGAGAACAAGGAAATGGTAGAGGCGATGGGCTACCGCATCCGGCGCCTGTTCGTCGGGGTGTTCGTCGCCGGTTCGGCGCTGGCGGGCCTGGGCGGCGCGCTGTGGGGCATGTATCAGGAGAGCGTCACGGTGCACATCGGCGCCAACATGATGGTGCTCATGTTCATCGTCATCATCATCGGCGGGCTGGGCTCCATCGGCGGCTGCTTCGCCGGCGCGCTGCTGGTCGGGCTGGTGGCCAACTACGTGGGCTACCTCGCACCCAAGGTGGCGCTGGGCTCCAACATCCTGCTGATGGTGCTGGTCCTGCTGTGGCGGCCGCAGGGCCTGTATCCGGTGTCCAAGACGTGAGAACCCGGGCATGATCGCTTCCCTGCTCTCGGCCGACTTCCCTCGCAGCCGGATTCTCGCGGTCGCGCTGCTGGCGGTTTTCGCCGGCCTCGCCCTGGCGCCGTTCCTGTTTCCCGGCACGCGGCCATTGGATGTCGCAGCCAAAGTCTGCGTCTTCATCCTGCTGGTGGCGAGCTACGACCTGCTGCTGGGCTACACCGGCATCGTGTCCTTCGCCCACACCATGTTCTTCGGCATCGGCGGCTACGGCGTGGCCATCGCCCTGTCGCGCATGGAGGTGGGCTGGGGCGCGATTGCTGTCGGCACGGCGGCGGCGGTGTTGCTCTCGCTCGCGCTTTCGTTCCTGATCGGCCTGTTCTCGCTGCGCGTGAAGGCGATCTTCTTCGCCATGATCACGCTCGCGGTGGCCTCGTTCTTCGCCATCCTCGCCTCGCAACTCTCGAACGTCACCGGCGGCGAGGACGGCATCACCTTCCGCGTTCCGGAGTTGCTGCGCCCGGCGTACCGCGTGCTGGAGCAACCGCTCCTCGGCGTCACCGTGGGCGGGCGCTTCGTCACCTACTACCTGGTGTTCGGTGCGTCGCTCGTGCTGTTCGTCGCGCTGCTGAGGGTGGTGAATTCGCCCTTTGGCCGCGTGCTGCAGGCGATCCGCGAGAACGAGTTCCGCGCCGAGGCGCTGGGCTACCGCATCGTGGTCTACCGGACGCTGGCCAACTGCCTGGGCGCGCTGGTGGCGACACTCGCCGGCGTGCTGTACGCGCTGTGGCTGCGCTACACCGGGCCGAATACCACGCTCGACTTCGCGATCATGATCGACATCCTGCTGATGGTTGTGATCGGCGGCATGGGCACGATGTACGGCGCGGTCATCGGCGCCACCATCTTCGTCGTGGCGCAGAACTACCTGCAGGAGGCGATGAAGGCGGTCTCGGGCGCCCTGAAGGGCGTGCCGGTGCTGCCGGACCTGTTCCATCCGGACCGGTGGCTGCTGTGGTTTGGCGTGCTGTTCGTGCTCTCGGTGTACTACTTTCCCGCGGGTATCGTCGGCCAGCTGCGCGCCCGGGCGGCGCTGAAGAAATGAACGCCGCATCGCGCTACCTGGTCTGCGAAGACCGCGAGATCCACTACATGGAGTGGGGCGCGGGACACGCCGAGACCGTGATCGCCTGGCACGGCCTGGCGCGCACCGGGCGCGACATGGACGAGATCGCCGCGCACCTGAGTTCGCGCTTCCGCGTCATCTGCCCGGACACCATCGGCCGCGGCCTGTCGCAGTGGAGCCCGCAGCCCGAAAAGGAGTACTGCCTTGCCTTCTACGGCCGCCTCGCGGGTTCGCTCATGGACCAGCTGGGTATCGCCGAGGCGCACTGGCTGGGCACCTCCATGGGAGGAGCGATCGGCATCCACCTCGCCGCCGGGCCGCTCAAGGGTCGCATCCGCCGCCTGGTGTTGAACGACATCGGGCCGAAGCTGGGCGAGGCCGCCGTCGAGCGCATCCGCACCTACGCCGGCAGCCCGGCGCAGTTCGACCGCGTCGGCGAACTGGAGCAGTACTTCCGCGCCATCTACAAGCCCTACGGCTGGCTCTCGGACGAGCAGTGGCGCCAACTGACGGAAACCTCGGTGCGGCGTACGGCCGAAGGCAAGGTGACGCCGCACTACGATCCGGCCATGGTCCTGCAGTTCACCCACCACCCGCGCGACTATGACCAGTGGGACGCCTGGGATGCGATCGACATCCCGACCCTGTGCCTGCGCGGGGAGAGCTCGGACCTGCTGCTGCCGGAGGTTGCCGACGAGATGCGCTCGCGCGGCCCCAAGGCGGTGGTGGTGACCATCCCCGGCTGCGGTCACGCGCCCGCGCTCAACGTGCCGGACCAGTTCGCCCTCGTCGGGCGCTTCCTGAACGGTCGGTAAGGGCGCAGGCGCCAGGCACCCGCGATGTAACCTCTCGGTTACATCGCGCTGACGCTAGGGCCCCGCCGGCGCCTTGTCCCCGGCCGCCGCTTCCGCCCGCTTGCCGACGAAGCGGGCGAGGAACAAGCCGACCTCGTAGAGCAGGCACATCGGCACCGCCAGCATGAACTGCGAGAGCACGTCGGGCGGGGTCACCACCGCGGCGATGACGAAGGCGCCGACGATCACG
>VGIA01000032.1 GCA_016868105.1 Betaproteobacteria bacterium | reverse complement strand
CGGTGAAGAACCCGCCGCGCGAGACGCTCGCCGGCTACGCGGAGAAGATCAAGGCCAGGCTCGCCTAGAAAGGCGAGCTGCCGAAGGCCTGCCTGAATTTTGCGGCGATGTCCTCCCGCGAGGGCCTGTGGTTCTGCCCGCCGCGGTGCGCGATCTTGATCGAGCCCATCACCGAGGCGAGGCGCCCGGTGCGCTCCCAGTCCCAGCCCTTGGCGATGCCGTAGAGCAGGCCCGAGCGGTAGGCGTCGCCGCAGCCGGTGGGATCCAGCAGCGCGTCGGCCGCGACGGCGGGAATCTCGAAGCGCCTGCCCGCGGCATGGATGACCGAGCCCTGCGCGCCTTGCGTGGCGACGAGCGCCTTGAGGTCCCTCGCGATCGCCTCCAGCGTGCGGCCGGTCTTCTCCACCAGCAGGCAGCCCTCGTAGTCGTTCACCGCGAGGTAGTCGGCGAGGCGCACCATCTCCTCCAGCTCCGCCTTCGAGAACATCGGCAGCCCCTGCCCCGGGTCGAACAGGAACGGCACGCCCGAAGCGGCGCACTCGCGCGCGTGCTGCAGCATCCCTTCCTTGCCGTCCGGCCCGATGATCGCGAGCTTCGCGCCCAGCGCCCCGGTGACGTGGTTCTGGTGCGCGTGGTTCATCGCGCCCGGATGGAAGGCGGTGATCTGGTTGTCGTCCAGGTCCGTGGTGATGAAGGCCTGGGCGGTGAACTGGCCCGGGATCTTCTTCAGGTGCGCCGCGTCGATGCCGAGCGTCTGGAAACGGTACAGGTAGGGCTGGATGTCCTCGCCCACCGTGGCCATCACCAGCGGCGCCTCGCCCAGGAGCTTCAGGTTGTAGCCGATGTTGCCGGCGGTGCCGCCGAACTCGCGCCGCATCTCCGGCGCGATGAAGCACACGTTCAGGATGTGCAGCTGGTCGGGCAGCAGGTGGTTCTTGAACCGGTCCTGGAACACCATGATCGTGTCGTAGGCGATGGAACCGGTGACAAGAATGGTCATTGCGTCTGTCTCTGCCGAGGGGGACGGTTCAGGGGAAGAACAGGTACAGGCGATAGCCGACGGCGGGGATGCGGCTGTTGTCGAAGTTTACCCGCAACACCGCCTCGCCGCCCGGGGCGATGCCCTGCGAGGCCCGCGCCGCGGCCGCGGCCGGCAGGTAGTCCGCCGGCGCCAGTACCCGCCGCACCACCGGCTGGTCGCGCTCGTCGGTGAGCGAGAGTTCCAAGGCGGGGAACTCCTGGGCGAAGGGTGCGCGGTTGCGAATCACGGCGTTGAGCTGGATCACGCTGTCGCGCCGCGTGTCGGCCCGCAGGTCGGAGGATTCGATCGCCATCAGTTCCGGCCGGCGCGGCAGGCGCAGTTCGCAGCCCAGCCGTTCGCAGGCGGCGGCCAGCGGCTCGCGCGCCTCGGGCAGCAGCACCGCGATCTCGGTGCGCAAATACAGGGTCCCCTGCAGTGCGAGCCCGAGCAGCGCCAGCAGCGCGCCCGAGCCCCACAGCAGAGGGCGCGGCGGCGGCTCTTTGGCTCGGAGAAATGCCGGCTTGGCCAGCTCCTCGTTCGCGGCCGCCAGCGCCGCGCGCGACAGCGGCCGGTGCGAGGTCGCTTGCAGGGCGAGCTGCGGGCCGGGTTCGCTCGCGGGCTGCTCGGGCGCCGGCTTGTCCTCGACCAGGTTGGCGAGGCCATCGAACACCATGGCGCACCTGCCGCAGCGCACCTTGCCGCCGCGCGCCGAAAGCTGGCCGGGCTGGACGCGGAAGGCGGTGGCGCAACCCGGGCAGCGGGTGGTGAGGGTCATCCTTGCCCTCCCCGGCGCCTGCCCTCGATCAGCACCCAGCCGTCCTCCACGGCGCCCCCGGCGCAATCGAAGTCCCCGGCGTAGGCGGCGAGGACCTCGTCCGCCTGCGCGGCGAGGATCCCGGAGAGCGCGAGCGATCCTCCGGGGCGGGTGCGCGCCGCGAGGATGGGTTCAAGGGCGATGAGGGGATTGGCGAGGATGTTGGCGACGACGATGTCGAAGGTGCCGCTGCGCGCCTCGGGCGCCTCCAGACCCAGCGCATCGGGTGCGGCAACGCGCAGCGAAACGCCGTTGGCGCGCGCATTGGCGGCGGTGGCCTCGAGCGCGCGCGGGTCGAGGTCGGTCGCCGCGACTCCGCGCGCGCCCAGCAGCGCCGCGGCGAGCGCCAATATACCGGAACCGCACCCGTAGTCGAGCACCTGCTCGCCGCCGCGCAGGCGCCGCTCCAGCCAGGCGAGCACCAGCCGCGTGGTGGGATGGCTGCCGGTGCCGAAGGCGAGCCCGGGATCCAGCCGGATGTTGAGCGCGCCGGGATCCGGCGCCGCGTGCCAGCTGGGCACGATCCAGATCCGCTCGCCGCAGCGCAGCGGCGCAAACTGCGCCTGCGTGCGCCGCACCCAGTCCTCGTCGGCGACGCGGCCGACGCTGAACGCCGGCGCCTCGATGGCGCAGCCTTGCGCGGCCTGCCGCAGCAGCGCCGCCGGATCGGCATCAGGTTCGGCCAGCGCGACCAGGCGCGTCCGGCGCCATGGGCGCGGCCACGCGCAACCGGGCTCGCCGAACTGCGCTTCCTCGCCGGCGCCGCCGGCCCCGGCATCCTCCATGCTCACCGAGAGCGCGCCCGCTTCCACCAGCGCCTCGGATACCGCCTCGGCCTGCGTGCCATCCAGGTCGAGCGTGATCGAGAGCCAGGGCATGGATCTACTTGGGCTTCTGCTGCCGGTCGGCGAGCTTCTGCTCGAGGTAGTGGATCGAGGTCCCGCCGCTGATGAAGCGGTTGTCGTGCAGCAGGTCCAGGTGCAGCGGGATGTTGGTCTGGATACCTTCGACCACCATCTCCGACAGCGCGGTGCGCATGCGGCGGATGGCCTGGTCGCGGCTCGCGCCGTGGGCGATCACCTTGCCCACCATGGAGTCGTAATAGGGCGGCACGGTGTAGCCCGAGTACACGTGCGAATCGACGCGGATGCCGGGGCCTCCCGGCGGATGGTAGGAGGTGATCTTCCCCGGCGAGGGCGTGAAGCGATACGGATCCTCGGCGTTGATGCGGCACTCGATGGCGTGGCCCCTGAGGACGATGTCCTTCTGGCGGAACGGCAGCTTCTCGCCTGCGGCGATCAGGATCTGCTGCAGCACGATGTCGATGCCGGTGACCATCTCGGTGACCGGGTGCTCGACCTGCACCCGGGTGTTCATCTCGATGAAGTAGAACTCGCCGTCCTCGCAGAGGAACTCGAAGGTGCCGGCGCCGCGGTAGCCGATGCGCCGGCAGGCCTCGGCGCAGCGCTCGCCGATTTTCTCGCGCAGCTTCTGCGGCAGCTCCGGCGCCGGCGCCTCCTCCAGCACTTTCTGGTGGCGGCGCTGCATCGAGCAGTCGCGCTCGCCCAGGTAGACCGCGTTCCGGTGCTCGTCGGCCAGCACCTGGATCTCGATGTGGCGCGGGTTCTCCAGGTATTTCTCCAGGTACACGGTGGGGTTGGAGAACGCCGCCAGCGCCTCGCGCCGCGTCAGGTTCACCGCGTTCACCAGCGCCGCCTCGGTGTGCACCACGCGCATGCCGCGCCCGCCGCCGCCGCCCGCGGCCTTGATGATCACCGGGTAGCCGATGCGGCGCGCGATCTTGACGATCTCGGCGCCCGCCTCCGGCAGCGGGCCCTCGGAGCCCGGCACCACCGGAACGCCGGCCTTCATCATGGCCTGCTTGGCGCTCACCTTGTCGCCCATGAGGCGGATGTTTTCCGGGCGCGGGCCGATGAAGACGAAGCCGCTGCCCTGCACCTTCTCGGCGAAGTCGGCGTTTTCCGACAGGAACCCGTAGCCCGGGTGGATCGCCTCGGCGTCGGTGACCTCCGCCGCGCTGATGATGGCCGGGATGTTGAGGTAGCTCGCGGCCGCGGGCGCCGGCCCGATGCATACCGACTCGTCGGCCAGCTTCACGTACTTCGCCTCGGTGTCGGCCTCGGAGTGCACCACCACCGTGCGGATGCCCAGCTCGCGGCAGGCGCGCTGGATGCGTAGCGCGATCTCGCCGCGGTTCGCGATTAGAATTTTCTCGAACACCGTCTAGGGAATCTCTGCACAAGACCCCGGGTTCGCTGTCCGATGAGAAGCGCTGAGGCGCCCATCAAACAAGAACGGGAGACGGCGACGAACGACAAACGGAGCCTTCATCGTGACCACTTGTTCAGAGGCTCCCTAGCCGATGATGAAGAGGGCCTGCCCGTACTCGACCGGCTGGCCGTTCTCAACCAGGATCGCATTCACCGTGCCGCTGGCGTCGGCCTCGATCTCGTTCATCAGCTTCATGGCCTCGATGACGCACACGGTATCGCCCTGCTTGACCACTTGCCCGACCTCGACGAAGGGCCTGGCCTCGGGCGATGGCGCGCGGTAGAAGGTGCCCACCATCGGCGCCTTCACCGCGTGCCCTTCCCCGCCTGGGGCCGGCTCGGCCGCTGCCGCCTCGGGTGCCGCAGGGACCGCGGCGGCCGGGGCAGCCGGGGGGAACGCGACCGCGGGTGCTGCCCCCTGGGATGCGGCGCTCACCAACCCGCCGCGGGAGATGCGGACCTTCTCTTCGCCCTCGGTGATCTCCAGCTCGGCAATGCCGGACTCCTGCACCAGATCGATGAGTTTCTTCAGCTTGCGCAGATCCATGCGGCCGCCTCTGGCTCAGCCCGCGCCGCCCGGCTGCAGCCGGGCAAGCGCGAATTGCAGCGCGCTGCGGTAGCCGGCGCTGCCCAGGCCGCAGATCACACCCACGGCCAGGTCTGAGAAATAGGACCGGTGCCGGAACGGCTCCCGGGCGTGGACGTTGGACAGGTGGACCTCGATGAACGGGATCGCGACCCCGGCAAGGGCGTCGCGCAGGGCGATGCTGCTATGGGTGTAAGCGGCCGGGTTGATGACGATGAAGCCGACGCCGTCGCGACCGGCCTGCTGGATCCGGTCCACCAGAACGCCCTCGCTGTTGCTCTGGAAACACTGCAGCGCAACCCCTGCCTGCCTTGCCAGCGCCGTCAACCTGCGGTTGATGTCAGTCAGGGTCTCGCGGCCATAGACTTTCGGCTCGCGGGTCCCCAGCAGATTCAGGTTGGGGCCATGAAGGACGAGAATCCCTGCCCTGGTCTTTGCGGTACTTTTACCCATTTTGGGCGCACGTTCGACGAAGAAGCCCGCATTTTAACCCAGCTCAGGGGCGAAGGTCAGCCAGCAGGGCATCCAGCTCCTGCCGGGCCAGGGTGGCCGCGGCGTCCTAGGCGAGCGCCCTACGGCGCCCCGCCAACATGGCCGGCGATCAGGGTACCGACTTCGGCGATGCCGGCGCGCTCGGTGACCTTGCCTGACCGGGTGGTCTTGAGGGCGAGGCGTTCGTCGCGCGGGTCGAACACCGACAGGCGCAGCGGCACATCGTGCCATTGCAGCGTGAGCACCGCGACGGCGTGCACCCGGTCGCCCGAGAAGCGCCGGCCTTCCTGGGTTTCATAGGGCAGGTGGCGGTCGAGCAGGAACATCTCGACTTCCTTGGGGTCCTCCGGGAACAGCTGCAACTCGATCTGCGCATAGGGGCCGGCGGTGCCGGCCAGCACCGGCCCGGTCAGGTAGGGGTGGAAGCGTTTGAGCGCCTGCATCGCCGCGAGCGCCAACTGGCGCAGCTCGGCGATCCGCTCCGGGTGCTCGACGGGCTGATACAGGGCGCGATACTCGTGCAACGCGCGCTCGATCTCGGCGTTGGCCGGCAGCGCCTCGGTGTCGGGCGCGCCCAGGGCGCGTGCCGCCTTGCGCTTGGCGAGGGCGTAATCATCGATGCCGTCCTCGGCCATGATGCGGGCGGCGGCGGCGACGCTGGCGCGCATGCCGTTGGCGCGGGAGTGCTTGCGGCGCATCGGGGAACCTCGGTGGATCTGGCGCGTCGATGATAGCGCACGGCCCACGCGCATTGCTCGGGCGCATACGCCCCCGCATTCCTCCCCGTATTCCTCCCGTACAATCGCGGGCCCCTTCACCTGGAGCATCCTGCTCTCCGGCGCCGTGCACCTTCACATCCTCGGCATTTGCGGCACGTTCATGGGTGGCATCGCGGCGATCGCGCGCCAGGCCGGCCATCGCGTCACCGGTTGTGACGCCGCGGTCTACCCGCCAATGAGCGAGCAGTTGGCGGCGCTGGGCATCGAACTCATCGAGGGCTATGGGGCCGACCAGATGGCCCTGGCCCCGGACCTGTGGGTCATCGGCAACGTCGTCACTCGGGGCAATCCCCTCATGGAGGCGATCCTCGATCATGGCGACCGGTACGTGTCCGGGCCGCAGTGGCTGGCGGAGAACTACTTGCAAGGTAAGTGGGTGCTAGCTATTGCTGGAACCCACGGAAAGACGACCACCTCTTCCATGTTGGCGTGGATCCTGCAGCGGGCCGGTCACCGGCCGGGGTTCCTGATCGGGGGCCTGCCAGCCGACTTCGGCGTTTCGGCCAGGGCCGCCGATTCCGAACTGTTCGTGATCGAAGCGGACGAATATGACACTGCCTTCTTCGACAAGCGGTCGAAGTTCGTCCATTACCACCCCAGAACCGCCATCCTGAACAATCTTGAGTTCGATCATGCAGACATATTCGACGATCTTGCCGCGATCGAGCGCCAATTCCATCATTTAGTCCGTATCATACCTAGCTCCGGCAAGCTGGTGGTGAATGGCCAGGACGCTGCCCTGAAGCGAGTGCTCACAGTAGGTTGTTGGACGCCTACGGAGGTCTTCGGAAGTGCCCAGGGCTGGGAGGCCGGAGCGCCGGACCCAGACGGGGGATTCGAAGTCGCCTGGCGGGGCAAGGGGGTTGGCCGCCTGCGGCTGGTGCTGCCCGGCACGCACAGCCGCCACAACGCGCTCGCCGCCATCGCTGCAGCGAGGCACGCCGGCGTGGAGCCGGCCGCGTCGCTGGAGGCGCTTGCCAACTTCGGCGGCGTGAAACGGCGCATGGAGTTGAAAGGCAGCCCCGCCGGGATTGCGGTCTACGACGACTTCGCCCATCACCCGACCGCCATCCGGACCACCCTGGAGGGACTGCGCCAGCGCGGGGAGGGCGGGCGGATCCTCGCGGTGTTCGATCCGCGTTCAAACACCCTGAAGAAAGGCGTCATGAAGGACGCCCTGCCGCCCAGCTTTGCTGCCGCCGATCGCGTCTACATCCATTGCGCCGGGCTGGAATGGGACGCACAGGCCGTGTTCGCCCCGCTGGGCGACCGGACGCGCTGCGAGGCGAGCGTGGATGCGCTGGTGGCGGCGATCGCCGCCGAGGCAAAGCCCGGGGACCGGATCCTGGTCATGTCCAACGGCGGTTTCGGCGGTATCCACGGCAAGTTGCTCGCGGCGCTGGCGAAGGCATAAGGCGATGCTGATCTACCTGCACGGCTTCAACAGCTCGCCCCAGTCGCACAAATCGCAGCTGATGAAGAAGTACATGGACGAGCGCGGCCTGGGCCATCGCTATGCCTGCCCGGCGCTGCCCAACCAGCCCGGCGAAGCGATGCGCCTCATCGAGGCCGAACTGGCGCGGCACGAGCCACCAAAGGTCACGCTGCTGGGCAGTTCGCTGGGCGGGTTCTACGCCACGTGGTTCGCGCAGAAGCACGGCTGCCGCGCCGTCCTGATCCAGCCGGCGGTGTTCCCGCACATCGGGCTGGCGGCCTACCTCGGGCCGCAGAAGAACCTGCACACCGGCGAGCCCTACCAACTCACGCGCGCCCACCTCGAGGGCTGGCGCGAGCTGTACCTCGAAACCATCGACCCGGAGCGCTACCTGCTGCTGCTGGAAACCGGCGACGAGGTCCTCGACTGGCGCCAGGCGGCGCGCAAGTACGAGGGCGCGCGCATGGTGGTGCGCGACGGCGGCGACCACAGCCTGCAGAGCTTCCCGGAGCACCGATCCCGAATCCTCGCCTTTGCCGGAATGGGAGAGGGTTCCTCATTTCACCCGGCATGAACGTCCTTTACGAGGAGGGGGGCGAGTTCAAGGCCGGCGCCGTGCTCGCCCAGGCCCCGGCCTCGTTCCAGGTCGAGAGCCCGCACGGCAGGCGCTCGAAGGTGAAGGCCGCCAGCGTCCTGCTGTCCTTCGAGCGTCCGTCGGGAGCGGACCTGCTCGCCGGCGCCGGCGCCTTCGCCGCAAGCCTGGACACCGAGTTCCTGTGGCAATGCAGCGGCCAAGGGGAGTTCGGCTTCCAGGATCTTGCGCGCGAGTACGTCGGGCGCGAGCCGACGGCGACCGAATCCGCCGGCGTGCTGATGAAGCTGCACCTGGCGCCGATGTACTTCTACCGCCGCGGCCGCGGCCGCTACCAGAAGGCGCCGGAGGCGACGCTGAAGCTGGCGCTCGCGGCAGCCGAGAAGAAGAAACGCCTGCTGCAGACCATCGCGCAATGGGCGGCGCAACTGGCACGCTTCGAATGCCCGCCCGAGATCGAGCGCCTGCGCGACGAACTGCTGTACGCGCCCGACCGCGCCAGGGCGGAGACCAAGGCGCTGGAGCAGGCCTGCGCCAGCACCGGTCTGGAGGCGCCGCGTCTGTTCGAGCGCTGCGGCCTGCTGCCCTCGACGCACGATTTCCATCTCAACCGGTTCCTGCTCGAGTTCTTCCCCGGCGGCACCGGATTTCCCCCGCACGAGCCCCCGGCAATGCCCGCCGGCCTGCCGCTGGCCGAGGCGCACGCCTTCAGCCTGGATGACAGCGGCACCACGGAGATCGACGACGCCTTCTCGGTGATGCGCGTGTCGGAGCAGGCGTTGCGCATCGGCATTCACATCGCGGCGCCCGCGCTCGCCTTCGCGCCGGGCTCGGCGCTGGACGCCATCGCAAGACAGCGGCTGTCCACGGCCTACATGCCGGACCGCAAGTACACCATGCTGCCGGAGGATGCGGTCGGGGCCTGTTCCCTGGAGGCCGGCGCGGAGCGGGCGGTGATCTCGCTCTATCTGAACGTGGCCCCGGCCGATGGCGCGGTGCGCGGCCACTGCACGCGTCTGGAACGCCTGCGCATCGCCGCCAACCTGCGCCACCAGGACTGCGCCGCGTTGAACGGCGCCTTCGAGTCCGGCGCGCCCGCCGGGCTGCCGTTCGAGGAGGAGTTGCGACAGCTGTGGCGGATCGCACTGGCGCTGGAGGCCCGCCGCGGCCGGCCGAGCATCCCGGCGCACGCCGTCGACTACAGCTTCCACGTCGAGAACGGCCGCGTCAGCATCGAGCCGCGGCGGCGCGGGGCGCCGCTCGACAAGCTGGTGGCCGAGCTCATGATCCTCGCCAACAGCACCTGGGGCGAGCTTCTGGCCGAACGCGACGTGGCGGCGATCTACCGCGCGCAGGCCGTGGGCAAGGTGCGTCTGACGGTGCACCCCGAGGCGCACCAAGGCCTGGGTCTGGACTGCTATGCCTGGCTTACCTCGCCGCTGCGCCGCTATGTGGACCTGCTCAACCAGTGGCAGCTGGCGGCGGCGGTGCAGGGCCGCAAGCCGCCGCTCGCGCGCAGCTCGGAGGCCTTGCTCACCGCGATGCGCGCCTTCGAGCTCACCGCGGCGCGCTTGGACGAGCACCAGCGCGCCATGGAGCAGTACTGGTGCCTGCGCTGGCTGCAGCAGGAGGACCTGGCCGAAACGGAGGCCACCGTGCTGCGCGAGAACCTGGTGCGCTTCGACCGCCTGCCGCTGGTGACCCGGGTGTCATCGCTGCCCGGGCTTGAGGCGGGCACCCGCGTGCGCCTGGCGGTGCAGGGCGTGGACCTGCTCGAGCGAACCGTCTCCTGCGCGTGGCGCGCCACGCTTGGCGAGGGGCCGGTCACGGATAAATAGTCTGCTTTGTGCCTAGAATAGCGCCGGCACAGGACTTCCTGGGGCGAATTTGGCGGTATCGGCGACTCCAAGCGCAGCCACCCTGCTGGTGGATCCGCGCCAGTACTGGACCGGGCTGGACCGCCGGTCCCGCACCCTCTATGCGTCGGTTGCCGCCTCGATCCTGCTGCACGCCATACTGATCCCGGTGCATTTCCGCTTTCCGGACTCGCTGCGCCTGAAGTCGGCGCAGACCCCGCTCGAGGTGGTGCTGGTCAACGCCAAGACGCGCGAGCAGCCGCTGCGCGCCGATGCGCGCGCCCAGGCCGACCTGGATGGCGGCGGCAACACCGACCAGAACAGGCGCGCGCGCACCCCGCTGCCGGTGACCAACCCGCGCGACCCGGGGCGCGACCTCGCCCAGGCCCAGCGCCGGGTGACGGAGCTCGAGCAGCAGCAGCAGCGGCTGCTGGCGAAGGCGAAGGACTCGGCAGCCAGCGTCGCGCCCGAGGCGCCGAAGCAGGCCCCGGCGCAGGAGACTGCGCCGCAGCTCGCCGGGCGAGATCTGGCCGACCTGTCGCTCGCCACGATGCGGCTGCAGGCCCAGATCGACAAAAGCGTCGAGGAGTACAACAAGCGGCCGCGCAAGCATGTCATTGGCGCGCGCGCGCGCGAGTACCGCTTCGCGCAATACGAAGAGGACTGGCGCGCCAAGATCGAGCGCAACGGCACCCTGAATTTCCCGGCCGAGGCGCGCGGCAAGCTCTACGGCAACCTGCGCCTGACGGTGACCATACGGCCCGATGGCACGGTGCAAGCCATCGACCTTGAGCGCTCCTCGGGCCTGAAGGTGCTCGACCAGGCGGCGTTCCTGATCGTGCGCCTGTCGGCGCCCTTCGCCGAATTCCCGCCCGACATCCGCAAGGACACCGACCTGCTGGTGATCACCCGCACCTGGTTCTTCGGCCAGGGCGACCGCATCTGGACCGAGTAGGCGGGGGATGAACGACCGCTATGCCGTGATCGGCAACCCGGTCGCGCACTCGAAGTCGCCCTGGATCCATGCCGAATTTGCCCGCGCCACCGGGCAGCGCATCGACTACGGCCGCATCGAGGCGCCGCTGGGGGCCTTCGCGCGCACGGTGGCGGCCTTCCGCGCCGCCGGCGGCCGCGGCTGCAACGTCACCCTGCCGTTCAAGGCGGAGGCCTTCGCGCT
This sequence comes from Betaproteobacteria bacterium, assembly GCA_016868105.1. Classification (GTDB taxonomy): domain Bacteria; phylum Pseudomonadota; class Gammaproteobacteria; order Burkholderiales; family SG8-39; genus RBG-16-66-20. Next base: position 13,023 of record VGIA01000032.1, on the reverse strand, counting down.
GGCGACCGAGCCGACGCCAAGGGCGCGCGCGGCGCGCGCGGCCAACACGCTGCGCTTTGACGGTGAGGGCGCGGGCGCGGCCGTGGCCGCGGACAACACCGACGGCGCCGGCCTGGTGAACGACCTCGAGCGCAATCTGCGCCGGCCGATTGCCGGCCGGCGCGTGCTGCTGATGGGCGCCGGTGGCGCCGCCCAAGGCGTGCTCGGCCCGTTGCTCGAGGCGCGGCCGGCGGCACTGGTCCTCGCCAACCGGACTGCCGGCAAGGCGCAGGCACTGGCGGCGCGCTTTCCCGGGTCGCGCGGCGGCGGCTACGACGCAATCGCGGGTGAGTCCTTCGACATCGTGGTCAACGCCACCTCGGCGGGCCTCACCGGCGGGGCGGTGCCGCTGCCTGGGGGCCTCTTCGCCCCCGGCGCGCTCGCCTACGACATGGTCTACGGCCGCGACACGCCGTTCCTCGCCGCGGCGTGCGCCGCCGGTGCCGCCACCAGCGATGGCCTGGGCATGCTGGTGGAGCAGGCGGCGGAGTCGTTCTTCTTCTGGTGCGGCGCGCGCCCGGAAACCGGGGCAGTGCTCGCCGCGCTGCGTGCCGACGGCTAGGGCAAGCAGGCGCAGGGGCCCGCTGGGCTGGCTGGCGCTGGCCTGGAAGGTGTTCTGCTACGGCCTGGGCACGCTGGTCGCCGTCGCCCTTTCGGTGCAGTGCTGGTTCTTCGCCCAGGTGCTGTGGTGGCGCGCCTACGCACCGGCCAGCACCGCGCTCATGGGGGCGCGCCTCGCGCAGCTGCAGAAGCAGTCCCCGGGCGCGAAGCTGCAGCAGCAGTGGGTGGACTACGCCAGCATCTCGGCGCAGCTGAAGCGCGCGGTGGTGGCCGCCGAGGACGCCAAGTTCATGGACCACGAGGGCTTCGACTGGGAAGCGATCTCCAAGGCCATCGAGAGGAACGAGAAGAAGGGCCGCATCGTCGCCGGCGCCTCCACCATCAGCCAGCAGCTGGCGAAGAACCTTTTCCTGTCGGGCGAGCGCTCCTGGGTCCGCAAGGGGCAGGAAGCGCTGATCACCTCGATGCTGGAGACGGCGCTGCCCAAGCGGCGGATCCTGGAGCTGTACCTCAACTTCGCCGAGTGGGGCGAGGGCGTGTTCGGCGCCGAGGCGGCGGCGCGCTACCACTTCGGCACGCAGGCGGCGGGCTTGGGCGCCGAGCAGGCGGCGTACCTCGCGGTGATCCTGCCCAGCCCGCGGCGCTACGAGCGCGGCCGCGTCACGCCCTACGTCGCCGACCGGATGGCGGCCATCCTCGCGCGCATGCCCGCGGCGCGGATACCCTAGCGCCAGTCGGCGGTGCGGGCGATCGGATCGACTAGGCCCGGAACGCCTCGCGCGCCGCAAGAAGGGTTTCATCGATCTCGGCGGCCCCATGCGCCGCCGAGACAAACCCCGCCTCGTACGCCGAGGGCGCGAGGTACACCCCCCGCTCCAGCATGGCGTGAAAAAACCGATTGAACCGTTCCTGGTCGCACTGCATCACCTCTGCGAGGCTGCTCGGCGGTGCGGCGCGGAAGTACACGCCGAACATGCTGCCGATGGACTGGGCGCAGAACACGACGCCCGCCTGCTTCGCTTCGGCCGCGAGGCCATCCACGAGCGCCTGCGTCGTTGCCTCGATCCGCTCTTGGAATCCCGGCGCCTCCACCAGCTTCAGCGTCGCCAGGCCCGCGGCCACCGCGACCGGATTCCCCGAGAGCGTGCCCGCCTGGTAGACCGGCCCCAGCGGCGCGATTCTCTCCATGATGTCGCGCCGGCCGCCCACCGCGCCCACCGGCAGGCCGCCGCCGATCACCTTGCCCAGCGTGGTCAGGTCCGGCCGGATGCCGAAGCGCGCCTGCGCCCCGCCCAGCGCGACGCGAAAGCCGGTCATGACTTCGTCCAGGATCAGCACCGCGCCGTGCTTCGTGCATTGGGCGCGCAGCGCCTCCAGAAAACCGGGTTTGGGCAGCACCAGGTTCATGTTGCCCGCGACCGGCTCCACGATCACGCCCGCGATCTCGCCGCCGCGCGCAGCGAAGGTGCGCTCCAGCTGCGCGGTATCGTTGAAATCCAGCACCTGCGTGTGCGCCGCGGTCTCCGGCGGCACCCCGGCGGAGCTCGGGTTGCCGAAGGTGAGGGCGCCGGAGCCGGCCTTCACCAGCAGGCTGTCGACGTGGCCGTGGTAGCAGCCCTCGAACTTCACGATCAGGTTGCGTCCCGTATGCCCGCGCGCGAGCCGGATCGCGGTCATGGCGGCCTCGGTGCCCGAGCACACCAGCCGCACGCGCTCGAGCGAGGGCACCAGGCGGCAGATGGCTTCGGCCAGCTCGATCTCGGCCTCGGTGGGCGCGCCGAAGGACAGCGCCTTCGCTGCGGCCGCCTGCACCGCTTCCACCACCGCAGGGTGGGTGTGCCCGGCCACCATCGGGCCCCAGGAGCCGAGGTAATCGATGTAGCCCCGGCCCTCGGCGTCCCAGAGGCGGGCGCCCGAGGCGCGCGCCATGAACGGCGGCGCGCCGCCCACGGCGCCGAAGGCGCGCACCGGGGAATTGACCCCGGCCGGGATGCGCAATTGCGCGCGCGCGAACAGGTCCTCGTTGCGCTGGCTCATCGGACGGCGGCTTCCTGTGCGTAGAGTTGGTTGAAGGCCCGCGCCGCGGCCGCGACCTCGGGGGCGTCGAACAGCGCCGAGATCACCGCGAGGCCATCGGCGCCGGCGGCCACCAGTTGCGGCGCATTGGCGAGCGTGATGCCGCCGATGGCCACCGTTGGCAGGCCGAGCGGCCGCGCTTCGGCAAACAGGGTGAGCGGCGCGCGCGCCGCGCCGGGCTTGGTGGGCGAGGGGAACACGCTGCCGAAGGCGATGTAGTCGGCGCCCGCGGCCGCGGCGCGCCGCGCGAGATCCAGCGAGTCGTAGCAGGAGGCGCCCAGCAGCCCGGGGAACGCGGCGCGCGCGGCGGCGAGTTCGCCGTCCTCGCGGCCAAGGTGCAGGCCGTGGGCCTTCACTTGCAGCGCGAGCGCGAGATCGTCGTTGACGATGAGCCGAGCGCCGTGGCGACTTGCCAGCGCCACCAGGGCGCGCGCCTCGGCCAGGCGTTGCGCGGGCGGCGCGGACTTGTTGCGGTACTGCAGCAGGCGCGTCCCGCCCTCGAGCGCCCGCGCGGCCAACTGCAGCAGGCGAGCGCTGTCGGCGCCGTCAGGCGTGATCGCGTAGAGGCCGCGGATCGTCATGGACGTGGCTGTGCAAGCGGTTCGGCAGCGATTGCCCGGCGCCCGCGGTGAAGCCGCGCTGCAAGGCTTTCCAGGTGTAGGCCTGGGCCTCGCACGCGGCCTCCGCCACCGGCAATCCCCTGGCGAGGAATGCGGCGAGCGCGGAGGCGAGGGTGCAGCCCGAGCCGTGGTAGTCGCCGGGCAGGCGCGGCCAGCGGTCCTCCCGCAGCCGGCCGGTCGCGCCGTACAAGGTGTTCACCACCTGCGCGCCCGGCTCGTGGGTTCCGGTCACAAGGACGTGCTTGCAGCCCATGTCCACCAGGCGCGCGGCACAGGCTTGCAGCGAGGCGCCGGCGTCGCCGCAGAGATGGCGCGCCTCCAGGCTGTTGGGCGTGAGCACCGTGGTGAGCGGCAGCAGGCGCGCGCGCAGCGCTTCCAGCGTGGCCGTGTCCGCCAGCGCATCACCGCGCCCGGAGGCGAGCACCGGGTCGAGCACCACGGGCAGGCGCGGGTGCCGCTCGATGGCGCGCGCCACCGCCTCGACGTTCGTGGCAGAACCCAGCACGCCGACCTTGAACGCATCCACCGGCATGTCCTCCAGCAGGCGCCTCGCCTGCGCCTCGACCCACGCCGCCTGCACCGCCTGCACGCCGTGCACGCCGCGGGTGTCCTGCGCCGTGAGCGCGGTCAGGACCGACAGCGGATGGCAGCCCAGCGCGGCAAGCGTGAGGATGTCGGCCTGCACGCCGGCGCCACCGGTGGGATCGGAGGCAGCGAAACAAAGGACGATCGAGGGTCGCGCAATCACGCGGGCGCCGCTGGAGTTGGTTTAATATCGCGCCTCATTCTATCCCACCGTCCCTCGCGGGCGGTTCCAGCCGATGACCGAGAACGTCGTGCAGTACCGCACGTGGATGTGCCTGATCTGCGGTTTCCTCTACGACGAGGCGGCCGGCATTCCCGGCGAGGGCATCGCGCCCGGCACGCGCTGGGAAGACGTGCCGATGAACTGGACCTGCCCGGAATGCGGCGCGCGCAAGGACGATTTCGAGATGATGGAGATCTGAGCGCGGCTCAGGTCCGGCCCGGGCCCCGGGCTTGAAGCGCGCCGCCCGGCCGCATGCGGTAAAATTGCCTCGAGCATGTCCTCGATCGATCTTACGCATCACTTCCTGATCGCCATGCCCAACATGGCCGATCCGTATTTTTCGAGGACCCTGACGTTCGTCTGCGAGCACAATGACCAGGGCGCCCTGGGGATCGTGGTCAACCGCCCCATCGACATGACCCTGCAGGCCCTCTTCGAGCGCCTGTCGCTGCCCATGGGCAACACCGAGATGGCCGACTCGCCGATCTACTTCGGCGGGCCGGTGCAGACCGATCGTGGCTTCGTCCTGCACGCCCCCGCGGGCAACTGGCAGTCCACGTTGCGGGTACGCGACGCCATCGGCCTTACCACCTCGAAGGACATCCTGGGGGCGGTCGGGCGGGGCGAGGGGCCGGGCAGGATGCTGGTGTCGCTGGGCTACGCCGGCTGGATCGCCGGGCAACTGGAGCACGAACTGTCGCAGAACGCCTGGCTGACGGTGGAGGCGCGCGACGCGATCATCTTCGACACCCCAGCCGAGGAACGGCTGCCCGCGGCGCTGGAGTTGCTGGGCCTGGACTATGCGCGACTTGCCGACGTCGCGGGACATGCCTGATCCGGCCAGGGCGACGGTCCTCGCCTTCGATTTCGGATTGCAGCGCATTGGCGTGGCCGCGGGAGAGCCGGAACTGGGCACCGCGCACCCCCTCCCGGCCCTGGCTGCGCAAAGCTCCCCCGGCCGGCTCACCGCGATCGGTCGCCTGGTGAAGCAGTGGAACCCGGCCCAGCTGGTGGTCGGGCGGCCGCTGGGCGAGGACGGCTCGCCGCACCAGATGACGCGTCGCGCAGAGCGCTTCGCGCGCCAGCTGAACGGACGCTTCCGGCTGCCGGTGGCGCTGGTGGACGAGCGCTACAGTTCGGTGGAGGTGGAGAGCCGGGTGCGCGCCGCCTACGGCAGCCGCAAGGCGGCGGCGCTGGCGCGCGGCAAGGCGCTCGATTCGCACGCCGCGCAGCTGGTGCTGGAGCAGTATTTCAACGACCGGAAGGCATGAGCGACATTCCTGACGCCGAATCCCTGCTGCCCGGCCTCGCCGCCGAGCTGAAGGCGCGCGTCACGCCGGCGACCGCGATGGTCGGCCTCTATACCGGCGGCGCCTGGCTTGCCGAGCGCCTGCACGCCATGCTGGGCCTGGCGGAGCCGCTTGGACTGATGGACATCGCCTTTTACCGCGACGACTATGCCAAGCAGGGCCTCAAGCACGACCCCAAGCGCACCCGGATCCCGTTCGACGTCGGCGGGCGCGACCTGCTGCTGGTCGACGACGTGCTCTACACCGGGCGCACGGTGCGAGCGGCGATGAACGAGCTGTTCGACTACGGCCGGCCGCGCAGCATTGCGCTCGCGGTGCTCGCCGACCGTGGCGGCCGCCAGCTGCCGATCTGCGCCCAGCATTGCGGCGCGCAGCTGCAGGTGCCCGAGGGCCTGCGGCTGCGCCTGAAGCGTGCCGCCGACGGCAGACTGTCGCTGGAGCTGGAACGTGCAGCGTAGTTCGGTCCGCAACCCGCAGCTCAATGCCAACGGTGAATTGCAGCACCTGCTGTCGATTGAAGGCCTGCCGCGCGAAGTCCTGCTGCAGATCCTGGATACCGCCGAGCCGTTTGCGGATGTCACGGAGCGCGAGGTGAAGAAGGTGCCGCTGCTGCGCGGCAAGAGCGTGTTCAACCTGTTCTTCGAGAATTCGACGCGCACCCGCACCACCTTCGAGATCGCCGCCAAGCGCCTGTCGGCCGACGTCATCAATCTCAACGTCTCGGTGTCCTCGACCTCCAAGGGCGAGTCGCTGCTGGATACGGTCGCCAACCTGTCGGCGATGCAGGCCGACGTGTTCGTGGTGCGCCATGCCTCCTCCGGCGCGCCCTACCTGGTTGCGCGCCACGTCAAGCCGCACGAGCACGTGATCAACGCCGGCGACGGCCGCCACGCGCACCCGACGCAGGGCCTGCTCGATCTCTACACCATCCGCCACTACAAGAAGGACTTCACCCGCCTCACGGTCGCCATCGTCGGCGACGTGCTGCATTCGCGCGTCGCGCGCTCGCTGATCCACGGCCTGACGACCCTGGGCGTGCCCGAGGTGCGGGTGATCGGCCCGCAGACGCTGCTGCCCGCCGGGGTGGAAGCCCTCGGCGTGCGCGTGTTCCACCAGATGCGCGCCGGCCTCGCGGATGCCGACGTGGTGGTGATGCTGCGGCTGCAGAGCGAGCGCATGAACGGGCCGCTGCTGCCCAGCGCGCAGGAATACTTCAAGCACTACGGGCTCAACGCGGAGAAGCTGGCGCTCGCCAGGCGCGACGCCATCGTCATGCATCCCGGGCCGATGAACCGCGGCGTCGAGATCGATTCGTCGGTGGCCGACGGCCCGCACTCGGTGATCCTGCCGCAGGTCACCTTCGGCATCGCGGTGCGCATGGCAGTGATGTCCATCGTGGCGGGGAACTAGGCGATGGACATCCTCCTGAAGGGCGGGCGGGTGGTGGATCCGGCAAGCGGGCGCGATGCCGTGGGCGACGTGTACATCGCGCGCGGAGTGATTTCCGACAAGCCTGGGGCGGCTGGCCGTACCATCGACGCCACGGGCCTGGTCGTCGCCCCTGGCCTGATCGACCTCTCGGCGCGCCTGCGCGAGCCCGGCTACGAGTACAAGGCGACGCTCGAATCGGAGATGGACGCCGCGGTCGCGGGCGGCGTGACCAGCCTTGCCTGCCCGCCGGACACCGACCCGCCGCTGGACGAGCCGGGCCTGGTGGACATGCTGCGCCGGCGCGCGAAGACGCTGTCGCGGGCCCGCGTCTACCCGGTAGGCGCGCTCACGGTGAAGCTTGCCGGGGAGCGGCTCACCGAGATGGCGGAGCTGGCCGAGGCCGGTTGCGTCGCGTTCTCGCAGGCCAACGCGCCGCTGCGCGACACGCAGGTGCTGTGGCGCGCGCTGCAGTACGCGGCCACCTTCGGCTTCCCGGTCTGGCTGCGCGCCGAGGACGCCTGGCTCGCCGCCGGCGGCGTCGCGCACGACGGCGAGGTGGCGACACGCATGGGCCTGCCGGGAATACCGGCCTTTGCCGAAACCATCGCCCTGGGGGCGCTTCTGGAACTGGTGCGCGCCACGCGCACGCGGGTTCATGTCTGCCGGCTGTCGACCGCGGCGGCGGTGGCGATGATCCGCGCGGCGAAGAAGGAAGGGCTTCCGGTCACCTGCGACGTCGCCATCCACCATGTGCACCTGTCGGACAGGGATCTGGGCTTCTACGATTCCAACTGCCGCCTCGAGCCGCCGCTGCGCTCGCAGCGCGACCGCGACGCACTGGCCGCCGGACTGGCCGAGGGCACCATCGATTGCGTGGTCTCTGACCACACCCCGGTGGACGAGGACCAGAAGCAGCTGCCCTTCGCCGAGGCCGAGCCGGGCGCCACCGGCCTGGAACTGCTGCTGCCCCTGACCCTGAAGTGGGCCGCGGCGCGCAAGCTCCCGCTTGCCGCCGCGCTCGCGCGCGTCACCAGCGACCCGGCCCGCGTGCTCGGGGTGCAATCCGGGCGCATCGCGCCGGGGGCGCCGGCCGACCTGGTGCTGTTCGATCCGGAGGCGCCGTTCCGCCTCGGCGCTGAGACGCTGAGGAGCCAGGGCCGCAACACCCCGTTCATGGGCTATGAGCTCGCCGGGCGCGTGCGGGCGACGCTGGTGGCCGGGAACATCGTCCACGGCCGGTGACCGAAGCCCGGTGAGGCTCGCGGTCCCGCCGTCTGCCGTCGTGCTCGCCGCCGCCGCGCTTGCGGGCTGCGGCGGATGGGTCACGCGCGAGGCCCCGGCACGCGCGCCGGAGGCGAGCACGCCCGCGCCGGCTCCGGCGCAGGCCCGGCGGCCGGGCGCGTACTACAAGGACGACGGCCCCGGCGATCGCACGCCTTTGGACCTTGCCTCGATCCCGGATGCGACGCCGCGCGCCGAGCCGCTGCACCGCTTTGCCAACCGGCCTTACCAGGTGTTCGGCCGCGATTACGCGCCGCTCGCGAGCGCGACGGGGTTCCGGCAGAAGGGGATCGCCAGCTGGTACGGGCGGCGCTACCACGGCCAGAACACCTCCAGCGGCGAGCCCTACGACATGTATGCCATGACCGCGGCGCACCCGCTGCTGCCGATCCCGAGCTACGTGCGGGTCACCAACCTCGCCAACCGCAGAAGCGTGGTGGTGCGCGTCAACGACCGCGGGCCGTTCCACGCCGAGCGCGTCATCGACCTCTCATACACCGCGGCCTGGAAGCTGGGCTATGTCGAGGCCGGCAGCGCGCTGGTGGAGATCGAGCACCTCGCCCCGGGCGCGGCCGTCGCGGCGAGGCCCGAGCCGACGCCGGCCGCAGCGGCGCCCGGCGGCGTGTTCCTGCAACTGGGCGCATTCTCCGCGCGCGAGTCCGCGGACACCTTCCGGGCCCGCATCTACCGCGAGCTCGCCTGGCTCTCGGACCCGATCGAGGTGGTCCCCGGCGCCGGGCTGTTCCGGCTGCAGTTGGGACCGTTCCGCACCCGGGAGGAGGCGCGCCCGCTGGCCGAGCGCATCGAGGCCGAGTTCGCGGTCAAGCCGCTGTTCGTTTTCCGCTAGTGGCTATAATTCGCGTCCCTGTCCGGCGCTTTGTTGCCGGCACGATGCCCTCCATCCCGATGCTGTTCCGCCTCGCCGCCTTGCTGCTGCTTTCCGCCCTCGCGCAGGCGCTGGCGCAGTCGCCGCCGCCGCAGCCCCCGGCCGTGGTCGGGCGCGCCTGGATCGTCGCCGACCTCACCAGCGGCCAGTTGCTCGCCGCCGAGCGGCCCGACGAGCGCGTGGAGCCGGCTTCGCTCAGCAAGCTGATGACGGCCTACTTGGTGTTCGGCGCGCTGCGGGACAAGAAGATCGCGCTCGAGCAGCAGGTCGCGGTGTCCGAGTCGGCGCGGCGCGCGCCGGGCTCGCGCATGTTCATCGAGCCGCGCCGGCCGGTGAGCGTGGACCAGCTGATCCGCGGCATGGTGGTGCAGTCGGGCAACGACGCCTGCATCGCCCTGGCCGAGCTGGTGTCGGGGTCGGAGGAGGCCTTCGTGCAGCGCATGAACAAGGAGGCCGAGCGCCTGGGCCTGAAGGGCACCAGGTTCATGAACGCCTCTGGACTGCCCGAGCTGCAGCACTATTCCACCGCGCGCGACCTGTACCTGCTCGCCGCGGCCCTGATCCGCGATTTTCCGGCCGAGTACGCGACCTACTACTCGCAGCGCGAGTTCCGCTACAACAACATCACGCAGCCCAACCGCAACCGCCTGCTGTGGCTCGATCCCACGGTGGACGGGGTCAAGACCGGCTACACCGAGGCCGCCGGCTACTGTCTGATCTCGTCCTCGAGGCGCGGCCCGCGCCGCGTGCTCGCCGTGCTGCTGGGCTCGACCTCCGAGTCATCGCGCGCTCAGGAATCGCAGAAGCTGCTCAACTGGGGCTTCCAGGCTTTCGACGCGGTGCGTCTCTACGGCGCCAGCCAGGTGGTGAAGGAAATCGAGGTCTGGAAGGGCGTCGCCGACCGGCTGCAGGCGGGCTTGCGTACCGATCTCGTGGTCACCGTGCCCAAGGGCCAGGCCGAGAAGCTGAAGGCCGAGCTGCTGGCGCAATCGCCGCTGCTGGCGCCGGTCGCCGAGGGGCAGCAGGTCGGCGTGGTGCGCGTGACCGTCGAGGGCAGGGTGATCGGGGAGTACCCGGTACTGGCGTTGCAGGCGGTGCCGGCCGCCGGACTGCTCGGGCGGGCCTGGGATACACTGAGGCTATGGGTGAAGTAGAAGCAGAGCAAATGGTGTTCCTCAATGGAACGTTGATGCCGATCGAGGAGGCGAAGGTGCCGGTTCTCGACCGCGGCTTCATCTTCGGCGACGGCGTCTACGAGCTGGTGCCGGTGTACTCGCGGGTGCCGTTCCGGCTCGAGGAGCACCTGGCGCGCTTGGAGCGCAGCCTGGAGCTGGTGCGCATCCGCAACCCCTACGCCCGCGCCGAGTGGCGCGACATCCTCCTGGAAGTGATACGAAGGCAGCCGTTCGAGGACCAGGGCGTCTATTTCCAGGTCACGCGCGGCGTCGCCAAGCGCGACCATGCGTTCCCGAAGGACGCGGTGCCGACGGTTTTCGTGATGTCCAACCCGTTGCTCACGCCGCCGAGGGAACTGGTGGAGCGCGGCGCCGCTGCGCTCACCGCGGTGGACGAGCGCTGGCTGCATTGCGACATCAAGTCCATCTCGCTCATCGGCAACTGCCTGCTGCGCCAGGTGTCGGCGGACGCTGGCGCCGTCGAGACGATCCTGTTCCGCGACGGCAGGCTCACAGAGGCCTCGGCATCGAACGTGTTCGTGGTGCGCCGGGGCGTTATCCTGTCGCCGCCGAAGTCGAATCTCATCCTGCCGGGCATCACCTACGAGGTGATCGCCGAGCTGGCCCGGGCCGCGGCGTTGCCCTTCGAGTACCGCGACCTCTCCAGGGACGAAGTGTTCACCGCCGATGAGATCTGGGTCACCTCTTCGTCCAAGGAAGTGCTGGCGGTGGTGACGCTGGAGGGTAAGCCCGTGGGCGAGGGCCGGCCGGGGCCGCTGTTCCGCAGGATGCACGCGCTGTACCAGGACTTCAAGCTGAAAGTGATGCGTGCCGGAAAGGAACGGCAAGCAGCCTGAGCCCGGCTCGGTGCCCGCCTTTCCCGCCGCGTTCCCGATCAAGATCCTCGGGCGCAAGGAAAGCGGGTTCGCGCACGGCGTGCTCGGGATCGTGCGCGCGCATGCGCCGGATTTCGAGCCGACCACGGTCCAGACGCGCCCCAGCCGCCAGGGCACCTACCTCAGCCTGACGGTGACCATCAACGCCACGTCGCGCGAGCAGCTGGACGCGCTCTATCGCGAGCTCTGCGCTCACCCGGCTGTGGTGATGGTGCTGTGATGGTGGTGGCGGAACAGATCCTCCTGAAGCGGCTCGGCCGGGCTGCCTACCTGACCGTGCTCGAGGCGATGCGCGCGTTCACCGCGCGCCGCGACGCCGCGACGCCGGACGAACTCTGGCTGGTGGAACATCCGCCGGTCTACACACTGGGCCTGGCCGCGGATCCGGCGCATGGCCCGCGTTTGGCCGGCGACATCCCGCTGGTGCAGGTGGAGCGCGGCGGGGAAATCACCTACCACGGCCCCGGGCAGGTCGTGCTCTACACCTTGGTGGACCTGGCGCGGCGCGGCATCAAAGTGCGCGAGTTCGTGCGCCTGCTGGAGCGTTCGGTGCTGGATCTCCTCGGGGGCCGGGGCGAGGTTCGCCCGGGGGCCCCCGGGGTCTACGTGGACGGCGCCAAGATCGCTGCGCTCGGCATCCGCGTCAGGCGCGGCTGCGCCTTCCACGGCCTGTCGCTCAACGTCGACATGGATCTGGCGCCCTTCGCCGCGATCGACCCCTGCGGCTATCCGGGGCTGCGGGTGACGCAGACCAGGGACATCGGCCTGGCCGGCAGCCCGGACGATCTGGGGACGAAGCTTGCCGCGAACCTTGCCGAGGCCCTCGAGCATGCGTGAAGCCGGCGTCAAGGAAAAGGGCGAGAAGAAAACCGCGCCTGTGCTCGACAGATACCCGATACGAGTCGTGCCGAGGGAGAGGCTCCCGCGGCCGGACTGGATCCGGGTGCGCGCACCGGGCGCCGACTCGCGCTTCCACGACGTGAAGCGCATCCTGCGCGAGCAGAAGCTGCATACCGTGTGCGAGGAGGCCTCCTGCCCGAACATCGGCGAGTGCTTCGGCAAGGGCACCGCGACCTTCATGATCCTGGGCGACATCTGCACCCGGCGCTGCCCGTTCTGTGACGTCGCGCACGGCCGACCTTTGCCGCCGGATGCGGAGGAGCCCGCGCACCTCGCCGACACCATCGCCCGCTTGGGACTGACCTATGTGGTGGTCACCAGCGTGGACCGCGACGACCTGAAGGACGGCGGTGCGCAGCATTTCGTGGACTGCATCCGCGCGGTGCGCAGCCGCTCGCCCGGCACCATGCTCGAAGTGCTGGTGCCCGATTTCCGCGGCCGGCTGGAGCGGGCGCTGGAAGTGTTGTCCGCTGCGCCGCCCGACGTCATGAACCACAACCTGGAGACGGTGCCGCGCCTGTACCGCGCCGCGCGCCCCGGGGGCGACTACGCGCATTCGCTCGCGCTGCTGCAGCGGTTCAAGGCCCGCTTCCCGCAGGTGCCGACCAAGTCCGGGCTGATGCTGGGCCTGGGCGAAACCGACGAGGAGATCCTCGCGGTGATGCGCGACCTGCGCGCGCACGGGGTCGAGATGCTCACCATCGGCCAGTACCTCGCGCCGTCGGCGCACCACCTGCCGGTGGCGCGCTACGTGCATCCGGATACCTTCGCCCTGTTCGAGCGCGAGGCCGCGGCGATGGGGTTTCGCCACGCCGCCATCGGGCCGCTGGTGCGCTCGTCCTACCATGCCGACCAGCAGGCCCATGCCGCCGGCGTGGAATGAACCCAGGAAGAGCGACCATGAGACTTGCATGGCCCGCAACGAGAAGATGGGCAAGAGGAAGGGCGACGAGCGCAAGAAGGCGATGAGCGCCTGCCCGAAGGGCTAGGGCAGGGCGCCGGGCGGGCCCGGATGTAACCGAACCGGTTACATCGAGCGC
>VGIA01000031.1 GCA_016868105.1 Betaproteobacteria bacterium | reverse complement strand
GGTACCGGTTGCCATGATTGAATGCCTCTCGATTAAAGATTGGGAAACGGGCTTTCGCCCACTTGCCGGAGGAGCCAAGAAGGTAGCGCGGTACTCACTTGTGGTGGAAGGACCAGCGGAGAAAAACGTGCAGAAGGAGTCGGATGCATCCGTACCCTTGATTACCTAGCTTGAGAACGCCAGCGTTTATGATTATACACAAGACCATGAAAGCAGGCGTATTTGGGGCCGGCCACGGCGAGGGGGGGGCCGCGCGGGCTGCTGGCAAGGGCCAGACCCGGGACGGGGTGACGGGCTTTTCCCCGGCGCGGTGGGTTACCTCGCCAAGCCGACCAACGCCGCGGTGCCGCTGGCGCGGGTGGGCGAGCGCACCGCGAAGCTGCAGCAAGCGCGCATGGACATGATAGAGTGACTCGGCCGCCGGGATTGCCGCGGTTATCGCTCTGGCAGGCCCCGCGGATGATGCAGCTTGACCGGGACGTCGAAACCTTCTCGAAACCGATTGCCGATGCATCCGGTCGTTGATCTTCGTTCCGACACTGTGACCCGGCCCGGCGTGGCGATGCGCCGCGCGATGCAGCAGGCCGAGGTGGGCGACGATGTGTTCGGCGACGACCCGACGGTGAACCGGCTGCAGGCGCGCGCTGCGCAAATGCTGGGCTTCGAGGCGGCGCTGCTGTTCCCGACCGGGACGCAGTCCAACCTCGGTGCGCTGATGACCCATTGCGGCCGCGGCGACGAGGTGATCCTAGGCCAGGAGGCGCACACCTACCGCTACGAGGCGGGCGGCGGCGCGGTGCTGGGCTCGATCCAGCCGCAGCCGCTCGCGAACCGGCCCGATGGAACGCTGGACCTGGCGCAGGTGGAGGCGGCGATCAAGCCGGACGATGCGCACTTCGCGCGCACGCGGCTGCTGGCGCTGGAGAACACCATCGGCGGCAGGGCGATCGGCCGGGGCTACTTCGACGAGGCGCTGGCGCTGGCCAAGCGCAGGGGACTGGCCACGCACCTGGACGGCGCGCGCCTGTTCAATGCGGCCGCCAAGCTGGGGATGCAGGCGCGCGACCTGTGCCGCGGTTTCGACTCGGTGTCGGTCTGCCTGTCCAAGGGCCTGGGCGCGCCCGCGGGCACGCTGCTGCTGGGTAGCGCGGAGTTCGTCGGCCGCGCGAAGCGCGTGCGCAAGATGCTGGGCGGGACCATGCGCCAGTCCGGCGTGCTCGCCGCCGCGGGCCTGTACGCGCTGGAGCACAACGTGGCGCGCATCGCCGAGGACCACGTCAACGCCGACCGGCTCGCGGCGGGACTGGGGCAACTGCCCGGGCTGCAGGTCGAGCCGGCGCAGACCAACATGGTGTTCGTACGCGTGCCGGCGGGGAAGCTGGCTGGACTCTCGGAATACCTGCTGCGCCGGGGCGTGGTGGTCTTGCCGGGTGCGAGGATGCGGCTCGTGACGCATCTTGACGTGGACGCCGCGGGCGTCGAGCGCGCGTTGGCGGCGTTCGGAGGATACTTTGCGCTGACATGACCGGCGGCTGATGCCGCGTTCGGCCGCGGCGGGCACGTCCGCGGCCAGAGGGCGCACGCAATGTAACCGGATCGGTTACATGTCACCCCCCTCAGGGGTGGTACGACGCCACCCGCTCGACTTCCTGCCTCGACCCCAGCACCACCGCGATCCGCTGGTGCAGCCCTTTGGGCTGGATGTCCAGGATCCGGGTTTTCCCCTCGGTGGCAGACCCACCCGCCTGCTCGACGATGAAGGCCATCGGATTGGCCTCGTACATCAGCCGCAACCGCCCGTCCTTGTTCTTCGCATCCCGCGGGTACATGAAGATGCCGCCGCGCGAGAGCACGCGGAACACGTCGGCCACCATCGAGGCCACCCAGCGCATGTTGAAGTCGCGCCCGCGCGGCCCTTCCTTGCCCGCGAGGCACTCGTCGATGTAGCGCTTCACCGGCGCTTCCCAGCGCCGCATGTTGGAAGTGTTGATGGCGAACTCGGAGGTCTCCTCCGGGATGCGGATGTCCGGGTGGGTGAGCGCGAAGCTGAAGGTCTCCCGGTCCAGGGTGAAGCCGTAGGCGCCGTCGCCCACCGTTATCACCAGCACCGTAGTGGGCCCGTAGACGGCGAAGCCGGCGGCGACCTGCTTGTTGCCGGGCTGCAGGAAAGCCTGCTCATCGGGCTCGCAGGGCCTGCCGTCGGCGCCTTGCGGGCAGCGCAGCACCGAGAAGATGCTGCCCACCGAGATGTTGACCTCGATGTTGGAGGAGCCGTCCAGCGGATCGAACAACAGCAGGTACTCTCCGCGCGGATAGTGGGTGGGGATCGGGCTGGGGTTCTCCATTTCCTCCGAGGCGAGCGCGGCCAGGTTGCCGCCCCATTCGTTGGCCTCGATCAGGATCTCGTTGGACAGCACGTCGAGCGCCTTCTGCGTCTCGCCCTGTACGTTCTGCACGCCGAGCGAGGCGCCGCCGCCGCCCAGTGGGCCCTTGTTGACCCTAACGCTGATCGCCTTGCAAGCGCGGGCGATGGTCTCGATGAGCAGGCGCAGGTCGGCGTTGATGCGGCGGGCGCGCTGGCGCTCGATGAGGAACTGGGTCAGGGTTGTGCGTCGCATGGCCCGATTCTAGCGCCGGGCGGCGATCAGGCCGGGCGGATGCGGCGACGCGCGAGCCAGCTGCCGGCCAGCAGCGCCGCGGCCATGGTCCAGAGCACCGGGCCCATGCCGAGCGCCGCGCCCACCGCGCCGAAGCCCAGCGGCATGACCGTGGAGCTGGCGTTGATCATGGTGGTGCGCACTCCCACCACCTCGCCCTGGCGCCCGGGCGGCGAGGCGGCGTAGAGCGCGGCCATGATCATGGGCTGCGCGCAGCCCAGCCCAAGCCCGAGCAGGAAGGAGGCCGCCATCAGCAGCGGTGCCGCCTTGGCCAGGGGGAACAGCGCGTAGGCAAGGCCGGCGATCAGCAATGCCGCGCAAATCACGCTCCACTCGGTCAGGCGCCGCGCCACCATGGGCATCGCCAGACGCACGACGAAGGTCGCCAGCGCGAAGCTGCTCATGATGATGCCGATGGTGGAGGCCGACAGGCCGATGCTGCTGCCGTAGACCGGGATCACGAAGGTATACAGGTCCCAGCCGGCGGCCAGCAGGGCGCTGAACAGGTACACCGGCAGCAGGCGCGGGTTGCGCAGCAGGTCGGCCAGGCGATGCTGCGCCGCGTCGGCGCGCGTCGGTTGCGCGGGCGGCAGCAGGCTTGGGCGCCACAGCAGCAGTGCGGTGCCCACGGCCGGCGGCAGCGCCAGCAGCACGAACGCGGCGCGCTCGCCCGCGTAGTCCAGCGCGAAGCCGGCCAGCAGGGGGCCCAGGGTACCGCTGGTGGCATAGCCCAGCGCGAACCAACTGAAGTTCACCGGCCGCTGCGTGGCCTCGCCCAGCGAGCCGATGACGTGGTTGAGGGCGATGTGCTGCACCATGAACGCGGAGCCCACCACCACGGCGGCGACGAACAGCGCCGGCAGCCCGTTCCAGGCGAAGGGCAGCAGCGTGCCGGCGGCGACGGTGGCGCCGCCGATGGCGATAGGGCGGAACGCGCCGACCCGGTCCACCAGTCGGCCCGCCTGCACCGCGAGCAGCATCGGCATCACGGCGTAGAGCGACATCAGCACGCCGACGGCGAGCGCCGAGGCGCCCTCGCCCAGGGCGCAGAGCGAGACGCTGATCCGCCCGCCGACGAAGCCGGCATGGCTGAGAGCCGTCAAAAGAACGAAAAAGGCGAGCCGCCTCACGACAGCTCGCCTTCAGTGGACCGGCGTGGACTCAGACCTGCCCGGGGACGCGGGCCTGTCGCGACTGCAGCGCCGCGATGCGCTGCTCGATTGGCGGGTGCGAGGACATGAGGGCCATCAGGCCGCCGCCACCGCTGACGCCCAGCGTCTGCATGGTCTGGGGCAGCGCGCCCGGCTGCAGCCCGCCCAGGCGCTGCAGCGCCGCCACCATCGGCCGCGGGCTGCCCAGGTAGTCCGCCGCGCCGGCGTCGGCGCGGAACTCGCGCTGGCGCGAGAACCAGGCCACGATCATCGAGGCGAGCAGGCCCAGCACGATCTGCGCCACGATCATGGTGGCGTAGTAGCCGAAGCCCGGGCCGCGGTCGTTCTTCAGGACGACGCGGTCCACCAGGTAGCCGATGACGCGCGAGAGGAAGAACACAAAGGTGTTGACGACGCCCTGGATGAGCGTGAGCGTGACCATGTCGCCGTTGGCGACGTGCGCCACCTCGTGGCCCAGCACCGCCTCAACTTCCTCGCGGCTCATGGACTGCAACAGCCCGGTGGACACCGCCACCAGCGAGTCGTTGCGCGAGAAGCCGGTGGCGAAGGCGTTGGGCTCGCCCTCGTAGACCGCGACCTCCGGCATGCCGATGCCCGCCTTCTGCGCGAGGCGCCGCACCGACTCGACCAGCCAGTATTCCGTGCTGCCCTCGCTGCCGTCGATGGCGCGCGCGCCGGTGGACCACTTGGCCATCGGCTTTGAAATGAGCAGGGAGATGAAGGCGCCGCCGAAGCCGAACAGCGCCGACAGCCCGAGCAGGGCGGTCAGGTCGAGGCCGTTCTCGGTCAGGATGCGGTCCAGGCCCAGCGCGCTGGCCGTGATGGACAGCACCACCATCACCGCGATGTTGGTAACGATGAGCAGGAATACCCGCTTCATTGCATCTCCTTTGATAGTTGCCGCATTCGGCGGTGCGAATAATACCGCAGCTTAGATGGGGGCTTTCCTTTCAAGTTCAATCGCCTGCCCCCAGAAACCCCGCTCCCATCTGGGCTATGACATAGGTCGGGGCGTTGGTGTTCCCGGAGGTGATCCGGGGCATCACCGAGGCGTCCATGACCCGCAGCCCGGACAGGCCGCGCACCCGCAGGCGGTCGTCCACCACCGCGTGGGCGTCGTCCCCCAGGCCGCCCATCCGGCAGGTGCCCACGGGGTGAAATATGGTGGTGCCCAGTTCCCCGGCGGCTCGGGCAAGTTCCCGGTCCGACTGGATCGCCGGCCCGGGGCGGAACTCCTCCGGTTGGAACCTGGCCAGCGCCTTGGCCGCCATGATGCGCCGGGTGAAGCGCATCCCGTCCACCGCGACCCTGCGGTCCTCCGGGGTGGACAGGTAGTTGAGCCGCACCTCCGGGTGGGCGGCCGGATCCGGGGACTTGATCCGGACATGCCCGCGCGATGTCGGCCGCAGGTTGCACACGCTGGGCGTGATGGCGGGGAAGGGGTGCAGGGGATCGCCGAATTTGTCCAGCGACAGCGGCTGCACGTGCCACTCGATGTTGGCGGTCGGCTGCGACGGATCGCTCCTGGCGAAGGCGCCCGCCTGCGAAGGCGGCATGGTGAGCGGGCCGGTGCGAAACAGCAGGTACTCCAGGCCCATCGCCGCCTTGCCGAGGAGGCTGTTGGCCATCTCGTTCAGCGTGCGCACGTTCCGGACCTTGTACTGCATGCGGATCTGGAGGTGGTCGTGCAAGTTGCCACCGACGCCGGGCGAATCCTGCACGACCGGGATACCAAGCCCCTGGAGATGGGCGCCCGGACCGATGCCGCTCAACTGCAGAATCTGCGGTGATCCGATCGCGCCGGCGGCGAGCACCACCTCCCGCTTCGCCGCCGCGTACTGCTCGCCGCCGGCGCGAAACTCGACGCCCGCCGCGCGCGCACCCTCGATCCGTACCCGGGTGACCAAGGCCCCGGTGAGGACTTTCAGGTTTGGTCGGTGCAGAACAGGCTTGAGAAACGCATCCGCCGCGCTCCACCGCCGCCCGCGCTTCTGGCTCATCTGGAAGTAGGCGCAGCCGAAGTTGTCGCCGTGGTTGAATTCCCTGAGCGGCGGGATGCCGCACTCGGCGGCCGCTTCGCGCCAGGCATCGATCACCTCCCAACGCACGCGCGGGTCCTCGATGAACAGGTCCTGCTCCACCCGCCTGAACACCGGCAGCACCTGGTCCCAGGACCAGCCGCGGTTGCCCAGGCTCGCCCAGTGGTCCCAGTCCTCCTTCTGGCCGCGCATGTGGATCATGGCGTTGATGGAGGAACACCCGCCCAGCACCTTGCCGCGGGCGTAATGAATGGAGCGGTTCGCCAGGTGCTCGTCGGGCTCGGTCTTGTAGCACCAGTCGGTGCGCGGGTTGGCGATGGTGTAGAGGTACCCCACCGGGATCCTGATCCAGAAATAATCGTCCTGGCCGCCGGCTTCCAGCAGCAGGACCGTGGTGTCCGGATTGGCCGAGAGGCGGTTGGCGAGCAGGCAACCGGCGCTGCCGGCGCCGACGATGAGGTAGTCGTACTGTTGAGGCAGGACCGTCACGTTGTTCTTCTGATCGCGCGGGCTGGCAGTTAGTGATCAGATAGTTAGTGATCAAATGCGCAGCGGCGAGCGGCAATCCCTAGATCGAGTCCACCACGCGGTTGAAGGCGCTTGCAAATGGCCTCGCCAAGACTGCTTGCAGAAGCATCCAGACCGGCAAGCGCGCCTCGAACGAGCGCGCAGGCTTGTTCCTTAACCAGGCGATCGTGCGCAGCAGCCTGAAGCCAAAGATGCGAAAGGATTTCGGGATCGACGTTGCGAATGGTCAATCTGATCATCGGGCCGCCTTCACTTCAATAGCCTGATATTGTATTCAAGCCGGATCGGCACACCGTTATTCAGTCCTACAACATGCTCTAGACTTGTCGAATGCGGATCGGGATTGATCTGGGTGGAACCAAGATCGAGTTGCTCGCGCTCGACGAGGAGGGCGGCGAAGCCTTCCGTAAGCGCGTGCCCACGCCGCAGGGCGACTACGCGGCCACGGTCGCCACGGTAGCCTCGCTGGTGCGCGAAGCGGAAGCGACCCTCAGAACCACCGCCACCGTCGGCGTCGGCACCCCCGGCGCCCTGTCCTCGGTCACCGGCCGGATCAAGAACGCGAACTCCACCTGCCTCAACGGCCGGCCTCTGAAGCAGGACCTGGAAGCGGCCCTCAAACGCGAAGTCCGCCTCGCCAACGATGCCAACTGCTTCGCCCTGTCCGAAGCCGTTGACGGCGCCGGCAAGGGCGCCCGGGTGGTGTTCGGCGTGATCCTGGGCACCGGCGTGGGCGGCGGCATCGTGGTGGAGGGCAGGGTTCTGACCGGCCCCAACGCCATCGCCGGCGAGTGGGGCCACAATCCTCTGCCCGATCCGCGTCAGGAAGACCTGCCCTTGCGCGACTGCTATTGCGGCAGGCAGGGCTGCATCGAGACCTACCTGTCCGGACCGGCCCTGCGGGCCGACCCGGACATGGACCGCTACGAGGCGCGCCTCGCCCGGTCGCTCGCCGGCGTGGTCAACATCCTCGACCCGGACCTGATCGTGCTGGGCGGCGCAATATCGGGCATCGGGCGGCTGTATGCGAACGTAGCGGCGATCTGGCGGCAACACGTGTTCTCGGATCGCGTGGCGACGCGGCTGCTGCCGCCGGTGCACGGCGATGCGGGCGGTGTGCGCGGGGCGGCATGGCTGTGGGGACAACGATAGAAGGTGGCGTCGCGGCGAATGGACCGGCAGGAGAAGCTGGCGCGCCTTACGCTGCTGGTGGCGATCGTCCACGGCGCCCGCGACAACGTGGTGCCGCCGCAAATGGCGCAGCGCTAGCGCGGCTGCGGCGCTCCCTGAGCCAGCTTGCCGGTCAGGCGCAGCAGGTTCAGGATCTCGGCGTGGCGATGGTTGAGCAGGTCCTCGCTCGCCGCCCCCAAGTTGATGACGGCGTAGCGGTAGCTGCCCAGCCACTTCATTTCGCGCGCCAGGGACCGGCCGCGCTTGAAGTACAGCATGATCTGGGCGTCCGGGTAGCGCGCCCGGACGCTGGCGAGCTCCGCCTCGCGCGGCGCGCGCTTCAGCGGCCGGCCGTCGAAGCGCCGGGAGACGAGGCTGGCGGCGATGGCGCAGCCGGTGGGCGCGCGGCGCGTGTCCGGCGTGGCCCCGGTGCACAGCTCGAGCAGCATGCGGTGCGGGTCGATGCCCTCCACGCGCTGGTACAGTCCGGCCAGCTGCGAGGCGAGGCGCGGGTTGAGCTCGACGATGCTCAGGCGGTCGGTCCGTGGGTTCCAGAACAGCTCGATGTTGAAGAAGCCGTGGCGGTAACCCATGCCCGTGAGCAGCAGCTCGGCAAGTTCGCGCATGCGTTCCTGCACCGCGGGCGGAACGCGCGAGGGGTAGACGAAGCGCTCGAAGGCGTCGGTCCCCGGGAACATCACCGTGTCGCTCAGGCCGAGGAAGGTGACGCGGCCTTCGTGCACATAGCCGTCCAGGTTCACCTCCATGCCCTCCACCGGCTCCTCGGCGATGAGGTGGTGCGCATCGAGCGTGTAATCAGTGTAGGCCGGCATCAGGTCGTTGAACGGCTTCACCAGGCGCCGGATGATGAGTTCCTCCAGCATCGAGAACGACAGGTGGCGACGCAGCTCAGCGAAATTCGCCACCCGGCGCGCCAGCACCGAGAAGGTGGCGCGCACCGGCTTGACGTAGAACGGGAACGGCAGCCCGACCAGTTCCGGCTCCAGCACGCCGTAGGGGAAGACCGAGAACGCCGGCACCGCGCCCGGGGCGATCCGGCGCTGCTCCAGGCGCGCGTAGTACTTGTGCTGCGCCGTCACCACCACCGCCGGCGGCGTGCCCGGCAGGCCGAGCCGGTCGGCGACCGCGGCCGCGATCAGCGCGCCGAAGTACTCGTTGTTGCTGAACACGCCGTCGATGCGCCCGCGCCAGCGCTCCACCAGCCCCTCGACGAAGGCGCGCGCATCGAAGGTCATCAGGCGCGCGTTGGACGGGAAGCGGAACAGATCGAAGCCCGCCTCGACGAATTCGTAGTCCTCGAAGCCGCCGCGGGCGAAGGCCTCCCGGTCCCATTCCTTGGGGAACACCACCAGGATGCGCTTTTTCGCCATCGCGGGGCTCAGGGCTGGGCCCAGGGATGGACGGTCCCGCGGGCGAGGTAGTTGGTGCCGGCGAGGACCGGCTGCACCCGCAGGTCGGGAACGTAGGCGCACAGCAGCCGCCAGGGCTCCTCCAGGCCCTCGAAGGTGGTGAGGTAGGGGCGGGCCTTCAGCAGGCGGTACAGGCGCAGCGGAAACAGCCAGGGGGGCGGGTGCTTGATGCCGGCCAGCGCCACGCGAGCCCGCGGTCCGGCAAAGGAGAAGATCCGCTCCAGCGCACGCGGGGACTGCAGCACGTCGTGCGTGTAGTTGAACAGGGCGGCATGAAAGGGCGCGCCGAGGTCGGCCGCTTCCATGGTGGACTCGATCAGCGTCACGTTATCCCAGCCGGCCCGCGCCGCCCGTTCCCGGGCGAGCGCGATCATCTCCGGGCTGACCTCGACGCCGATGACGCGTCCCCGCGGGCCGACCGCCTCCCGCAGCAGGGGCAGGGACAGCCCGGTGCCGCAGGCCACGTCGAGCACCGTCTCGCCGGGGGCCAGGCCGAGCAGGCCGACAACCCGGCGGCGCAGCGCCATGGTGCGCCGCGCGCTGGCGTCGTAGCTCGCCGCGTGCTGCCGGTACTTCTGGATCGCAAGGGCCGGGTCGGGCTGCAGGATGCGCGCTCCGCATTGTTGTGTCTGGTCCGCCGATGGCATTGTCGCAGAGCGGCCCGATTTCATTACCCCGCAGCCGAGAATGACAGCGTGGGGCTCCACGCGGCTATCATAGCTTGCACATGGAACTCGCGACCGTGCTCAAGCCCGGCCTGGCCGGTGATAGCGACCTCGTTGTCGGCGACGAGCACACCGCGCCGCGCGTCGGCAGCGGCCTGGAGCGGGTGCTCGCCACGCCCATGATGATCAACCTCCTCGAGGCTGCCGCGCTGGAGGCGCACTACGAAAGGCAGCTGATCGGCGATGGGGAGCACCAGAGGGTGGTCGTGAACGTGGAAAAATTCGATGCCAGGGTGGCGCGCAAGCTCGCCCCGGAATCATGAAGGCGGACATTGCGGTCCTGGGCGCCGGCATCGTCGGCGTGTGCGTCGCCCTGCACCTGCAGAAACGGGGACGGACCACGATCTTGCTGGACCGCCGCGGCGCGGCCGAGGAGACCTCGTTCGGCAACGCCGGCCTGATCCAGCGCGAGGGCGTGGTGCCCTACGGCTTCCCGCACGATTTCGGCGCGCTTTTGCGCTACGGCCTGAACCGCACCATCGACGCCCACTACCACCTCAGCGCGCTGCCCGAGATCGCCCCCTTCCTGTGGAAGTACTGGACCCATTCAAGAAAGGAACGCCACGCCGAGATCGCGCGCCTGTACTCGAAGCTCATCGAGCATTGCGTCGTCGAGCACGACGCGCTGGCGGCCGAGGCGGGCGCCGCCGCGCTCATCCGGCGCGACGGCTGGATCCGCGCCTTCCGCACCGAGGCCAAGCGCGACGAGAGCTTCGCCGAGGCGGAACTGTGGCAGCGGGAGTTCGGCCTCATCCACCGCAGGCTCGATGCGCACGGGCTGCAGGAGATGGAACCCCATCTCGCGCCGGTGCTCAGCGGTGGATTGCACTGGACC
Organism: Betaproteobacteria bacterium; assembly: GCA_016868105.1. Lineage (GTDB taxonomy): Bacteria > Pseudomonadota > Gammaproteobacteria > Burkholderiales > SG8-39 > RBG-16-66-20. The sequence continues at coordinate 15,260 of VGIA01000031.1, read as the reverse complement.
GAGCCTACCACCGTTACCGACCCCAATGCGCTCGCGCTCGCCTACCTGCGGCGCTTCGAGGCTTTGGGGGGGCGCTTCGTGCAGGGGAACGCGGCGACGCTGGAATCCTCGGGCTGCGGCTGGCGCCTGCGCGCCGCCGAAGGCCTGGTGGAGGCCGGCGCCGCGGTGATCGCCCTCGGGCCCTGGGCCGATGTCGTCACGCGGATGCTGGGCTACGACCTGCCGCTGGCGGTGAAGCGCGGCTATCACATGCACTACCGCGCCGCGGGCGTGGCGAAGCTCAACCGCCCGGTGCTCGACAGCGAGTCGGGCTATTGCCTCGCGCCCATGGCGCGCGGCATTCGCCTCACCACCGGCGCGGAGTTTGCGCTGCGCGACGCGATCCGGACCCCGGTGCAGCTGGGTCGCGCAGAGCCCATTGCCCGGAACCTGTTCCCGCTGGCCGAACGCGTGGACACCGAGCCCTGGATGGGCGCGCGGCCCTGCACGCCGGACATGATGCCGATCATAGGTCCGGCGCCGAAGCATTCGAGCCTGTGGTTCGCCTTCGGCCATGCGCACCACGGGCTGACGCTGGGGCCGGTGACCGGGCGCCTGATCGCGGAGATGGTGACAGGCGAACAACCGTTCGTGGATCCGGCGCCGTACCGGGCGGAGCGGTTTTGATCCCGAGGCGCTGACCTGGCCATGACCCCCGCCCAGCGCCTCGTCATGCTCATCACCCCCGGCCGCAGCCGCTGGCAGCCGATGCTCGGTTGCCTGGCGATGGCCGGCGCCTGCATCCAGGCGGTGATCTTCCTCAAGCCCGCGGAGCCGCTGCTGTCGATCCTGGTGATCGGCGCGCTGATGACGTGGCTGATCGGCGCCCTGGCGGCGATCGGCTATGTGCGCTGGTTCTTCGGCAAGGAATTCGCCAGGGCGAAGCAGGAAAGCCGCGACTAGTTCTTTGCGTGCCGCAGTTCGCTCACCCGCGCCCGCGCCTCGGCCTCGTTGTCGGCCGCGGCTGCGGCCTTGCGCCGGTCGATGGACCAGGCCCCGACCAGCGCCAGCGCCAGGAAGCTGCCGAAGAAGACGGTGGCCTTCAGTTCACCCCGCGCAGCGGCGTGCTGGAGACGAAATGCGTCGCCAGGAACGCGCTGCAGGCGAAGACGAGTTGGTCCATCAGGCGAGCGCCCGGGTCACGATCTCGGCGAGGTCGCGCGACAGGCCATCGGCCGCGCGAACTCGCTCGAGCTGCCGGCGGGCATGGCCCTGGCGTGCGTCGTCGAACCTGCGCCAGCGGTCGAAGCCGCGCGCCATGCGCGCCGACACCTGAGGGTTGAGCTTGTCCAGCGCGAGCACCTGGTCGGCGAGGAACGCGTAGCCCCCGCCGTCGGCGGCGTGGAAGCGCACATGGTTTGCCGAGAAGCCGCGGATGAGCGAATAGACCTTGTTCGGCACCTTGATGTCGAAGGCTTCATGGACCAGCAGCTCGCGCACCCGGGCCAGCGTCCCGGGCAGGCGGGAGCCCGCCTGCACCGCGAGCCATTTGTCCACCACCAGCGGCTCGTGCTGCCACTTGCCGTAGAAGGAGTCGAGGGCGATGGCGCGCTGCGGCGCGTTCGAGTTGGCGAGGAAGCCCAGCGCCGCCATGCAATCTGTCATGTTGGCCCGCATCTCATCCTGCCCGCCGAACTGCTCGTAGCACAGCGCCACCAGGTCCGTGGTCTCCAGCTCCATCAGGTAGCCCAGCGCCAGGTTGCGCAGCGAGCGGCGGCCGATGGCGGCCGCAGCCGGCGAGTAGGGGCCCCTCGATTCCATGGCGCGGTAGGCAGCGAGGAATTCCGGCTTGAGCGCCTCGGCGAGCGCGCGGCGCAGGCGGTTGCGCGAGGCGTGCAGCACATCCGGGTCCACCGGATCCATCTGCTCGGCGAGGAAGGTCTCCGAGGGCAGGGCGAGCGCCTCGGCCGCGAAGGCCGGGTCGGGGTCGGCGAGCAGCCTGCGCGCGGCGTCGATGAACGCAGCAGGCGGGTGGCCGTCGCGCTCCAGGATAATGGCCGCCGCCAGGCGCTGGCCGGCTTCCCAGCGGTTGAACGGATCGTCGTCGTGCGCCATCAGGTGGAGCAGCTCGCCGTCCGTGTAGGCGTAATTGACGATCACCGGCGCCGAGAATCCGCGCAGCAGCGAAGGCGCGGTCCCGGCCGGGGCGTCGAATACCAGCGTTTCCTCCCGCGCCTTGAGCGAACGCAGGCGCTCGTCGGTCCCGACCTTCACCGCGAAGGGGATGTGGAAGGGCGGATCCATGGATTGCTTCACCTTGAGCGTGAAGCGCCCGTCGTTCCATTCGCCCGTGCAATCCAGCACCGGCGTGCCGGCGACGTCGTACCAGCGCCGGAACTGCGCGAGGTCGATTCCGCTTGCGTCCGCCATCGCCTGCACGAAATCGTCGCAGGTGACCGCATGCCCGTCGTGGCGCTGGAAATACAGCTTCATTGCGGCCTGGAACTTCTCCTCGCCCAGGAGTGTGTGCTGCATGCGCACCACCTCCGCCCCCTTCTCGTACACCGTCATGGTGTAGAAGTTGCGGATCTCCATGTAGGACTGCGGCCGCACCGGGTGGGCCATCGGGCCGGCGTCCTCCGGGAACTGCGCCGCGCGCAGGCTGCGCACCTCCTGGATGCGCGATACCGCCCGGGAATACGTGTCGGCGCCGTACTCCTGGTCGCGGAACACCGTCAGGCCTTCCTTCAGCGACAGCTGGAACCAGTCCCGGCAGGTGACGCGGTTGCCGGTCCAGTTGTGGAAGTACTCGTGCGCCACGACGCGGTCTATGTTCACATAGTCTGTATCGGTGGCGGTGTCGGGTCTCGCCAATACGTACTTGGCGTTGAAGATGTTGAGGCCCTTGTTCTCCATCGCGCCGGAGTTGAAGTCGCCGACGGCGACGATTTTGTATTCGTCCAGGTCGAGCGCCAGGCCGAAGCGCTTCTCGTCCCAGTCGATGGCGCGCTTGAGGCAATCCATGGACCAGGCTGCCTGGTCCAGCTTGCCGGGCTCGACGTAGATGGAAAGCTTCTTTCCCTTGTGCGTTTGCTCCAGCACCTCGAGCTTCGCCGCCACCAGCGCAAACAGATAGGAGGGCTTGGGGAAGGGGTCCTCGAACGTGGCCCAGCCCTCGCCCGAGGCCACCCGGTTGCCGTTGGACAGCAGCACCGGGTACTTCTCCGGATCGGCGCGCACCGTGGTGCGGAAGGTCGCCAGCACGTCCGGGCGGTCCGGGTACCAGGTGATGCGGCGGAAGCCCTGCGCCTCGCACTGGGTGACGCAGCCGCTGGCGGCCTGGTAGAGGCCCTCGAGCTTGGTGTTCTGCTGGGGCACGATGCGCGTTGCCGTCTCCAGGACGAAGGCATCGGGCACGCCTGCGAGCGTCAGGCGCTGCGGGGTCACCGAGTGCGGGAAGTCGCGGCCATCGAGCTTCAGCCACTGGAGTTCGAGTTCGTCGCCGTCCAGCTCCAGCGGGGCCTGCGGCCGCGCGGCCGCGGGGTTGCGCCGCAGCCGCAGCTTCGCCGTGACGAGGGCGTCCGCGTCGCGGATGGAGACCTCCAGTTCGATCCGCCCGACGAGGAACGCCGGCGGGGTGTAGTCCTTGAGGTGAATGGTGGCTGGAGTCGGCTCGCGCATGAGCCGATTCTACCGCCCCGGCCATGCGGCCAAGGGGAAGGCTAGGCGACCAAGGAGAACGCCTACGCGTTCTTCTCCGCCAGGCGCTTGATCAGGCCGTCGATGCCGGAAGTACGGGTGATTTGCTCGAATTCGGAGCGGTAGGTGAGCACGAGGCTCACCCCTTCCACGCTGATGTCGTAGATCTTCCACCCTTCGGGGGTCTTCTTCATCGCGTAGTCCACCGGCACCGGCGGCGCGCCGGGCTTCAGGTAGCGGTTGCGAACCGTGGTCTCGGTGGCGCCGGCGGCCATGCGCAGCGGCAGCACCTGCATGGTCTGGCCGCGGTAGGTGTCGAGGGCGTTGGAGTAGATGCGGATCAGCAGGCCGCGGAACTCGGTGGCGATGCGCTCCTGCTGCGCCGGCGTGGCTTTCCACCAGAGCTTGCCGACGGCGAGTTGCGCGGCTTCGCGAAAGTCCACGTGCGGCAGGACCTTTTGCTCGGCGAGCGCCAGGGCCCGCTTGCGGTCGGCCAGCAGGTCCTTGTCGGACTTGAGGGCTTCGAGGACGTCAGCGGTGACTTTTTTCACCAATTCCTCGGGTCCCAGGGCCTGGGCAGCGGCGTGGAATGCAAACAGAAGTGGGAGCAAGCCGAGGAGTGTTTTCATGCGCGATTCGACCATGGCGGGAAGCGGAAGTTCAACACGTTCCTGGTCACTTCAGGGCCGGCAGCGGCGCTCGGCGAGGAACGGCGCGAGGATGCGCCCGGTATGGCCGCCGCTGTTGCCCGCGCCCTCGGGCGGCCCCTGGTAAACCACCCTCCCGCCCGCCGCGCCGCCTTCCGGCCCGAGGTCCACCAGCCAGTCCGCCTCCGCGATGAGGTCCAGATTGTGCTCGATGACCACCACGGTGTTGCCGGCGTCGACCAGGCGATGCAGCACCTTGATCAGTTTCTCCACATCGGCCATGTGCAGACCGACGGTGGGCTCGTCGAGGACGTAAAGCGTACCGGCACTGCGTGCCGGTGTCTCTGTCTTCCCGCGCACGGGAGGAGACAGAGCGGATGAAAACTTGGCCAGTTCGGTGACCAGTTTCAGGCGCTGGGCTTCGCCGCCGGACAGGGTCGGGCTTTGCTGGCCGAGGGTCAGGTAACCCAGGCCGGTGTCCTGCAGCAGGCGCAGCGCGCGGTGGGTGGACGGGTGCGCGGCGAAGAATTCCACCGCCTCGTCCACGCTGAGGTTCAACACCTCGCCGATGGTCTTGCCGCGCCAGCGCACCGCCAGCGTCTCGGGGTTGAAGCGCAGGCCGGCGCAGGCCTCGCAGGCGACGCGCACCTCGGGCAGGAAAGACATCTCGATCTTCTTCATGCCCTGGCCATCGCAGGACTCGCAGCGCCCGCCCTTGGTGTTGAAGGAGAAGCGGCTGGCGGTCCAGCCGCGCATTTTCGCCTCCGTGGTTTCGGCGAACATGCGCCGAATGGCGTCCCAGAAGCCGACGTAGGTGGCCGGGCAGGAGCGCGGGGTCTTGCCGATCGGGGTCTGATCCACCTCGAGTACGCGCGCTATCGCCTTGGCGCCCTTGAAGGCCTTGCAGGCGACGGGCTTGCCGGCCTTGGCGCTGTTGTAGAGCACGTCGCGCGCGAGCGTGGACTTGCCGGAGCCGGAGACGCCGGTGACCACGGTCAGGCGCCCGAGCGGCACGCGCAGATCCACGTTCTTCAGGTTGTGCAGGCTTGCCTTCACCACCTGCAGCGCCTCGGCGTTGCGCGGCACCGGCCGTCGCGGCTGCAGCGGATGGCGCAGGGGCGCCTTGAGGAACTTCCCGGTGAGCGAATCCGGGTTGGCGAGGAGGTCCTCGGCATGGCCCGAGGCGATCATCTGCCCGCCCAGCTTGCCGGCGCCGGGCCCCAGGTCAATGACGTGATGCGCTCGGCGGATGGTGTCCTCGTCGTGCTCCACCACCACCAGGGTGTTGCCCTTGGCTTGCAGCCGCTCCAGCACGTCGAGCAGGATCCGGTTGTCGCGCGGGTGCAGGCCGATGGTCGGTTCGTCCAGGATGTAGCACACGCCGCGCAGGTTGGAGCCCAGCTGCGCCGCGAGCCGGATGCGCTGCGCCTCGCCACCCGAGAGCGTCGGGGCAGAACGGTCGAGCGCGAGATAGCCCAGGCCGACCTCCGCGAGGAAGCCGAGCCGGCTCTTCATTTCCACCAGCAGGTCGCGCGCGATTTCCGCCTCGCGTCCCTTGAGGCCGCTGCCGGACACCGCTTCACCCAGGCTGGCGATCGGCAGGCCGCCGTAGTCGGCGATGGTCTTGCCCTTCCAGGTCACCGCCAGCGCCTCCGGGTTCAGGCGCCGCCCTTCGCACTCGGGGCAGGGCTCGTCCAGCTCCAGCCAGTCGATCCAGGAATCGAGCACGTGGTCCTCGGTGCCGGTTTTCGCGCGCTCGTCGTCCCACTGGACCTCGTCGATCTTCACCCCGGTGCCGTAGCAGGCGGCGCACCAGCCGTGGCGCGAGTTGTAGGAGAACAGGCGCGGGTCGAGCTCCGCGAAGCTGCGGCCGCACGAGGGGCATGCGCGCTTGGTGGAATAGGCCTCGAGGGACTTGCCGGCCAGAACCTGCACCGTGCCCTTGCCGAAGTCGAGCGCGGTGGCGAGCAGCTGGCGCAGCGCGGCCTCGTTCTTCGCTTCCACGCGCACTTCGCCTACCGGCAGCTCGATGCTGTGCTCCTTGAAGCGGTCGAGGCGCGGGAAGGGCCGCACCGGGAGCCGCTTGCCGTCCACGCGCAGCTGGCCGTAGCCCTTCGATCCGGCCCACTTGGCGAGGTCGGTGTAGACGCCCTTGCGGTTCACGATCAGGGGGGCGAGCACGGACACCGTTCTGCCGCGGTGGCCCTTCATGACGCGGGCGAGGATGGCCTCGGCGCTCTGCGGCTCGATGGGCACCTTGCAGTCGGGGCAGTGCTGCGTGCCCAGCTTCACGAACAGCAGGCGCAGGAAATGGTGGATCTCCGTGAGCGTGCCGACGGTGCTCTTCCTGCCGCCGCGGCTGGTGCGCTGCTCGATGGCCACCGTGGGCGGGATGCCGAAGATGGCGTCCACGTCCGGGCGCGAGGCACCCTGGACGAACTGGCGGGCGTAGGCATTGAGGGATTCGAGATACCTTCTCTGTCCCTCGGCGAACAGGATGTCGAAGGCGAGCGTCGATTTTCCGGAACCGGAGACTCCCGTTACGACGGTGAAGCGGTTTCTTGGTATTTCGACATCGATGTTCTTCAGGTTGTGCTCGCGGGCTTTGCGTATCTGGATCGCATTTCCCAAATACCGTCCATTCGGCTCACGGACTGCTCCGCTCGACATTGTCGAGCGGGAATCCTCTTCGGCTACTAGATTCGCCGCAGAGGATTTCGGGGAGAAGCTTGCCGCGTAGTCTCGCAGCGCCTTGCCTGTATGCGAGCTCGGGTGCTTCATCACATCCGCGGGCACGCCTTCACATACGATCTCTCCACCCGCATCGCCTCCCTCGGGGCCGAGGTCGATGATCCAGTCGCTGGCGCGGATGACATCGAGGTTGTGTTCGATGACCACCATCGAGTGGCCCGCGGCAATGAGTTGCCTGAACGCGCGCAGCAGCTTGGCGACGTCGTCGAAGTGCAATCCCGTCGTCGGCTCGTCGAACAGGAACAGTTTCCTGGAATTCGGGACCGACCCCGATTTCACATCCGCGAGATGGCCGGCGAGCTTCAGCCGTTGCGCCTCTCCGCCCGAGAGCGTCGGCACCGGTTGTCCCAGCCTCAGGTAGTCCAGGCCCACCTCCACGAGCGGCTTCAGCCTCGCATGCAGATCCCGCTCGTCCTGGAAGAATTCCAAAGCTTCGTGGGCGGTCATCTCCAGCACCTCGGCGATGGATCTGCCGCGCACCCGGACTTCCAGCACTTGGGCGCGGAAGCGCTTGCCGTCGCAGTCCGGGCAACGCAGGTAGACGTCGGAGAGGAACTGCATCTCGACGTGCTCGAAGCCGTTGCCGCCGCAGGCGGGGCAGCGGCCATTGCCGGAGTTGAAGCTGAAGGTGCCGGCGGTGTACTGGCGCTGCCTGGATTCGGGTGTCTTGGCGAACAGCTCGCGGATGGCGTCGAAGGCGCCGACGTAGCTGGCGGGGTTGGAGCGCGTGGTCTTGCCGATGGCCGACTGGTCAACCATGACGACTTCGTCCACCAGCTCGGCGCCGCGCAGGGCCTTGTGGGCACCCGGGGTTTCGGTGGGCTTGCCCTTGGCCTTTCGCAGCGCCGCGTAGAGGACGTCCTGCACCAGCGTGGACTTGCCGGAGCCGGAGACGCCGGTGACGCAGGCGAGGCGCTGCAGCGGAATGCCGACGTCGATGGCCTTGAGGTTGTGCTCGGAGGCGCCCTCGACATGAAGGTATGCCGAGGCCGGGGCGGCCGGCCGCGCAGTTGCTGCCGACTTCCGGCCGGAGAGGTAGTCGCCGGTCAGGGTGGACTTCGCGCGCAGCTCGGCCGGGGTGCCGAAAAACACGACCTCGCCGCCGCGCTCGCCGGGGCCAGGTCCCATGTCCAGGATCCGGTCAGCGGCGAACATGATCTGGGGGTCGTGCTCGACCACCACCAGCGAGTTGCCGGCGTCGCGCAGGCGCTTCATGACCTCGATGACGCGGCCCATGTCGCGCGGGTGCAGGCCGATGGAGGGTTCGTCCAGCACAAAGAGGGTGTCGACCAGCGACGTCCCGAGCGCGGTGGTGAGGTTGATGCGCTGGACTTCGCCGCCCGACAGCGTGCGCGACTGCCGGTCCAGCGTCAGGTAGCCCAGGCCGACGTCACAGAGAAATTTGAGTCGGGTCCGGATCTCGCCCAGCAGCAGGTCGGTGGCCTCGTCCAGCGGCGCGGGCAACCGCAGGCTGTCGAACATCCCCCTGACGGTGGAGATGGGCAGCAGCATCAGGTCGTGGATGGACTGGCCCTCGATCCTCCACAGCGTGGCATCGGGTTTCAGGCGCGTGCCGCCACAGGCTTCGCACGCCGTATAGGAGCGGTACTTGGAGAGCAGCACCCGGATGTGCATCCTGTAGGCCTTGCTCTCCAGCCACTTGAAGAAGCGGCCGACCCCGTACCAGACGCCGGGCCAGGACTTCCTCCAGCTCACCCATTCCCTCTCGCCCTCGAGGGTCCAGGCGCGCTGCTCGGGCTTCAGTTGGTTCCAGGGCGTGTCCAGCGGGATGCCGCGCTTGTTGGCGTACCTGACCAGGTCGTCCTGGCATTCCTTGAAGCTGGGCGTCTGCCAGGGGCGCACGGCGCCTTCGCGCAGGGTCTTGCGCTCCTCCGGGATCACCAGGCCGTAGTCGACGCCGATGACGCGGCCGAAGCCGCGGCAGGCTTCGCAAGCGCCGACGGGCGAATTGAAGGAGAACGCGGCCGGGGTGGGCTCGGAATAGCTGATGTCGCAGTCGGGGCAGTGCAGGTTGGAGGAGAAGCGGAAGACCTGGTTGTTCTCGCCGTAGACGTTGACCCTGGCCTGTCCGAACTTGAGCGCCGTCTCCAGCGCCTCGATGACCCGCGCCCGCCCGGCACCGGACTGCCTGAAACGGTCCTGGATCACCTCGATGCGCGTCCTCGAGCGCGAATGCAGCCGGGTATAGCCCTGCCGCTCCAGCAGTTGCTGGACCTCGGCTTCCTTGAAGTTCTTCGGGATGTCCACCGCAAAGGTGATCACCAGCCGCTGCTCTGGCAGGGCCATCAGCGCGGCGCAGATGGAATCCGGCGTGTCGCGCGACACCGGCTTGCCGCAGCCGCGGCAGGAGAGCTTCGAGGCCCGCGCGAAGAGCAGCTTCAGGTGGTCGTTCAACTCGGTCATCGTGCCCACGGTGGAGCGCGAGGTGCGGACCGGATTGGTCTGGTCGATGGCGATCGCCGGCGGGATGCCATCGATGGCCTCAACCTGCGGCCTGTCCATGCGCTCCAGGAACTGGCGCGCGTAGGGACTAAAGGTCTCGACATAGCGGCGCTGGCCCTCGGCGTACAGGGTGTCGAAGACCAGCGAAGACTTTCCCGAGCCCGAGACGCCGGTGACGACCACCAGCTCGCCGTTCGGGATCGAGAGCGTCAGGTTCTTGAGGTTGTTCTGCCGCGCGCCGCGAATAACCATCGCGTCGGAGGCCGCGTATCTCCTCCCCGGTGCTTCTTGCTTCACATCCGCATGATAACGTTGCGCGGCAGCAGGAATTCGGAGACTCCCCATGAAAGTGAAAGCGGCAGTCGCGCAGCGGGCCGGCGCCGCGCTCGAGATCGAACGCCCTTGCGCCGCCGGAGGCCACCCCCTTGCATACCCGGCTCATAGGGCTGGAAGACGCGCTCGCCTTTGCTGAGCGAGGTCAGGCCGGGGCCCATATCGACCACCATGCCCGTGCCTTCGTGTCCCGGGATGGCCGTGAAAAGTCCTTCCAGATCAGTGCCCGAGCGCGTGAATTCGTCCGTGTGGCAAACGCCCGGACCTCGCCGGCCCTGGGGCCTTCGGCCTCCACCGGCGCAGCGTCCTGCCTCGCGTCGTGGGCTGGCACATGGCCAATAAGATCAACACCGACAACTTGATCACGCAGGTGATGCCGCTGGAGCGCATCGACGAGGCCTTCGACCTGATGCACCAGGGGCGTTCGGTAAGATCCGTGGTGACGTTCTAAGGTGGTGCGACGCAGCAACCTTGCCTGAGGACTTGCCAGCACGCGGCAGGTTGTCCATATTACCGGGGCTTCGGCGTACGCCGGTGGCCAATACGAGGAGGGGATCATGAGAGTTTCCAATGTTCTGAAGCTTGTCCTGGTGGCCGCATCGTTCGTCGCCGCCGCCGCGACGGCTCAATCACAGACGGTCAGGGTGGGCGTGGTGCTGCCCTACAGCGGCGTGGGCGCCGAATTCGCGCAGCAGGTGGACCGCGGCATGCAGGTGTTCATGAAGCTGAACCCGAACGCCTTCGGGCCCTACAAGGTCGAACTGGTGAAGCGCGACTCGAAGAACCCGAGCGGGGCCGAGGCCAAGACCGCGGTGCAGGAACTGATCGCGCAGGAGAAGGTGGACATCCTCACCGGCTTCATTTACTCGCCCGATGCCATCGCCTCCGCCTCGCTGTTCACTGAAGGCAAGAAGCCCGCGGTGATCATGAACGCGGGCACGGCGTGGATCACCAATCTATCGCCCATGATCTCGCGGGTCTCGTTCTCGATGTGGCACGCCGGCCACGCCATGGGCGAGGCAGCGGTGAAGAACCTTAAGGCGAAGACCGCGGTGGTCGGCTACACCGATTTCCCGCCCGGCAAGGACAGCCTGGACGCGTTCAAGCGCGCCTTCGAGGTCAACGGCGGCAAGGTGATCGACGCCATCCCGATGGGCGGCGCGGGGCAGGTGCCGGATTTCACGCCCTTTTTCCAGCGCGCCAAGGACAGGAAGCCCGACGTGTTCTTCGTCTTCGTGCCCTCGGGTGACCACGCGGTTGCGGTGATGAAGACCTACAATGCGCTCGGCATGCGCCAGGCCGGCATCAAGCTGGTCGGCCCGGGCGACCTGACGCCGGACTATAAGCTCCAGGGCATGGGCGACGACGCGGTGGGGCTGATCACCGCCCACCACTACAACGCCGACCTCGACAACCCGCACAACCGGCGCTTCGTCGAGACCTGGAAGAAGGATTACGGCGCCAACGCCACGCCCGACTTCATGGCGGTTCAGGGCTACGACGGCATGGCGGCGATCGCGCATGCGGTGGTGGCGATGAAGGGCAGGATGGACCCCGAGGGCACCATGAACGCCCTCAGGGGCTGGAAGTTCGATAGCCCGCGGGGGCCGATCCAGATCGACCCGGCGACGCGCGACATCATCATGAACGAGTACCTGAGCGAGGTCGTGAAGCAGGGCGGCCGCCTGGTGCAGAGGAACCTCGGGGTCATCACCGCCGTGAAGGACATGTGCAAGGAACTCAAGGAGGGGAAATGCAAGTAAGGGAACATCCTGCGCGCCAGTCCTGAACCCCCAGCAACCAGCCGCCGCCCGCGGTAGCCCGACGGGCGGCGGTTTTTTTCATGGATCCCGCAAGCATCCTTCTTGGCGGTTTTGCCTCCGGCATGGTGCTGTTCATCGTGTCGGTGGGCCTGTCGGTGACGATGGGCCTGATGGGCTTCGTCAACCTGGCGCACGGTGGCTTCGCCATGCTGGGCGGATACCTCATCGTGCTGGCGACGAAGCACTGGGGCCTTTCGTTCGTCGCGGCCCTGGCGCTGGCGTTCTTCGCCATCGCGGCGTTCTCGGTGGTGCTGGAGCGGCTGCTCTACTCCCGGCTGTACCGCGCGCAGGAGCTGGACCAGGTGCTGTTCACGATCGGCCTGGTCTTCATCATGACCGCGGCGGTGACCCTCGGCGTCGGTCCGGAGACGCAGGTGATCCGCCTGCCCGACTGGCTGCGCGGGCAGACCAACCTCGGCTTCATGACCTATCGCACCTACAGCCTGGCGCTGATCGTCGTCGGCACCCTGATCATGCTGGGCCTGTGGCTGGGCTTCGAGCGCACGCGCTACGGCGCGCGCATCCGCGCTGCGGTGGACAACCGGCGCATGGCGCAGTCCATGGGCGTGGACGTGGGGCGCCTGTTCACCGTCGCCTTCGCGCTGGGCAGCGGGCTGGCGGCGCTGGGCGGCGGGCTGGGCGCGGAGATCCTTGGCCTGGATCCCAACTACCCGCTGCGGTACCTGGTCTACTTCCTGATCGTGGTCGCGGTCGGCGGCCTGGGCAAGGTGTCCGGCGTGTTCTTCGCCGCGCTGCTCATCGGCGTGCTCGATTTCGTGCTCAAGATCTACTTCCCCAAGGGCGGCACCATCTTCATCTATGCGCTCACCCTGATCCTGCTGCTCGCCCGGCCGCAGGGATTGTTTGGGAAGAAAGGCGCCTGATGGACGCGCCGCAGACCGCCGCCGGACGGTTCGCGCGCCGCCACCGCTTCCGGTGGTGGGAGCTGCTGCCCTGGATCGCCGCCGTCGCGGCGTTCTTCGCCTTCCCGACCTACCTCGCCTTCGGCACCCAGCTGCTGATCACGATCCTGTTCGCGCTGTCGCTGGACCTGGTGCTGGGCTACGCCGGCATCGTCACCCTGGGCCACGCCGCGTTCTTCGGCGCCGGCGCCTACACCGTCGGCATGCTGGCCTCGCACCTGGGCTGGAACGAGCCGCTATCGGGCCTGCTGGCAGCGGCCGTGGTGGCCGGGCTGATCGGGCTGGTGAGCGGCCTGGTGCTGTTGCGCACCCACGGCCTGACACTGCTGATGCTGACGCTGTGCACCATGGCACTGCTGGAGCAGGCGGCCAACATGGGTGCCCACTGGACCGGCGGCTTCGATGGCATCCCCGGCCTGAGCTTCGGCAAGATCCTCGGCCTGTTCTCGTTCGACGTCCTCTATTTCCGCTCGCAGTACCTGTACGTGCTCGTGGTGCTGCTGCTGTGTTTCCTGGTGGTGCGCACGCTGGTGTATTCGTCCTTCGGCCAGAGCCTGACCGGGGTGCGCGAGAACCTGCTGCGCATGCACGCGGTCGGTGCGCCGGTGCGCGCGCGCCTGGTGATCGCCTACACCATCTCGGCGGCGCTTGCCGGCGTCGCGGGCGGCCTCTTCACGCAGGCCACCGGCTACGTCAACCTCTCGGCCCTGAGCCTCGAACGTGCCGCCGGGTTGCTGATCATCCTGATCCTGGGCGGCTACGGGCGCCTGTACGGCGCCTTCGTCGGCGCCGTGGCCTACATGGTGCTGGAGCACGTGCTCGCCAAGGCCTACCCGACCGCCTGGCAGCTGGGCATCGGCGTGACGCTGGTCATGGTCGCGCTGTACGCGCGCAACGGCATCATCGGTATTGGCGAAGCCCTGATGCGGCGCCTGCGCGGCGCAAACACCGCATGAGCACCGCGCGCCTGGAGACCAAGGGCCTGAGCAAGAACTTCGGCGCGCTGGAGGTTGCGCGCGAGGTGAATTTCCGGCTCGAGGCCGGCGCGCGGCACGCGCTGATCGGGCCCAACGGCGCGGGCAAGACCACCTTCATCAACCTGCTCACCGGGGCGCTCGCCCCCTCGAAGGGCAAGGTGCTGCTGGAGGGCGAGGACCTCACCGGTTTGCCGCAGGCGAGGCGCGTCAAGCGCGGCATCGCGCGCACCTTCCAGATCAACCAGTTGTTCCGCGGCCTGACGGTGCTGGAGAACGTCTGCATCCCGGTGTTCGAGCGCATGGGCCTGGGCGGGGGCATGCTGCGCGCCGCGGGACGGCGCGCCGAGGTGCTGGCCGAGGCCATGCGCCTGATCGAGATGCTGAAACTGGGCGAGGACGCCGGCCGGCGCATCGTGGAGCTGCCCTACGGCCGCCAGCGCCTGGTGGAGATCGCCATCGCGCTGGGCCTTGCCCCGCGCGTGCTGCTGCTGGACGAGCCCGCGGCCGGAATCCCGAGCGCGGAAACGCACATCCTGCTCGATGCCATCGCCTCGCTGCCCCGCGACATCGCCGTGCTCATCATCGAGCACGACATGGAAGTAGTGTTCCGCTTCGCCGAGCGCATCACGGTGCTGGTGAACGGCGCGGTCTACGCCGAGGGCGCGCCGCAGCAGATCGCCGCGAATCGGGAGGTGCGCGCGGTGTACCTGGGGAACGCGCTGGATGCCTGAGGCGCTGTCGCTCAAGGGCGTCGGCTCCGGCTACGGCGAGACGCACCTGCTGGAGGAGATCCACCTCGCGCTGGACAAGGGCGAAAGCCTGTCGGTGATCGGCCGCAACGGCGTGGGCAAGTCCACGCTGCTGGAGACGATCATGGGACACACCACGATGCACGCGGGGACGATCGCCCTCAACGGGGCCGATGTTTCCGCCTATCCTCCCCACCGGCGCGCGCGCGCCGGCCTGGGCTACGTGCCGCAGGAGCGCGAGATTTTTCCCTCGCTCACGGTGCTGGAGAACCTGGAACTGGGCGCGCGCCCCGGGCCCTGGACCCGGGAGCGGGTGTTCGGGCTGTTTCCCAACCTGCGCGAGCGCCTCGCCAACGCCGGCACCCAGCTCTCCGGCGGCGAGCAGCAGATGCTGGCGGTGGCGCGCGCGCTGCTCACCAACCCTTCGGTGCTGCTGATGGACGAGCCCACCGAGGGCCTGGCGCCGGTGATCGTGCAGACGCTGACGCAGGTATTGCTCAAGTTGCGCGGCGCGGGCGGCCTTGCCATCATCCTGGTGGAGCAGAATAGCCGCGTGGCGCTGGAATTCTCCCCACGTACCGTGGTGATGGACCGCGGGCGCATCGTGTACGACGGTGAATCGGCGCGCCTGAGCAGGGATCCCGAGTACCTCGCCAGCCTGATCGCGGCGCAGTAGGCCTTGCGTCCCGCTAGAATCGCCCGATGGCACTGTCCGCGTTCAACTTCGGCAAGTGGATCGACGAGCACGCGCACCTGCTCAGGCCGCCGGTGGGCAACCAGCAGGTGTTTCTGGAGGCCGAGGACCTGATCGTGATGGTGGTGGGCGGCCCCAACGCGCGCACCGACTACCACGACGACCCCTACGAGGAATTCTTCCACCAGCTGCGCGGCAACATGACGCTGCGCATCATCGACC
>VGIA01000030.1 GCA_016868105.1 Betaproteobacteria bacterium | reverse complement strand
GCCCGGTGCCGCAGGCGAGCGCCGCGCGCCCGCCTTCCAGCGCCGCCACCCGCTCCTCCAGCACCGCCACCGTCGGGTTGGAGATCCGAGAGTAGATGTTGCCGAAGGTCTGCAGGTTGAACAGGCCCGCGGCGTGCTCGGCGGAATCGAACACGAAAGAGGTGGTCTGGTAGATGGGCGCGGCGCGCGCTCCGGTGGCGGCGTCGGGAATCTGCCCCGCGTGCAGCGCCAGGGTCTCGAATCCGAACCTGCGATCGGCCATGGCGTTCAGCCCCTTGCCGGCGCGCGGCGCCGGGTGAGCACGCTGGCGGACTCGGACAGGACCTGCGTGCGCCCCCGGCCTTCGCGCGGCACGGCTTTACGGCTCTCGCCGGTCCTGACCTCCGGCAGCTTGAGGCGGCCGAAACGGCCGTCGAACACGCGCACGGGATGGCTGATGGACATAAGGATTACCCGACCGGGGTCGCGGTCAAGCAAGCATTAGTAAGCAAGCCAGCGGGGCCTATTGGCCGAGATGACCCGGGTATTGACCCCCACCCAGCCCAGGCCCCCGAACAGCCGGCCATGCTCGATCTTCACGCAACGGTCCATGACCGACTCCAGCCCCCGGGCGCGGGCGAGGTCGGCGGCGGCCTGGTTGCGCACCCCCAGTTGCTGCCACAGCACACGCGCGCCGATGGCCAACGCGTCCTCGGCGATCGGCAGCACCTCGGAGGTCTTGCGGAACACATCCACCAGGTCCACCTTCCCGGGGATGTCCCGCAGCGTGGCGTAGCACTTCTCGCCCAGCACCTCCTGGTACTGCGGATTCACCGGAATGACCCGGTAGCCGTGCTGCTGCATGTACTTGGCCGCGAAATGGCTCGGTCGGTGCCAGTTCGCCGAAAGCCCGACCACGGCGATGACGCGGCAGTCCCTGAGGATGCGGCGCAGCGTGTTGATGTCGTCCATGGCGCCGATACTATAATCGAAGCCCACCCACGGCAGCTTTCTGCCCCCAACGATCCGTCGGAGACCCCATCCATGTATGTCGAAGAGCGCATGTACCTGCTGCAGGTCGGCAAGGCGCCGGAATACTTCAGGCACTACGAGAACGAGGGCATGAAGGTTCAGCTCAGGCACCTGCCGCATCTGGTGGGCTATTACCTGACCGAGGTCGGGATGCAGAACCTGGTCACCCACATGTGGGCCTACGACGACCTCAACCAGCGCGAGAAATGCCGCGCCGCCATGCAGGCCGATCCGCAGTGGCAGGCCTACCTGCCCCAAATCCGCCCCCTGATAGTCACGCAGGAGACGCGCATCCACAAGGCCGCGCCGTTCTTCCTCGAGCGGCTGCAGAAGATGCTGGCGGCGGTGAACTAGGAATCATCCCGTGCTGCATCCCCAGGTCGCGCAGTTGCTGGAGCGGGCGGCGAAGTCGCCGCTGCCGCCGTATTACCAGACCCCGCCCGCGGTGGCGCGCCGCCTGTACCGCGATTCGCGCGCCGCGCTGCTGCCCGATCCGCCCGCGGTCGAGTCCGTGCAGCTGCTGCTCGCGCCCGCCTCCGGCGGCCCGGTGCCGGTGCGGCACTACCGGCCCGCGGGCTCGAGCAGGAACGAGGTGCTGCCCGCGCTGGTGTACTACCACGGTGGCGGCTGGGTGATCGGTGACCTGGACACGCACGACGTCGTCTGCCGGACCCTGGCCAACGGCGCGCGCTGCGCGGTGCTGTCGGCGGAGTACCGCAAGGCACCGGAGGCGCCGTTCCCGGCAGGGGTGGAGGACAGCTTTGCCGCGCTGCGCTTCGTGGCGGCGAACGCCGCGGCGCTGGGGATCGATGCCTCGCGGATCGCGGTCGGCGGCGACAGCGCCGGGGGCAACCTTGCCGCGGTGGTGTCCCTGATGTCGCGCGACGCGGGCGGCCCCGCCATCTCGTTCCAGCTGCTCATCTACCCGGCGACCGACCAGCGCATGGGCCATCCGAGCATCGACGCCAACGGCGTGGGCTACCTGCTGGAGAAAAAGAGCATGCTGTACTTCCGCAGGCACTACCTGCCGCGCGAGCAGGACTGGCTGGACTGGCGCGCCTCGCCGCTGCTGGCGCGGAGCCTCGCCGGGCTGCCCCCGGCGCTGGTGCTGACCGCGGGTTTCGATCCGCTGCTGGACGAGGGCAGGGCCTACGCCGAGCGGCTGGCGGGGCAAGGCGTGGCGGCCGCGCACCGGAATTATCCGGACATGGTGCACGGCTTCATCACCATGGGCCGCGTGCTGGACAGCGCCGGCGAGGCGCTGGCCGACTGCGCGCGGAACCTGAACCAAGCCTGGGGAAAATGAAAGCGGATCTGCGCTCCAGGCATGGGGGGCGAATCCTCGCCGACGCGCTCGCCGGCCACGGCGTGCGCACCGCCTTCGGCGTCCCCGGCGAGAGCTTCCTGCCGGTGCTGGACGGCCTGCACGACCTCAAGGACCGGCTGCGGTTCATCATCTGCCGGCAGGAGGGCGGGGCCTCGTACATGGCCGAGGCGCACGCCAAGCTGACCGGCGAGCCCGGGGTGCTGTTCGTGACGCGCGGTCCCGGCGCCACCAACGCCTCGGTGGGCGTGCACACCGCGTTCCAGGACTCCACGCCGATGCTGGTGTTCGTGGGGCAGGTGGGCAACGACTTCGTCGAGCGCGAGGCGTTCCAGGAGATCGACTACCGGCGCATGTACGGCCCGCTCACCAAGTGGGCGGCGCAGATCGACCGCGCCGAGCGCATCCCGGAGTACGTCAGCCACGCCTTCCATGCCGCGACCTCCGGCCGTCCGGGCCCGGTGCTGCTCGCGCTGCCCGAGGACATGCTGTTCTCCGAGGCCGCGGTCGCCGATGCGCCCCGCTACCGCACCCCGGCGCCGGCGCCCTCGGCCGCGGACATGGCGGAGCTGGAAAAGCACCTCGCCGGCGCGGCGCAGCCGCTCGCGATCCTGGGCGGGGGCGGCTGGAACCCGAAGGCGCTCGATACGTTCCGCGCCTGGGCCGAGGCGGTTTCGCTGCCGGTCGCCTGCTCGTTCCGCTGCCAGGACTTCTACGACAACCGCCGGCCGAACTACGTTGGCGATGTCGGCGTCGGCATCAACCCGAAGCTGGCGCAGCGGGTGAAGGACGCCGACGTGCTGCTGGTGATCGGGGCGCGCCTGGGGGAGATGACCACCAGCGGCTACACCCTGCTGGAGATTCCCGCGCCAAGACAGAAGCTGGTGCATGTGCACGCCGGCGCCGAGGAACTGGGCCGCGTCTACCGCGCCGAGCTGCCCATCAACGCCGCCTACCCGCAGTTCGTGGAGGCGCTGGTGAAGCTGAAGCTGGAGGGCGCGAAATGGAAGGACCAGGTCAAGGCGGCGCGCGCGCAGTACGAGGCCTGGAACGCGCCGCTGCCGATGCCGGGCGCGCTGCAGTACGGCGAGATCGCCAGATGGCTGTCGGACACGCTGCCCGAGGACGCGATCATCACCAACGGCGCGGGCAATTTTGCCATCTGGCTACACCGGCACTTCAGGTACAAGGGCTGGCGCACGCAACTGGCGCCCACCAGCGGGTCGATGGGCTACAGCGTGCCGGCGGCGGTGGCGGCGAAGATCGCGCAGCCCGGGCGCACGGTGGTGGCGGTCGCCGGCGACGGCGAGTTCCTCATGAACGGGCAGGAACTGGCCACCGCCATGCAGTACCGCGCGCCCGTCGTGGTGCTGGTGGTGAACAACGGCATGTACGGCACCATCCGCATGCACCAGGAGCGGGAGTACCCCGGCCGGGTGTCGGGAACCGAGCTGGCGAATCCGGACTTTGCCGCCTATGCGCGCGCCTTCGGCGGGCACGGCGAGACGGTGCGCGCGACCGCGCAGTTCCAGCCGGCCTTTGAGCGCGCGCTCGCCTCGGGCAAGCCCTCGGTGATCGAGCTAAAGATCGACCCGGAGGCGATCACGCCCTCGGCGACGCTTTCAGGCGTGCGCGCCGCGGCGCTGGCCAAGAAATAGCTACCCGTTGGTCGGCGCGATCCAGGTCCGGTCCTCCGGTCCCCTGTGGAACCGCGCTTTCGAGCGCAAGGCACGCATGATAACGTCGCGCCCCATGCCAGAGGACATTACTCCCGAACTGCGCGCCGAACTGGCGCCGACCGGCAGGCTGCGCGTCGGCCTCAATCTTTCCAACTTCCTCCTCATTAACGGCAAGAAGCCTGACGGGGAACCCGACGGCGTCGCCCCGGACATCGGGCGCGAGATCGCGCGCCGCCTGGGCGTCCCGGTCGAGCTGCGGCCCTACGCGGCGCCCGGCGACGTGGTGGCGGCGGTGGCCGAGTGGGACATCGGCCTCATCGGTGCCGACCCGCTGCGCGCGGGGGAGATCGCTTTTTCGCCTGCCTACGTGGAGATCGAATCCACCTACCTGGTGCCGGCCGGATCGCCGATCCAGTCGGTGGCCGAGGTGGACCGGCCCGGAATCCGCATCGCGGTCTGCGCAAAGAGCGCCTACGACATGTACCTGCGCCGCACGCTCAAGCATGCGCAACTGGTATATGCCGAGGGGATCGAAGCCTCCTGTCAGCTGTTCCTGAAGCAGAAGCTGGAGGCGCTGGCGGGCCTCAAGCCGCGCCTGATCGCCGACCAGGGCAGGCACCCGGGCTTGCGCATCCTGGAGGGGAAGTTCACCGCCGTGCAGCAGGCGATCGGCACCCCGATCGCGCGCAGGGCGGCGGCGGCCTGGCTGCGCGCGTTCGTGGAGGAAGCGAAGCGGGGCGAGGTGGCCCGGCTCATCGCCAAGCACAAGGTCGCAGGCCTGAGCGTGGCCCCACCGGCCTGACCTGCCGGCCCGGGCGCGGGCCTAGTGCTGCAGGATCTTCGACAGGAACAGCTGCGCGCGCTCGGAGCGCGGCGTGCCGAAGAACTCGTCCTTGGTGCAGTCCTCGATGATCTTGCCCGCGTCCATGAAGATGACGCGGTGCGCCACCTTGCGCGCGAAGCCCATCTCGTGCGTGACCACCATCATGGTCATGCCCTCCTGGGCGAGCTCCACCATCACGTCCAGCACCTCGTTGATCATCTCCGGGTCCAGGGCCGAGGTGGGCTCGTCGAACAGCATCGCGATCGGGTCCATGGACAGCGCGCGGGCGATCGCCACCCGCTGCTGCTGGCCGCCGGAGAGCTGGCCGGGGTACTTGTCCTTGTGCGCGGAGAGGCCGACGCGGTCCAGGAGCCTGAGGCCCTTGTCGCGCGCCGCCTCCTCGGTGCGCCCGAGCACCTTGACCTGGCCCAGCGTCAGGTTCTCCGTGACCGACAGGTGCGGAAACAGCTCGAAGTTCTGGAACACCATGCCGATGCGAGAGCGCAGCTTGGGCAGGTCGGTCTTGGGATCCCCGACCGAAACCCCGTCCACCGTGATGGTGCCCTCCTGGAACGGCTCCAGGGCGTTGACGCACTTGATGATGGTGGACTTGCCGGAGCCCGAGGGCCCGCAGACCACCACCACCTCGCCCTTGCTCACCTCGGTGGAGCAGTCGGCGAGGACCTGGAAGCTGCCGTACCACTTGCTGATGCCGCGAATCGAGATCATCGTCTATGCGTCCGGTGCCCCGGCATTGGGCCTGCGCCTCACCGGCAACGGGCAGCCAGGTTGCACGAGGCCGAGCCGAGCGGTTGATTTTTTACCATCCTGCATGGACCATTGTGGGATTCTCCGCGCTTGCGCGTCAAGTGCGGTGTCCGCGATGCAGGCCGGCATGAACGCCCCGGTGCGCATCGAGCACGATCTCATTGGCGAGCGCGCCGTTCCGGCGCAGGCCTACTACGGTGCGCACACCCTGAGGGCACTGGAGAACTTCCCGATCACCGGGATCCCGATCGCGGCCTACCCCGACCTGGTCACGGCCCTCGCCTGCCTCAAGCAGGCCCAAGACTGAGGGATAATGCCGCCCGCCATGAGCTCCAAGCCAGCCAAGCGCGCGAAGGCGGCGAAGTCCGCCAGGCCGGCCAAGGCGGCCGCGAAGGCCCTGCAGCCGATCTGGTCGCCCTCGCCGGAGGCGATCGAGCGCGCCCAGGTGACGCAGTTCGCGCAGCTGGTCGCGCGCAAGCACCGGCTGGACCTCGCCGACCACGCCGATTTCTACCGCTGGTCGGTGGACAACCTGGAGCAGTTCTGGAGCGAGTTCTGGGACTGGAGCGGGGTGATCGCCTCGAGCAAGGGCTCGACCGTCCTGGTGGAGGGCAACAAGCTGCCGGGGGCGAAGTGGTTCCCCGGGGCGCGGCTCAATTTCGCCGAGAACCTGCTGCGGCGCGGCGACCAGGGCGACGCGTTGGTGTTCTGGGACGAGCGCGGCTTCCAGCGCCGGGTCAGCTATTCCAGCCTCACCAGCGACGTCTCGCGCGCGGCGCAGGCGATCGCGCAGCTGGGCCTGCGCACCGGCGAGCGCGTCGCCGCCTTCATCCCCAACATCCCGGAGACCGGGATGCTCGCCCTCGCTGCGCTGTCGCAGGGCATCGTCTGGTCGTCGTGCTCGCCTGACTTCGGCGTCGGCGGGGTGCTGGACCGTTTCGGCCAGATCGACCCCAAGATCCTGTTCGTCGCCGACGGCTACCGCTATGGCGGGCGCGAGCACGAGGTGCTGGCGCGCGTGGCCGAGATCGCCCAAGGGCTGCCGGGCCTGCGCAAGGTGGTGGTGGTGCCGCAACTGCGCGCGCGCCCCGACATCACCGGGATTCCGAAGGCGGTGCTGCTGGAGGACTGGCTGCGCAAGCACGCCCCGGCCGAGATCGAGTACGCGCAGATGCCCTTCGAGCACCCGGCCTACATCCTGTTCAGCTCTGGTACCACCGGCACGCCCAAGTGCATCGTGCACGGCGCCGGCGGCGCGCTGCTGCAGGGCCTGAAGACGCTGAAGCTGCAGTTCGACGTCCGTCCCGGCGACCGCCTGTTTTATTTCTGCACCACCAACTGGGTGGTGTGGAACATGCTCTTCCACGGCCTCGCCGCCGAGGCCACGGTGATGCTGTACGACGGCTCGCCCTTCGAGCGCGGCGGCCAGATCCTGTGGGACTACGCCCAGAAGGAGCGCTTCAGCCACTTCGGCACCTCGGCCAAGTTCATCGACGCCATGGCCAAGCGCGACCTCGCGCCCGCCCAGAGCCACCGGCTGCCCGAGCTGCGCATGATCCTGTCCACCGGCTCGCCGCTGGTGCCCGAGAGCTACGACTACGTCTATGCCAAGGTGAAGAAGGACGTCTGCCTCGCCTCGATCTCGGGCGGCACCGACATCATGGCGGCGTTCGCCGACGCCAGCCCGGTGCTGCCGGTGTACCGCGGCGAGTTGCAGTGCCGGTCGCTCGCCAGCGCGGTGCAGGTGTTCAACGAGGCCGGCCAGGCCGTGGTCGGGCAGAAGGGCGAGCTGGTGTGCACCCGGCCGCTGCCTTCGATGCCGCTGGGGTTCTGGAACGACCGCGGCGGCGAGAAGTACCGCGCCGCCTACTACGACAAGTACCCCAACGTCTGGACCCACGGCGACTGGTGCGAGCTCACCGAGCGCGGCACCATGATCGTCTACGGGCGCTCGGACGCGACGCTCAATCCCGGCGGGGTGCGCATCGGCACCGCCGAGATCTACCGCCAGGTGGATAAGATCGACGAGGTGGAGGAGTCGGTGGCGATCGGCCAGCTGTGGCCGCCGGACAAGCCCACCGACACGCGGGTGGTGCTGTTCGTGCGCCTGCGGCCGGGCTACAGCCTGGACGCGGCGCTGGAGGAGAAGCTGCGCGCCCGCATCCGCGAGAACACCACGCCGCGCCACGTCCCGGCGAAGATCGTGCAGGTGGCGGACATCCCGCGCACCAAGAACGGCAAGGTGGTGGAGCTGGCGGTGCGCTCGGTGGTGAACGGCATGCCGGTGCAGAACACCGACGCGCTGGCCAACCCGGAGGCGCTGGGGCTGTTCCGGGACCTGGCGGAGCTGGCCGCCTAGCGGGCCGCCGACGTAACCGGATCGGTTAGCTCTGCGGCCGTGCCGCGGCCCCGGGCCTAGTGCAGCGTCGCCCGGCGCCCCTCGTAGATGCCCTGCAGCAGGCGCAGCGAGCCGCGGCAGATCGCCTCGTGGCTGAGGGCGTGGCCCAGGTCCTCGATGATGTCCAGCGTCACCGGCACGTGCAGGCCGGCGAGCACGCGCGCGGCGCGCTCGGCGTGCACCCGCGAGACCACCGAGTCGAACTCGCCGTGCACCAGGTGAAAGCGCGTGCCGATGCGGCTGCCGGTGCGCGGCAAGCGGGCGAAGCGCGCCGAGTACGCCACCACCGCGCCGGCAAGGCCGGGAAAGGCCTTGGCCGTTTCCAGCGCCACGGTGCCGCCCTGGGCGTAGCCGATCAGCACGGTGCGCTCCAGGGCAACGCCGTAGTGCGTCTGCTCGTGGCGCACCAGTTGCTCGATGCGCGGCAGGATCGCCGAGACGCGGGCCATGCGGTTGTCGTCATTGAGGCCGCGGGTGGAGAACCACTGCTGGCTGTCGGCCTCGTCGCCGCGGCTGCTGTAGAGCGAGAAGCCGCTGGGCACCACCAGCGCCGCGCTGGGAAAGCGGCCCTGGAACTTGAATGCCGCCGGGATCATGGAGCGCGCGCCCGCGCCGCTGGCATGCAGGAACACGAACAGGTGGTTGGCGCGGTGCTCCACGGACGGGCCGAAGCGGTAGAGCTGCTGCTGCATGCGGAGGATTCTCGCCCCGTTGCGGCCGTTCTGTAAACTGGCCCGAATCTCGGGAGGTAACACGATGCCAAAGAAGCGTTTTTTCCGCACCCTGTGGGCGCTGACGCGCCCCTACTGGGTGTCCGGGGAGCGCGGCAAGGGCCTGGTCCTGCTCGCCACCGTGGTCGGGCTGGCGCTCACCCTGGTGTGGCTGGAGGTGCTGTTCAACACCTGGAACCGCGAGTTCTACAACACCTTCGAGTCGCGCGACCAGGCCGAGTTCTTCCGCCAGCTGGGCATGTTCGCCCTGCTCGCGCTGACGTTCATCATCACCGGCGTCTACCGCCAGTACTTCCAGCAGATGCTGTTCATCGAGTGGCGCACCTGGCTCACCGAGCGCTACCTGGCCGACTGGCTGGGGGACCGCGCCTATTACCGGCTGCAACTGCTGGACAGGGGCACCGACAACCCGGACCAGCGCATCGCCGAGGACCTCAACATCTTCGTCGACCTCACGCTGACGCTGACCCTGGGCCTGCTCTCCGCGGTGGTGACCCTGGTGTCCTTCGTCGGCATCCTGTGGGCCATCTCGGGGCCGGCGACCCTGTTGGGCATCGAGATTCCCGGCTACATGGTCTGGGTGGCGCTGGCGTACGCGGTCGCCGGCACCGGGCTTACGCACCTCATCGGCCGGCGCCTGATCGGCATCAACTTCGACCTGCAGCGCAACGAGGCCAACTTCCGCTTCGCGCTGGTGCGCCTGCGCGAGAACGCCGAGGGCGTGGCGCTGTACCGGGGCGAGGCGGGCGAGGCGCAGAACTTCCGCGCCCGCTTCGGCGAGGTGGTGTCGGTGTGGTGGGCGAAGATGCTCAAGCAGAAGCAGTTGACGTGGTTCACCGTGCTCTACGCCCAGATCGCGATCATCTTCCCGTTCATCGTCGCCTCGCCGCGCTTCTTCTCCGGGCAGATGCCGCTGGGCGGCATCTTCCAGATCGCCTCCGCCTTCGGCCAGGTGCAGGGCGCGCTGTCCTGGTTCATCAATGCCTACGGCGCCTTCGCCAACTGGAAGGCGACCGTGGACCGCCTCACCAGCTTCACCGAGGCGCTGGCGCGCGCGCGCGAGCAGGCCGAGCCCCTGGACGGCGACCGCGTCGAGGCCGATGGCCTGGCGCTGCAGCAGCTGGCGCTGTCGCTGCCCGAGGGCCGCAAGTTGCTTGCGCCGACGGACCTCGACTTCAAGGCCGGAGAGCCGGTGCTGGTCACCGGGCCCTCCGGCGCCGGCAAGTCGACGCTGTTGCGCGCCCTGGCGGGGATCTGGCCGTACTGGAAAGGGCGCATCACGATACCGCGGGGCGCAAGGCTGCTGTTCCTGCCGCAGAAACCCTACCTGCCCATCGGCAGCCTGAAGCACGCGGTGTGCTACCCGGAGGATGCCGCGCGAGTGGCCGATGAGGAGGCGCGCGAGGCGCTGCGCGCCACCGGGCTGGCGCATCTGGCCGCGGACCTCGCGCGCGAGGAGAACTGGGCGCAACTGCTCTCGGGTGGAGAGCAGCAGCGACTTGCGTTCGCACGCGCGCTCATCAACCGGCCCGACTGGCTGTTCATGGACGAGGCCACCGCCTCGCTGCCCGAGCAGACGCAGGCCGAGCTCTATGCGCTGCTGCCGCAGCGGCTGCCCGGGACGACGTTCGTTTCCATCGGGCACCGCGCCAGCCTCGCTGGGTACCACCGGCGCACGCTGGCCTGGCGCGGTGCGGCGGGCGAGGCGCCGGTGCTGGCGCCGGCCTGATCCAGCGCGTCGCGTCGAGCAATATGCAGCTGGTGGTGCCGTGGGGGTAGAGCCGGCGCTGCGGGGGTTTGCTGCGCTTGGGCAGCTGCCCTAACTTGAACGCACTGCGACGGATCGGACCGGCCGCAAGCCCGGCGCCGCGGGCGCAAGCACCCGCCTCAGGTAGCGCCCGGTATGGCTCGCCTCGACCGCCGCGACCGCTTCCGGCGCGCCCTGCGCCACGATGCTGCCGCCGCCGTCGCCGCCCTCCGGGCCGAGGTCGACGATCCAGTCCGCGGTCTTGATCACCTCCAGGTTGTGCTCGATGACCACCACGGTGTTGCCCGCATCGCGCAGCCGGTGCAGCACGTGCAGCAGGAGGCGGATGTCGTGGAAGTGCAGTCCGGTGGTGGGCTCGTCCAGGATGTACAGGGTGCGGCCGGTGTCGCGGCGCGACAGTTCCAGCGACAGCTTCACGCGCTGCGCCTCGCCGCCCGAGAGCGTGGTCGCGCTCTGGCCAAGGGTGAGGTAGGCGAGGCCGACCTCGAGCAGCGTTTCCAGCTTCTTGGCGATGGCCGGCACCGCGGAGAAGAAATCCGCGGCCTCGGCAACCCGCATCTGCAGGACCTCGTGGACGTTGCGGCCCTTGTAGCGCACCTCGAGGGTCTCGCGGTTGTAGCGGCGGCCGTGGCAGACGTCGCAGGCGACGTAGATGTCGGGCAGGAAGTGCATCTCGAGGCGCGTCACGCCGTCGCCCTGGCAGGCCTCGCAGCGCCCGCCCTTGACGTTGAAGGAGAAGCGCCCGGCGTCGTAGCCGCGCGCGCGCGCCTCGGCGACCCCGGCGAAGAGTTCGCGGATCGGGGTGAACAGGCCGGTGTAGGTCGCCGGGTTGGAGCGCGGCGTGCGCCCGATCGGACCCTGGTCGACGCTGACCACCTTGTCGAACAGGTCCAGCCCGGACACCGATTCGTGGGGCGCCGGCTCCGTGGAGCTGCCGTACAGGTGCCGCGCCACCGCCGCGTACAGCGTGTCGTTGATCAGCGTCGACTTTCCCGAGCCGGACACGCCGGTGACGCACACCAGCAGTCCGGCCGGTATTTCCAGGGTCGCGTCCTTCAGGTTGTTGCCGCGCGCGCCGCGCACCACCAGGCGCTGCTTGCCCGGCCGGTTGCGCAGCACCGGGAGGTCGATCTTCATCTTCCCGGAGAGATACTTGCCGGTCAGCGACTCCGCCGAGGCGAGGATCGCCGCGGGCGGGCCCTGGGCGATGACGCGCCCGCCGGCCCCGCCGGCCCCCGGGCCCATGTCCACGACGTGGTCCGCGGCGCGGATGGCATCCTCGTCGTGCTCGACCACGATGACGCTGTTGCCCAGGTCGCGCAGGTGCTTGAGGGTGTCGATCAGGCGCGCGTTGTCGCGCTGGTGCAGGCCGATGGAGGGCTCGTCCAGCACGTACATCACGCCGGTGAGGCCGGAGCCGATCTGGGAGGCGAGCCGGATGCGCTGCGACTCGCCGCCGGAGAGGGAGCCTGCGGCGCGGTCCAGCGTCAGGTAGTCCAGGCCGACGTTCACCAGGAACTCCAGGCGGTTGGCGATCTCGCGCACGATGCGGCCGGCGACCTGGGCGCGCACGCCGGGCAGCTCCAGCGCGGCGAAGAACGCCAGCGTCCTGCGCAGCGGCCAGTGCGATACCTCGTAGATCGGATGGCCGGCGATCCGCACGTGCCGCGCCTCGCGCCGCAGGCGCGTGCCCTCGCATTCCGGGCAGGCGCGGGTATTGCGGAACTTCGCCAGTTCCTCGCGCACCACCGCCGATTCGGTCTCGCGCAAGCGCCGCTCCAGGTTCGGGATCACGCCCTCGAAGGCGTGCTCCCGCACCTGGCTGCGACCGCGCTCGGTCAGGTAGCGGAAGGCGACCTTCTCCTTGCCCGAACCCTCCAGGATCAGTTTCTGCACCTCGTCCTGGAGCATCTCCCAGGGCGCCTCCGGGTCGAAGCCGAAATGTTCGGCCAGTGCGAGCAGCATCGAGAAGTAGAAATGGTTGCGTCGGTCCCAGCCCCGGATCGCGCCCCCGGCAAGCGACAGGTTCGGGTGCGCCACCACGCGGCGCGGATCGAAGAACTCGATCTGGCCCAGACCGTCGCAGCGCCGGCAGGCGCCCATCGGGTTGTTGAAGGAGAACAGCCGCGGCTCGAGCTCCGGCAGCGCGTAATCGCACTGCGGGCAGGCGAAGCGCGCCGAGAACAGGTGCTCCCTGCCGTTGTCCGCCTCCACCGCCAGTGCGCGGCCGTCGGCGTGCCGCAGCGCGGTCTCCAGCGACTCGGCAAGGCGGGTGTGGACGTCGCTTCGCACCCTGAGGCGGTCGATGACCACGTCCACCGAGTGCTTCTGGTTCTTGGACAGGCGCGGCGCAGTGTCCAGTTCGTGCACCTTGCCGTCCACGCGCACGCGCGTGAAGCCCTGCGCGCGCAGCTCGTCGAACAGGTCCGCCTGCTCGCCCCTGCGGCCGGCGATCACCGGCGCCAGCACCATGATGCGGGTGTCCTCGGGCAGCGCCAGCAGCTGGTCCACCATCTGCGCCACCGATTGCGACTGCAGCGCCACGGCGTGCTCCGGGCAGAACGGCGTGCCGACGCGCGCGTAGAGCAGCCTGAGGTAGTCGTGAATTTCGGTGACCGTGCCGACGGTGGAGCGCGGGTTGTGGCTGGCGGCCCTCTGCTCGATGGCGATCGCCGGCGACAGGCCCTCGATCAGGTCGACCTCGGGCTTGTCCATCAGCTCGAGGAACTGGCGCGCGTAGGCCGAGAGCGATTCGACGTAGCGGCGCTGGCCTTCGGCGTACAGGGTGTCGAAGGCGAGCGAGGATTTTCCCGAGCCCGACAGCCCGGTGATCACCACCAGGCGGTCGCGCGGCAGCTCGAGGCTGATGTTCTTGAGGTTGTGCGTGCGCGCGCCGCGGATGCGGATGGTGGCGCTGGCGGACGGGGTGCGCGGCTGGTCCAAGGTGCCCGGGAGGAGGAAGCAAACTTGCTAATATAGACGTTTTCCCCGGCAGCCTCGCGCCCTTCTTCCTTTCATGCTGGCCGACAGGGTATCCCCCGACCGGATGTCCCCGACCGAGCTGCGCGCGGGCGTGAGCCTGGCGGGCGTGTTCGGGCTGCGCATGCTCGGGTTGTTCCTGATCCTGCCGGTGTTCGCGGTGCATGCGCCGCAGCTCGAGGGGGGCGACAACCTGGTCCTGGTCGGCATCGCCTTGGGGGCCTACGGCCTCACGCAGGCGATGCTGCAGATTCCGTTCGGCCTTGCCTCTGACCGCTGGGGTCGCAAGCCGGTGATCTATTTTGGCCTCGTGCTATTCGCCGCAGGCAGTTTGCTCGCCGCCGCGGCCGGCGAGATCTGGACCGCCATCGCTGGCCGCGCGCTGCAGGGCGCGGGGGCGATTTCCTCGGTGGTGGTGGCGCTCGCCGCCGACCTCACCAGCGAACGCCATCGCACCAAGGTGATGGCGATGATCGGGTCGATGATCAGCCTGGCCTTCGCGCTGTCGCTGGTCGGCGCGCCGCTGCTCTACCAGGCGATCGGAATGGGCGGGCTGTTTGCCGCGATCGGTGCGCTGTCGCTGGCGGCGGTGTGGGTGGTCGCGGTCGCGGTACCCGAGCCGCCGCGGCGCGCTCCGGCGGCGCGCGGCGAGGCCGGGCTGGCCGTCGTGCTGCAGCCCGAGCTGCTGCGGCTCAATCTCGGCATCTTCGTGCTGCACCTGGTGCAGATGGCGATGTTCGTGGTGCTGCCGACGATGCTGGTCGGCGCCGGGCTGGCGCTGGAGCGGCACTGGGTGCTGTACCTGCCGGTGGTGCTGGCTTCGTTCGCGATCATGCTGCCAGCGGTGTTCTACGCCGACCGCCGCAACCGGCCCAAGCCCGTGCTGGTGGGCGCCGTGGTGCTGCTCGCGCTGGTGCTGGCGGCGCTGTCGGCCTCGGGCGCCCGCGGCCCGGGCGTTGCCGCCCTGGCCGCGCTGCTGCTCGCGTTCTTCGTCGCCTTCAACGTGCTGGAGGCGCTGCTGCCGTCACTGGTCTCGCGCATCGCCCCTGTGGCGGCGCGGGGCGCGGCGATCGGCGTCTACAACACGGCGCAGACGCTCGGCCTGTTCTTCGGCGGCCTTGCGGGGGGCTGGCTCGCCAAGCACCATGGGGCCGGGGTGCTGTTTGGCACCTGCGCGGTGCTGGCGCTGGGCTGGCTGGCGGTGGCGCTGGGCATGCGGCCGCCCGGGCGCGCGGGGGCGGTCAACCCGGCGCACGGCTAGGCGTTGTATATCCATACAGGTACACTGGAAGTGAAAGGGGGCGCACATGGCATCGGTCAACAAGGTGATCCTGGTCGGCAATCTCGGCGCCGACCCGGAAACGAGATATCTGCCGAGCGGCGAGGCGGTGACCAACATCCGCATCGCCACCACCGATCGCTGGAAGGACAAGGCGAGCGGCGAGATGAAGGAAGCCACGGAGTGGCACCGGATCGCGTTCTTCGGCCGGCTGGCGGAAATCGCCGGCGAATACCTGAAGAAAGGCTCCCAGGTCTACGTCGAGGGCAGCCTGCGCACGCGCAAGTACGACAAGGACGGTCAGACGCACTACTCGACCGAGATCCGGGCCGACGCCATGCAGATGCTGGGTTCACGCCAGGGCGGCGGCACGCCCGAATCGCGCGCCTCGGAGCGGCCGGCGCCCGCCAGATCCGAGGGCAAGCCGGCGCCGACCAAGCCCGCCGGCAGCTTCAACGACATGGAGGACGATATTCCGTTCTGAAATCAGGGCGATAGCGGGATATAATGAAGGGCCGAGATAAATCCGGATGCCGATCTACGAATACCGCTGCGCGGCCTGCGGGCACCAGGAGGAGTTCCTCCAGAAGGTGGCCGAGCCGCCGATCGCCAGGTGCCCGAGCTGCGGCAGGAACAAATTCAGGAAGCTGCTGTCGGCCGCCGGCTTCCAGCTGAAGGGCTCGGGCTGGTACGCCACCGACTTCAAGGGCGGGGGCAAGTCGGCGACGGCGGAGGCGAAGTCAGACGCAAAGTCCGAGCCGAAGTCCGAGGGGAAATCCGGGGGCAGGTCCGAGGCCCGGTCCGACACCAAGGCCAAGCCGGAAACCCGGACCGAAGCGAAGTCCGACGCCAAGCCGGTGACCACCCCAACCAATTGATGCCCTGAGGGCCTGCGCAACCGGCCCGGCAACCTGCCGGGCCTTTTTTGTTTCGGCAACATGAAAAAATACCTCGTCACCGGACTGCTGATCTGGATCCCGCTGGTCATCACCCTGTGGGTGCTGAAGCTGGTGGTGGACGCGCTCGACCAGACGCTGCTGCTGCTGCCGCCGGCGTTCCGGACCGAGAATTGGCTCGGCATGCACGTCCCCGGGATGGGCGTGGTGATGACGCTGATCACCCTCCTCGCCACCGGCGTGATCGCCACCAACTTCCTCGGCGCGCGGCTGGTGCATCTGTGGCACGAGGTCCTGCACCGGATTCCGGTCGTGAACTCGATCTACTCCAGCGTCAAGCAGATCTCCGATACGCTGTTTTCCTCCAGCGGCCAGGCGTTCCGCAAGGCGCTGCTGGTGCAGTGGCCGCGCGAAGGGATGTGGACCATCGCCTTTCTCACCGGGGCACCGGGCGGCGACGTGGCCAGCCACCTGCAGGGCGAGTACGTCAGCGTTTACGTGCCGACCACCCCCAACCCGACCGGCGGCTATTTCGTGCTGGTGGCGCGGCGCGAGGTCATCGAGCTCGACATGACGGTGGACGAGGCGCTGAAGTACATCATCTCCATGGGCGTGGTGCCGCCCGGGTCGAACGGCAAGGGCGGGGTGAAGCACGGCGCCAACGGGAAAGGCTGAACCGATGAGATCGCACTACAGCGGCGAGTTGTCCGCGAACCTGGTCGGCCAGCGCGTCGCCATGGCCGGCTGGGCGCACCGCCGCCGCGACCATGGCGGGGTGATCTTCATCGACCTGCGCGACCGCGACGGCCTGGCGCAGGTGGTCTGCGATCCGGACCGCGCCGAGGCGTTCGTCAATGCCGAGCGCGTGCGCGGCGAATACGTGCTCAGGGTCACCGGCGTGGTGCGCCGGCGGCCCGAAGGGACCGTGAACCCGGACCTGACCTCGGGCGAGGTCGAGGTGCTGGCGCACGAGCTGGAGATCCTGAACGCCGCGGTGCCGCCGCCGTTTCAGCTCGATGACCAGAACCTGTCGGAGACGGTGCGCCTGGAGCACCGCATCGTCGACCTGCGGCGCGACTTCATGCAACGCAACCTGCGCCTGCGCCACCGCGCGGCGCGCGCCGCGCGCGCCTTCCTCGACGACAACCATTTCGTCGAGATCGAGACCCCGGTGCTCTACAAGTCCACGCCCGAGGGCGCGCGCGAGTTCCTGGTGCCCTCGCGCCTGAACGACGGCCAGTTCTACGCCCTGCCGCAGAGCCCGCAGTTGTTCAAGCAGATGCTGATGATCGCGGGTTTCGACCGCTATTACCAGATCACCAAGTGCTTCCGCGACGAGGATCTGCGCGCCGACCGGCAGCCCGAGTTCACGCAGATCGACGTCGAGACCTCGTTCCTGGACGAGGCGCAGATCCGCGGCCTGATGGAGGGCCTCGCCCGCCACCTGTTCAAGTCGGTGCTGGGGGTCGCGCTGCCCGACCCGTTCCCGGTCATGTCCTACGAGGAGGCGATGCGCGACTACGGCCTCGACAAGCCCGACCTGCGCGTGCCGCTGAAGCTCGCTGAGCTCACCGACGTCATGAGGGATGTGGAGTTCAAGGTGTTCTCCGGCCCGGCGAACGCGCCCGGCGGCCGCGTCGCGGCGCTGCGCATCCCCGGCGGCGGCGCGATCTCGCGCGGCGAGATCGACGGCTACACCGACTTCGTCCGCGGCCTGGGCGCCAGGGGCCTGGCGTGGATCAAGGTCAACGCACGCCTCAAGGGAGCCGACGGCCTGCAGTCGCCGATCGTGAAGAACCTGCACGCGGGGGCGCTGGCGGCGATTCTCGAGCGCACCGGCGCGGCCGACGGCGACCTGATCTTCTTCGGCGCCGACAGGGCCGAGGCCGCCAACGCCTGCCTTGGCGCGTTGCGCCAGCGCATCGGGCACGAGCGCGGGCTGGCGCAAAAGGGCTGGCGCCCGCTATGGGTGGTGGATTTCCCGATGTTCGAGTACGACGAGCAAGCCCGGCTGTGGAAGGCGCGCCACCACCCGTTCACCAGCCCCAAGGACGGCCACGAGGCGCTCATGGAGTCGGCGCCCGAGAAGGCCTACGCCAAGGCCTACGACATGGTGCTCAACGGCTGGGAAGTGGCCGGCGGCTCGGTGCGGATCCACCGCGAGGAAGTGCAGCAGCAGGTGTTCCGCGCCATGCGCATTGCGCCCGAGGAGCAGCAGGCGAAGTTCGGCTTCCTGCTGCAGGCGCTGCGGTACGGCGCGCCGCCGCACGGCGGCATCGCCTTCGGCTTCGATCGCCTGGTGGCGCTGATGGCCGGGGTGGAGGCGATCCGCGATGTGATCGCCTTCCCGAAGACGCAGCGCGGCCAGGACATGGTGACCGGCGCGCCCTCGGCGGTCAGCGAGCGCCAGCTGCGCGAGCTGCACATCCGTCTCAGGAGCGCGCCCCCGCAGTGAGCCGCGTTTGCGGCCTGGCGGCCGGGCTGGTGGCGCTGGCCGTTGCCGCATGGGCGCACGCGTTCCAGGCGGTGGGCGAGATCGGCGTCGCCGCGCTGCCGCCGGAGGCGCGCGCGACGCTCGCCCTGATCCGCAAGGGCGGGCCTTTGCCCCACCAGAAGGACGGCAGCGTGTTCGGCAACCGCGAAGGCCTGCTGCCCAGGCGCCCGCGCGGCTACTACCGCGAGTACACCGTCCCGACGCCGGGCAGCCGCGACCGGGGCGCGCGGCGCATCGTGGCCGGCGGCGGCGCCGCGCAGGGCGAGTTCTACTACACTGACGACCATTACCGGTCTTTCAGGCGCATCCTCGAATGAGCTCGCTGCAGCGGCGCCTCTGCGACGCTTCGAGATCCGGGGTTTACCGCGTCGCGCGCGCCGACGCGGTGGATGACGCGCTCCAGGGCAGCGGGCTGCGCCTGGCGCGCGTTACCCTGGGCAAGGGCGCAGGCAAGGCCGAGATCCTGCGCCAGCTGGCGCGGGCGCTGGCGTTCCCGGCGTGGTTCGGCGGCAACTGGGACGCGCTCGAGGACTGCCTCGGCGACCTGTCCTGGTCGGGCGCAGCGGGCCACGTGGTGCTGGTGGAGGGCGCGGCTCAGGCCGTGGCCGATGATGTCGGCGTGCTGCGCGACATCCTCGCTTCCGCGGCCGCCTCCTGGTGCGAGCGCGGGCGCCCGTTCTTCGCCGTGTTCGTCGGCGGCGCCGACGACCTTCCGCAGCTGCACCGCGAGCGGAAGTGACGCTGAAGCTGCCGCTATCCGTGCTGGTGGTGATCCACACGCCCGCGCTGGAAATCCTGCTCCTGGAGCGCGCCGCGCGTCCCGGGTTCTGGCAATCGGTCACCGGGTCGCTGGCGGCGCCGGAGGAACCGCTGCAGCAGGCGGCGCGGCGCGAGGTGTGCGAGGAAACCGGCATCCAAGCCGGCGTCGGGCGCTTGCGGCGCTGGCCGCTCGCCTACACCTTCGAGGTCTATCCGGAGTGGCGCCATCGCTTCGTGCCCGGAACGGTCCACAACACCGAGCATGTGTTCAGCCTCGAACTGCCCCTGCCGCAGCCGGTCGCGCTGGCCCCTGGGGAGCATCTCGCCTCGCGCTGGCTGCCCTGGCGGGAGGCGGCGGCGCAGTGCTTTTCCTGGTCCAACCGCGACGCCATCCGGATGCTCGCCTCCCGCGCGTGATAATTTAGCGGCGTGATCGATCGCGCCGCGATTCTCGTCGATGCCGCGCTGCTGCTTGCCCGCTGCGCCGGCGGGAGCCGGCGTGCCTGAGTATGTCCCCGGCAACCGGCTCGCGCTGCTACGCAACGGCGAGCAGTATTTCCCGGCGCTGGTGGCCGCGATCGACGCCGCCAGGCTGGAGATCTTCCTCGAGACCTACATCTTCGCCGATGACGAGACCGGCAGCCTGATCGCCGAGGCGCTGGCGCGCGCCGCGGCGCGCGGCGTCGCGACGCACCTGCTGATCGACGGCTTCGGCGGCAAGGATTTCGCTCCCCGCTTTCGCGACATGCTGGCCGGCGCGGGCGCCCGCGTCCTCGTCTTCCGCCCCGAGGTCAGCCCCTGGCCGCCGTGGCGGCAGCGCACGCGCCTGCGGCGCATGCACCGCAAGCTCGCCTGCGTGGACGGCAGCGTGGCCTTCGTCGGCGGCATCAACGTCATCGACGACTACGACACCCCTGGCCAGATCCCGCCGCGCTACGACTACGCGGTCCGCATCGAGGGCCCGCTGGCCGCCCACGCGAGGCAGGCTGCGGCGAGGCTGTGGCTGCAGGTGTCCTGGGCGACGCTCGGCCGGCGCTGGCCGGGCTGGCGGCTTCTGCACCCGCGCGCGGCGCGGCCGCACCCTGCCGCCAACGCCGCACTGCCCGAGGGCCAGAAGGCCGCGCTGGTTCTGCGCGACAACCTGAGGCACCGGCGCGACATCGAGCTTGCGTACCTGGAGCGGATCGGCGCCGCGCGCACGGACATCGTCATCGCCTGTGCCTACTTCTTTCCCGGCCGGCGCTTCCGGGCCGCGCTCGCGGAGGCGGCCCGGCGCGGCGTGCGCGTGTCGCTGCTGCTGCAGGCGAAGGTGGAGTACGCCCTGCTGCATTACGCCTCACGCGCGCTCTACGGCCGGCTGCTGGGCGCGGGCGTGCACATCTACGAGTATCACCGCAGTTTCCTGCACGCGAAGGTGGCGGTGTTCGACGACGACGCCGCATGCGTCGGCTCCTCGAACATCGACCCGATGAGCCTGCTGTTCGCGCGCGAGGCGAACATCTTCGTCGAGGACCGTCGCTTCGCCGGCGAACTCCGGCGCAGCCTGGGTGAGGCGATGCGCGAGGGCGCGCGCCGCGTGCCCCTGCGCGCCTGGCGCAAGATGTCGCCGCTCAGGCGCCTCGCGATCTGGGCCGGGTACCGCGCGGCGCGCCTGCTGATGGCCCTCTACGGCTACGGCAGGGAGCACTAGCCCGGGAGCAGCGTATCGCCGACCCGGATGCGGCCGGGCCGGGCGACGCGGAAGCACGCGCCGAACACCGCATCGAAGCCGGAGGCCAGCGTCCGCAGCGGTTCCTCGCCGCGCCGGCTGCCGCTCGCCTGGTCGATCGTCGTCACTTCGCAGCGCTCGCAGGCCTGGGCGAACGCGAACTCGGCCTCGCCGGCGCCGAACCGGGGCCAGCCCAGCTCGGCGAACGGTGCGGCGCCCTCGACCACCAGGTTGCCCCGGAAGCGCTCCATGCCCACCGCGCCGGCGAGTTCTTGGTTCAGCGCCCGCAGGGAGGCGGTGGCAACCACCAGCACCGGCTTCGAATCGGCGAAGCTGCGCTCTGCGCCGGCGTCCACCCGGACCAGCCGCGCCTCGGTGCCCAGGAACGCGGCAAGCGAGGCATTGACGCCGGCGGGCGCCGCGCGCGCCGGCGCGCGCCGCCCCCAGACCTGCGCTTCGCACGCCGCAGCGAACCCGTCCGCCGGCACCTCGATCTTCGCGAGCCCGCCCAGGTCTAGCGCGAGGCCTCGCGCAAGCAGGGTCGGACGGATGCTCGCCAGGAGCGGGAGGTCGCGCTGGGTAAGGACGCGGCCGGAGGGCCCGAGGATCGCGTAGCGCCGGTCGCCCGCCAATCCCGGCGCCTCCACTTGCGCCTCCTGCATCGAGAGCGCGGCGCAGGACTTCACCGGGTACAGATGCAGCGCCGCGATGTGCATCTCCGGCCCTAGGCCGGTCTGCGGCCGAACATGTTCCAGCCTTCCATCGTCATCACGGTGTCGCCGCGCTGGTTGAGCGCTTCCCAGCGCGAGTGCACCAGGCCGACCCCGGGCCGGCTTGCCGATGGCCGCGCGGCGGTGACGATGCGCCGGTAGGAAATGGTGTCGCCGGCGCGCACCGGCGCGAGCCAGCGGAGGTTGTCCAGGCCGGGGGAGCCCAGGCTTGCCGAGCGCGCCAGGTACCCGTCCACCATCAGGCGCATGGCGATGGCGCAGGTGTGCCAGCCGCTGGCAATCAGCCCTTTGAAGAACGAGTTCGCCGCGGCGGCGGGATCGAGGTGGAATGGCTGCGGGTCGAACTGGCGCGCGAAGGCGACGATCTCCGCCTCGGTGAAGGTATGGCTGCCCATCTCCATCGTGTCGCCCGGGATGAAATCCTCCCAGTAGAGCTTGCCTTGCATCTGCGGCCTCCAGCGGCGCGCCGGCCATCGCAATCCGATCCCGCAATCCGATCCTCTGGGCGGCAGTGTCGGCCTAGTCTAATAGTAAAGTAGGGTCCTGATGAACAAGGCGACCGGCACCGAAAGGCGAGCCGCGCTTCGAGCTGGCGCAACGCCTGGTGCGCCTGCTCGAGCAGCAAGCGGCGAAGCTGCCGCCGGCGCCGCTGGACGCCCTGGCCGCAGGCGATAGCTAGGGCGGCCATGGATCCGGCGGTGCTGCGGGCGCTGGCGAAGTGGCCGGAGGCGCCCGATGTCTACGGCTGGCTCGCTCTGGACCGCCGGGGCGAGTGGCGCATCCGGAGCGCGAGCGCGACGCAGGCCTTCGAACGCATCGGCAATCGCGCGCTGCGTGAATTCATCTGCCGCAACTATGCCAAGGACGGGCGCGGCCGCTGGTACTTCCAGAACGGGCCGCAGCGCGTGTTCGTTCGCCTGGCCTATACGCCGCTGGTGGCGCGGCTGGAGGGTGGGGCGCTGCAGGATCATTGCGGGGGCGAGTTCGGCGAGCCCTCGGCAATGTGGCTGGATGAGGAAGGTTCGCTGTTGCTGCTCGGCGTTCGGGGCGCGGCGCTGCTGGATGACCGCGACCTGAGCGCTTTTTCCGCGCTCAAGGGGGAAATCCTGGCCGGCTTGCCGGTGATCTCCCGCGCCGAGGCCCCGCTGCGCTTCGGTTACGTCCTGGAACCGGCCCCGGAGGCCTGAGAAAGACCGCCGCCATCCTTGCGCGGGGCCAAAATCCTCTTTATAATCCGGCCTCTTTTTTGCACCTGGGCGGCTGCGGGTTGTAAAAACCTGGCCGCCCGGTTTGTTTCTGGAAATCCCAAATATATGCCTACTGTCAATCAGTTAATGCGTCATGGCCGGGCCGACAACAAGGCCAAAACCAAAGTGCCAGCGCTCGCCGGTTCACCCCAGAAAAGGGGGGTGTGCACGCGCGTCTACACCACGACGCCGAAAAAGCCCAATTCCGCGCTGCGCAAGGTGGCGAAGGTGCGGCTCACCAACGGCTTCGAGGTGATCGGCTACATCGGCGGCGAAGGCCACAACCTGCAGGAGCACTCGGTGGTGCTGATCCGCGGCGGCCGGGTGAAGGACCTGCCGGGGGTGCGCTACCACGTCGTGCGCGGGTCCCTTGACACCCAGGGCGTCAAGGACCGCAAGCAGAGCCGCTCCAAGTACGGCGCCAAGCAGGCCAAAACGGCCTGACCCGGGCCTGACCACGGCCTGCCCCGGCAGACACAGAATACGCAGAGAGACCCGGAATGCCCCGTCGCAGAGAAGTCCCCAAACGCGAGATCCTCGCCGACCCGAAGTTCGGCAGCGTGGAGGTGGCGAAATTCGTCAACGTTCTGATGACGCGCGGCAAGAAATCCACCGCCGAGCGCATCATCTACGGCGCGATGGAACTGATCAAGACCAAGTCCGGCAAGGACCCGGTCGAGGTGTTCGCGCAGGCGGTGCAGAACGTCAAGCCGGTGGTCGAGGTGAAGAGCCGCCGCGTCGGCGGCGCCAACTACCAGGTGCCGGTGGAAGTGCGCCCGACGCGCCGTGTGGCGCTGTCGATGCGCTGGATCCGCGAGGCGGCGCAGAAGCGAGGCGAGAAGTCCATGATGGCGCGCCTGGCCGGTGAGCTGGCCGAGGCTGCGGAAGGCCGCGGCGGCGCGATGAAAAAGCGCGAGGAAGTGCACCGCATGGCGGAGGCCAACAAGGCCTTCTCGCACTACCGGTTCTAGGCGCGGACAGGAAAACCACAGTGGCCCGCAGAACCCCCATCGAACGTTACCGGAACATCGGCATCTCGGCGCACATCGACGCCGGGAAGACGACGACGACCGAGCGCATCCTGTTCTACACCGGCGTCAACCACAAGATCGGCGAGGTGCACGACGGCGCCGCGACCATGGACTGGATGGAGCAGGAGCAGGAGCGCGGCATCACCATCACCTCGGCCGCCACCACCTGCTACTGGAAGGGCATGGACCTGTCCTATCCGGAGCACCACATCAACATCATCGACACCCCGGGGCACGTCGACTTCACCATCGAGGTCGAGCGGTCCTTGCGCGTGCTCGACGGCGCGTGCATGGTGTACGACGCAGTCGCCGGCGTGCAGCCGCAGTCCGAGACGGTGTGGCGGCAGGCCAACAAGTACAAGGTGCCGCGCCTTGCGTTCATCAACAAGATGGACCGCGTCGGCGCCACGTTCTTCAAGTCCTACGAGCACATCAAGGCGCGCCTCAAGGGCAACCCGGTGCCGATCCAGCTGCCGATCGGACTGGAGGACAAGTTCGCCGGCGTCATCGACCTGGTGACGATGCAGGCGATCTACTGGGACGAAGCTTCCCAGGGCATGAAGTACGAGCGCAGGGAGATCCCGGCGGAGCTGCAGGCCGAGGCCAGGCAATGGCGCGAGAAGATGCTCGAGGCCGCCGCCGAGGCCAACGAGCAGCTGATGAACAAGTACCTCGAGTCGGGCGAGCTCAGCATCGAGGAGGTCAAGCTCGGCCTGCGCACGCGCACCATCGCCAACGAGATCGTGCCGATGCTGTGCGGCACCGCGTTCAAGAACAAGGGCGTGCAGGCGATGCTGGACGCGGTGATCGACTACCTGCCCTCGCCGGTGGACATCCCGCCGGTCAAGGGCGAGAACGACAAGGGCCAGCCCGACGTGCGCAAGCCCGGCGACGCCGAGCCGTTCGCCGGCCTCGCCTTCAAGATCGCAACCGACCCCTACGTCGGGCAGCTGACCTTCATCCGCGTCTACTCCGGGGTGCTGACCTCGGGCGACACGGTGCTCACCTCGGTGCGCGGCCGCAAGGAGCGCATCGGGCGCCTGCTGCAGATGCACGCCAACGAGCGCAAGGAAATCAAGGAGGTGCGCGCCGGCGACATCGCCGCCGCGGTCGGCCTCAAGGACGTCACCACGGGCGAGACCATCTGCGACGTCGCCAAGGTGATCCGCCTGGAGAAGATGGAGTTCCCCGAGCCGGTGATCTCCCAGGCGGTGGAACCCAAGACCAAGGTGGACCAGGAAAAGATGGGCCTGGCCCTCGGCCGCCTGGCCCAGGAGGACCCCTCGTTTCGCGTCCGCACCGACGAGGAGTCCGGCCAGACCATCATCTCCGGCATGGGCGAGCTGCACCTGGAGATCATCGTCGATCGCATGCGGCGCGAGTTCGGCGTCGAGGCCTCGGTCGGCAAGCCGCAGGTCGCCTATCGCGAGACCATGAAGAAGTCCCTGGAGTCTGAGGGCAAGTTCATCAAGCAGTCGGGCGGCCGCGGCCAGTACGGCCACGTCTGGCTCAGGCTGGAGCCCCAGCCCGCCGGCAAGGGCTACGAGTTCGTCGACGCCATCAAGGGCGGGCGCGTGCCGCGCGAGTTCATCCCGGCGGTCGAGAAGGGCGTGCTCGAGGCGCTGCAGGACGGCGTGCTCGCGGGCTACCCGGTGGTGGACGTCAAGGCGACGCTGTTCGACGGCTCGTACCACGAGGTGGACTCGAACGAGAACGCGTTCAAGATGGCGGCGATCTTCGCCTTCAAGGACGGCATGAGGAAGGCCACGCCGCTGCTGCTCGAGCCGGTCATGGCGGTCGAGGTCGAGACCCCGGAGGAGAAGATGGGCGACGTGATGGGCGACCTGTCCTCCCGCCGCGGCATCATCCAGGGCATGGACGACCTGCCCGGGGGCAAGGCGATCAAGGCCGAGGTGCCGCTGGGCGAGATGTTCGGCTACTCGACCACGCTGCGCTCGCTCACGCAGGGCCGCGCCACCTACACCATGGAATTCAAGCATTACGCCGAGGCGCCGAAGAGCGTCGCCGAGGCGGTGATCAGTTCCAAGACCAAGTAAAGCCGCAGCTGAACAAAACCGGAATCGGGAAACATCATGGCCAAAGGAAAGTTTGAAAGAACCAAGCCGCACCTGAACGTGGGGACGATCGGGCACGTGGATCATGGCAAGACGACGCTGACGGCGGCGATGACGCACATCCTGGCCAAGAAGTACGGCGG
>VGIA01000029.1 GCA_016868105.1 Betaproteobacteria bacterium | reverse complement strand
GCGACACCGCCAGCGCGACCGGGCACTCCGCCGCCAGCCGGTCCATGCCCGGGACCACGCCCGAGGTGGATACGGTGACGCGGCGCCGCGACAGGCCGTAGGCGTTGTCCTCCAGCATCAGGCGCAGCGCCGGGATCACGGCATCCAGGTTGAGCATCGGCTCGCCCATGCCCATGAACACCACATTGCTGAGGTGGCGGCCCTGCCGGGCACGGCTGCCTTGGGTGGTGCGCTCGCCCAGCAGCTTCTCCGCGAGCCAAAGCTGGCCGACGATCTCGGCGGTGGTGAGGTTGCGGTTGAAGCCCTGCTTGCCGGTGGCGCAGAAGGCGCAGTCCAGCGTGCAGCCGGCCTGGCTGGACAGGCACAGCGTGCCGCGGCCGGCCTCGGGAATGAAAACCGCCTCGACCGCGTTGGCGCCGTCCACCTTGAGCAGCCACTTGCGCGTGCCGTCGGCCGCGGTGCTCTCGCCCACGATCTGCGGCAGGCCGATGCAGGCCTTCGCCTCCAGCTTGGCGCGCAGGTCCTTGGCGAGGTCGGTCATGGCGGCGAAGTCACCCGCGCCGCGCTTGTGGATCCAGGCCAGCACCTGCCTGGCGCGAAAGGCCCGTTCGCCCATGCCGGCGAACCAGGCCTGCATCGCCTTGGCGTCGAACTCGAGCAGGTTGACCGGCATCGCGGCGGCTCCCTAGCGCGCGAACACTTCGCAGGAGGGGAAGAAATAGGCGATCTCGATGCGCGCGTTCTCGGCCGAATCCGAGCCGTGCACCGCGTTGGCGTCGATGCTGTCGGCGAAGTCGGCACGAACCGTGCCCTTGGCGGCTTTCTTCGGGTCGGTGGCGCCCATCAGCTCGCGGTTGCGCGCGATCGCGCCCTCACCCTGGAGCACCTGCACCAGCACCGGGCCGGAGACCATGAACGAGACCAGGTCCTTGAAGAAGGGCCGCTCGCGGTGCACCGCGTAGAAGCCCTCGGCCTGCGCCTGCGACAGGTGCATCATGCGCGCGGCGGCGACCCTCAGTCCCGCAGCCTCGAAGCGCGCGATGATGGCGCCGATGGCGTTCTTCGCCACGGCGTCCGGCTTGATGATCGAAAGGGTGCGTTCCACCGCCATGTCGAGCTTCTCCCGGCCCGGTTTGTATAAACTCAGGAAGTATAGCACGATGAGGCACTCTTTCACGCAGAAAAACAAGGGCTTGCATCCATGTACCGCAACCTCGACCTGAGCGCCGCCGGGCGCATCGCGATCCTCACCCTGAACCGTCCCGAGGCGCGCAACGCCATGTCCGCCGAATTGATGCGCGAGATGATTGCCTGCGCGGCCCAGATCGCCCCGCGCGGCGAGCTCGACGTGGTGATCGTACGCGGGGCTGGCGTGTGCTTCTCCGCCGGCGCAGACCTGAAGGACGGCAGCCGCTGGGCCAACCAGGACATGCCGCTGCACGAGCGGCGCGAGATCGCCTCGCTCGGCTACCGCATGGCGCGCGCCTGGGAGGAATTGCCGCAGATCACGCTGGCGGCGATCGAGGGCTACGCCATCGGCGGCGGGCTGGCGCTTGCCGCCGCGCTCGACTGGCGCGTGGTGGCGAAGGACGCCTTCGTCTCGCTGCCCGAGATCGCGCTGGGCATTCCCCTCACCTGGGGCACGCTGCCGCGGCTGGTGAACCTGGTCGGCCCGGCCCGCGCCAAGCGCCTCGCCATCCTGTGCGAGCGCATTCCTGCCGAACAAGCGCTGGCGATGGGGCTGGTGGATTACGTTTGCGCTTCCGGCAAGGCCCTCGAGAACGCACGCGCGGTGGCGAAGCAGGTCCTCGAACTGCCGCAGACGTCGGTGCGCATGAGCAAGGAGACCATCCACGCCTACGCCAGCATCGGCGCGCACGCAGCGACGCACATGTCGCACGACCAGATCCAGGTCGCGGCGGCGAGCGAGGAATCGCGCAGGGCGCGCGGGGCGTTCTTGGTCAGGAAGAAAAAGCGCTAGCTGCCGCGCGGCAAAATGTTACCGATCGCGCAAATTTGACCGGCTCGCGGGGCGCCATTCCGGCAGCAGTCCGGCCTGCCCCGCGCCGGCCCGATATGGCGCGTGCACGCCAATCCCGGGCACCCACACCAGCTCGGTTCCACTGGCGAGCAGCGGCAGCCGGCCGCGCTGCCACTGCGGAATCCCGGCTTCCTGGTACAGGTTCTTCAGCGTCCTGCGCGGTCGGCCCGGATCCTGCTGCAGGCGCTCGCCGCCGGAACGCAATCTCACCATGAGTCCCGCCGGCACGCGCGCCAAGTCGATCCCCTTTCCCCGCACGCGCCTGAAGCGCAATTCGCCGCCGAGTTCCGGCAGGGCCATCCGGCTGGCGCCGCTCCAGCGCACCGGCTTGAAGCGCGTGATATCGATTGGCTTCTCGAGCACGACGGCGTCGCGGTGGCGCCGCAGCACCGCGCCGTCGTGCGCGAGCGCCATGCTTGGGCTTCCGGAAGCAAGTTGCCGCAGCATCTCCGCCAGCTGCGCCTCGCTCGGCGCGCGCAATCCCTTCGAAGCGAGGAATGCACGCAGCAGCGCACGCTCATCTCCAGCGGCCGAGGAGAAATGCCGCGCCGCGCGCGCCAGCGCCTCGCGCCAGCGCGGGAAGCGGCTCGCGAGCAGCGGGCCGACGCGCCGGCGGATGAAGTTGCGCGTCAGCG
Organism: Betaproteobacteria bacterium; assembly: GCA_016868105.1. Taxonomy (GTDB): domain Bacteria; phylum Pseudomonadota; class Gammaproteobacteria; order Burkholderiales; family SG8-39; genus RBG-16-66-20. The sequence goes on along the minus strand of VGIA01000029.1, from coordinate 23,663 downwards.
CCTCGTCGGCATTCGACTCGTCCTCGATCCATGGCAGGCGGTTCGCCCTTGCGTAGGCGACGATGGCTTGGCGGTGAACCGCCAGCAGCGGACGCAGCAGCGGTTTGCGCCCGATCGTGCCAATCACGGGCATCCCGCTCGCGCCGGCGAGGCCGGCGCCGCGCAGCAGGTTGAACAGCACCGTCTCGGCCTGGTCCCCGAGCTGGTGGCCGAAGGCGACGGCATCGACGCGCAGGCCCTCGAACACCTTGCGCCGCGCCGCGCGCGCCGCCGCCTCGAGGCCTTTTCCGGTCTTGACGACCCGGACGCGTCGCGCGGCAAATGAAACGCCGGACTTCCGGCACAAGGCGGCGCAGGATTTGCGCCAGGCATCCGCGTTCCGGCTCAGGCCGTGGTGGACATGGAGCGCGGACAGGCTGAAGCCGAACTCCGGCGCCAGCCGCTGCAGCACATGGACGAGGACGGTGGAATCCACGCCGCCGGAGTAGCCGGCGGCGATGCGCCGGCCGCGCAGGTCGATGCCCGCGAGGGCCGCGCGCGCCGCGGCGAGGACCGGCTCTTCAGCGCTCCGCGGCTTCCCTGAACCGGCCATGGGCCATGAGCCGCTCCAGGCGCTCCTCGACCAGGTCCCTGGGCTTTTTCTCCTGCAGCTGGCGCAGCGCCTCGGCGAGCACCTTCTTCAGCGTCGCGGCGGTGGCCTGCAGGTCGCGGTGCGCGCCACCCAGCGGCTCGGGCACGACCTTGTCGATGAGGCCCAGGGTCTTGAGGCGGTTCGCGGTGATGCCCAGCGTCTCGGCGGCCTCGGGCGCCTTGTCCGCGCTCTTCCACAGGATGGAGGCGCAGCCCTCGGGCGAGATCACCGAGTAGGTGGCGTACTGCAGCATGAGGACCATGTCCCCCACCGCGATGGCGAGCGCGCCGCCCGAGCCGCCCTCGCCGATCACGGTGACGATGATCGGCGTCTTCAGGCTGGCCATCACATACAGGTTGCGCCCGATGGCCGCGGACTGGTTGCGCGCCTCGGCATCCAGCCCGGGATAGGCGCCGGGGGTATCGACGAAGGTGAACACCGGCAGGGCGAACTTCTCCGCGATTTCCATCAGCCGGAGCGCCTTGCGGTAGCCCTCCGGGCGCGGCATGCCGAAGTTGCGCAGGATCTTGTCCTTGGTGTCGCGCCCCTTCTGATGGCCGATGACCACGCAGGGCTCGCCCTCGAAGCGCGCCAGCCCGGCGACGATGGAGGCGTCGTCGCCGAACATGCGGTCGCCGTGCATCTCCTCGAAGTGGGTGAACAGCAATCCGATGTAGTCCAGGGTGTAGGGGCGCTGCGGGTGGCGCGCCACCTGCGCCACCTGCCAGGGGGTGAGCTTGGCGTAGATCTCCTTGGTCAGCGCCTGGCTCTTTTTGGTCAGGCGCTGGATCTCCTCGGAGATGTCCACCGCGGAATCGTCCTGGACGTAGCGCAGTTGCTCGATGCGCCTCTCCAGTTCGGCCACCGGCTGCTCGAATTCGAGGAAGGTCGTCTTCATGGGCGCGCCATTCTACGCCCGCGGCAGCCGGGTCAGTACTCCACCGGCAGCGGGTCCAGCGACCGCCACAGATACCAGGTGGCCACCGAGCGCCAAGGCGCCCAGGTCTCCCCCAGTCTGCGCATGCGGGCCAGCGCCACCTTGCGCCCCTTGAAGTAGTGCAGCCCGATCGCCTTCCGCAGCCCCAGGTCGTCCAGGGGATACACGTCGGGGCGCAGCAGGTTGAACATCAGGAACATCTCCGCGGTCCAGCGGCCGATGCCGCGCACCTGAACCAGTTCCGCGATCACCGCCTCGTCGGGCATCTGCGGCCAGTGCGCGACCCGCACGGTGCCGTTGGCGAAATGGCGCGCCAGGTCCGCGATGTATTCGGTCTTGCGCTCCGACAGGCCGCAGGCGCGCAGCCTGGGCCGCGGCTGCGCCAGCACCTGGCGCGGGGTCATCTCCGGCACAAGTTCGACGACTCGGTTCCAGACGCTCTGCGCCGCCTTGACCGAGATCTGCTGGCCGACGATGGCGCGCGCCAGGGTGGCGAAGGGCTCGCCGCGGCGCTGCAACGCGATGCCCGGATAGCTGCGCATGATGCCGCCCAGCACCGGGTCGCGCCGCGCCAGGGACCGCTTCGCGCGCGTCCAGAACGCCGGCTTCACGAGCGCGCCGCCAGCGGCAGGTTGACGATCAGGTTCTGCGGCTTGAGGCGCACCACGTCGCCCTCGGTCGAGGACAGTGCCAGGTACACCGGGCGCCCGGCGATGTCGGCGCGCATCGCCGCCGGGTCTGCGAACTCCATCCGGAATAGCGCCAGGATGCGGCGCATTCTGCCCGGCTCCACCTCGAGGCCGTTCCACAGGTCGTTCAGGATCGCCGTGGACTCCGCGTCCAGGCCGATGTGCCAGGCCCAGCGCGCCTCCTCGATTCGGCGCAGCGGCTTCAGGCTCACCGCCGTGCCGGTGAAATGCGCCACCCAGGCCTCGATCACCCGGCACAGCGACTCCAGCGCCGGGCGGCCATAGGTGACGCTGATCACGGTGTCGTGGCGCGAGTGGCGCTCCCAGTACAGCGCGGCATTGCTGCGGTCCAGCACCTCCAGGTTCACGGTGCCGAGCGCACCCTGAGCCTCCACGATCAGCCGCCCCAGGCTGCCGAACCGGTTGCCCGAGGCGTGCATCTGGACCGTCTCCAGGTCCGCGAGCAGCACATGGCCGTCCTTCAGGCTCGCCTTCTGCTCGCGGAAGAACAGTTCCGCGGCCCGCGCCTGGAGCGGATCCTCGCAGCCCTCCAGGATGCTGCGCAGGATCACGTGCGCCAGCTGCTCGACGAACAGCGGCGGCAGGTCCACGCCCCCGCCGCCGAACAGGCCGGCGTAGCAAGCCTCGAGCGTGCCGGCGGCCAGCAGGCGGTCGCGAAACCGCAGCAGGATCCGGTAGTTGTCGCGCGCATCGGCGTCGGCAACCGCATCCAGCTCGGCCGGCGCCACCCTCCGGCGCGGTTCGCGCATCAAGGCCTCGTGCAGCGCATGCTCGGCGTCGCAGGACTCCGCCAGCGGATGGATCTCAGGCCGCAGGTAGTAGGCGCGCAGGAAATCATCGCTCACCCGGAGCCGGCCGGCCGCGTCCTTTTCCAGCAGGTGATAGCCGCTGCTGCGCCAGAAGTCCGGCATGGTGCGGGGACCGGGGGGACGCGGCGCTCGCGCCGGCGGCGTCAGGCCGGCGCCAGCATCAGGCGCGAATGCTCGGCGACGTGCTGGCGCAGGAAGTCCATCTGGTCCGAAAGGATGCGGCGGTTGGTGAGGATGAGGTACTCCGCCTTGTTCGGCACATAGGGCGCGTACAGCAGCTCCACGTCCGCCTCCTCCGGCAGCCGGTTGCGCTTGTGGCCGTTGCAGTGCCGGCAGGCGGTGACCACGTTCATCCAGGTGTCGCGGCCGCCGCGCGACAGCGGGCGGACGTGGTCGCGGGTCAGCCGGAAGTAGTTGAACTCGCCGCCGCAGTAGGCGCACATGTGGCGATCGCGGCGGAACAGCTCGCGGTTGTTCAGCGGCGGCACCTGGTTGAAACCCTTTGCCGCCAGCGCCTTGCCGCGGATGGCGATGATGGAGTGCGCGGTGATGCTGGAGCGGGCGCCGGTCGCCCTGGACAGGCCGCCGTAGAAGGTGAAGGTTCGCTCGCCCAGGGTCCAGGCCACCAGGTTCTTGGCGTAATAGAAACAGGCCTGCTGCCAGCTGATCCAGCGATGCGGGATGCCTTGGCTATCGAGCGTGAGGATCAGCGGGCCGTCCATGGCGGCGATTCTGCCTACTCGCCCTGTGCTTGGCAATGGCCGGAAAAACAAAGGGCTGAGAGGGGAACCTCACAGCCCGTGAAAACCCGGACGCGGGCGGCCGGCTAGCGCTCGCCGACGCGGTCCTTGAAGCCCTGGCCGGCGGCGAAGGCAGGCACGGTCTTGGCGTTGATCCGGATCTCCTTGCCGTTGACCGGGCTGCGCCCGGCGCGCGCCTTCCTCTTGCGCGGCAGGAAGGTGCCGAAGCCGACCACGGTGACGCGCTTGCCGCGCGCGACGTTGGCGACGATGGCGTCGAACACTGCGTTGACCGCTTCGCCGGCGGCCAGCTTGCTCAGGTTGCCCGCGCGCGCCGCTGCGTGCACGAGGTCAGCCTTGGTGACGACCAATGCCATGCGTTTTCCCTTTAACCTTGCCCACCGGGCCTCAATTGCCCGCTCGCTTCGCAGCTGAGCGTGCATCATAGCCAGATCGATTTGCGAAAACAATCTCCGCCGCTGATTTTTTTCGCCTCCTGCGAAGTTGTTCCAGGAACGATCGACGCGCGCCGCGAAAAAATCCTTTGCCTGCGCATCGTTGCGCGCAAATCGTCACACAGCACCGCAATGGACAGCCGCCGGAGGCGGTGTCAGACCGCCGCCTTACTAAGGAGGAGTCGCCACCCCCCCGGTCCGTGGCGTGGATTTGTCCGATTTCAGGGCGCGCCGCCTGCGCCCTGAAAAACCTGGCCCCAATCAACCCCGCCAACCCCGCCGCACCGGTGACCGGGATTGTCATGCGCCGGCCGCTCAGGCGCGCGGCGATCCAGGCCTAGAGGCCCTTGCGCGCGGCGCGGCTGCGGTACTTGCCGCGCGAGACCGCGCCCTTGCGCAGTTCGGAGCCGTAGTTCTTGCTGTTGTCGCCCCGCTCCTTGGCGCGCTCGCGCATCATGCGCTCGGCCTCGGATTCGTTGGCGCGGGCTGCGCCGTATTTGCGTTTCATGGATACTCCGTCCTATGGATCGACCGATCGAGGGGCGCAATGATACCCGAGACCCGGGCAGGGGCACGCCGCTGCGCTTCGACAACCGCTTCGTGCGCGCGCTGCCGGGCGACCCGATCCTCACCAATGTCCCGCGCCCGGTCCGCAACGCGCTCTACACCCGCATCGAGCCCACGCCCGTCGCCGCGCCTCGCCTGCTCGCCTGGTCCGATGAGCTCGGCGCGCAACTGGGCGTAGGGCGCCCCGCGCCGGAAGGACCGCTGGCCGAGGTCTTTGCCGGCAACCGCCTGCTGCCGGGCATGGAACCCTACGCCGCGCGCTACGGTGGCCACCAGTTCGGCCACTGGGCCGGGCAGCTGGGCGACGGCCGCGCCATCACGCTCGCCGAACTCATCGCCGCCGACGGCACGCGGCAGGAACTGCAGCTGAAGGGCGCGGGCCGCACGCCCTACTCCCGCACCGCGGACGGCCGCGCCGTCCTGCGCTCCTCGCTGCGCGAGTTCCTGTGCAGCGAGGCGATGCACTGGCTGGGCGTGCCCACCACCCGCGCCCTGAGCCTCGCCGCCACCGGCGAGCCGGTGGTCAGGGACATGTTCTACGACGGCAACCCCGAGCCCGAGCCCGGCGCCGTCGTCTGCCGGGTGGCCCCCTCGTTCGTGCGCTTCGGCAATTTCCAGATCCTGGCGGCGGCGAAGGAATACGACGAGCTGAAGCTGCTCGCCGATCACGTCATGGGCGATCACTTCCCCGGCATCGGCGCGGTGGCGGACTGGTTCCGGGAAATCTGCCGCCGTACCGGGTTGCTGATGGCCGACTGGATGCGCCTGGGTTTCGTGCATGGCGTCATGAACACCGACAACATGTCCATCCTCGGCCTCACCATCGACTACGGCCCCTACGGCTGGCTCGAGGGCTACGATCCTGCCTGGACGCCGAACACCACCGACGCCCAGGGACGGCGCTACTGCTACGGCAACCAGCCGCACATCGCGCAGTGGAACCTGGCGCGCCTGGCCGAGGCGCTGGTGCCGCTGGTGAAGGCGAGCGAACCGCTGGGCGAGGGCCTCGCCCTGTATGCCGACACCTTCAGCCAGGCCTGGTCCAGGGCGCTTGCCGCCAAGCTGGGGGTCGCGGCGCTCGAGCAGCCGGGCGACGATGCGCTGGTCGCGGACCTGTTCGAGCTGCTGGGCGCGGCGGAAACCGACTTCACCATCTTTTTCCGCAACCTCGCGCAGCCGACCGTGGAATCGCTGCGGCCAGCCTATTACGGCGATGACCCGCCGCGCGAGCGGCTCGAGGCGTGGCTCGCGCGCTACGCGCAGCGCACGCGGGACGAGCCCGGCCGCGTGGCGCGCATGAACGCGGCGAACCCGAAGTACGTGTTCCGCAACTACCTCGCGCAGCTGGCGATAGACGCCCTCGCCGCGGGCGATGCCTCGGTGCTGGAGCGCCTGATGCGGGTGCTGCGCCGGCCCTACGACGAGCAGCCGCAGGAGAATGACCTCGCCAAGCGGCGCCCGGAGTGGGCGCGCAACCGGGCGGGCTGCTCCGCGCTGTCCTGCAGCTCCTGAGGCGCCGCAGTCTGAATCGCCCTGAACGAACCCGCCAAGCTACGACGCACTGATGGAGGTGATTCGCAACCGGATGACCGGCGGGCAGAACAACCCGGGCAACGGCAGGCGGTGCGCGCGGGCGAGGTCGAGCCCGGCCGGGCGCGCTCGACGCGTTCAGCCCATCAGCCGCGGCAGGAAGAGCGAGATTGCCGGGAACGCGGCGAGGATCGCCAGGCGCACCACGTCGGCGACGATGAAGGGCGTCACGCCGCGGAACACCGTGACGATCGGAACCTCGGGCAGCACGCTGCGCAGCACGAACACGTTCATGCCGATCGGCGGCGTGATGAGACTGAGCTCGGTCACGCAGACCACCAGGATGCCGAACCAGATGAGGTCGAACCCCAGGTGCTGCACCAGGGGGTAGAACAGCGGCACCGTGAGCAGGATCATCGACAGGCTCTCCAGCACGCAGCCCAGCAGCATGTAGATGGCGAGGATGGCGACGATCACCAGGGCCGGCGAGAAGCCCGAGCCGGCGACGAAGTCGCGCAGGGCATTGGGCATGCCGGTGAGGTTGATGAAATTGGCGAAGATCAGCGCGCCGATGAGGATGGCGAAGATCATCGCGGTGGTGCGCGCGGACTCGACCAGCACCTCGCCGAGGATGCGCCAGGACAGACCGTGGCGGGCGAGCGCGAACAGCAACGCGCCGCCCGCGCCGATGCCCGCGCACTCGGTCGGGGTGGCGATGCCGCCGTACAGTCCCCCCATCACCAGGCCGAACAGGAGCAGCACGCCCCAGACATGGGACAGCGCGCGCAGGCGCTGGCCCCAGTTCTGGCGCTTGCCCGGCGGGCCGGCGTCCGGGTCGCGGCGCACGACATAGACCACGGCGCCCAGGTAGCAAATCGTCGCCACGATGCCGGGCAGGATGCCGGCGGCGAAGAGCTGGCCGATGTTCTCCTGGGTGAGGATGCCGTAGATGACCAGCAGCACCGAGGGCGGGATGAGGATCCCGAGCGTGCCGCCGGCGGCGATCGAGCCCGAGGCGAGCGTGTCCTTGTAGCCGAAGCGCTTCATCGAGGGGTAGGCGACCTTGCCCATGGTGGCGGCGGTGGCGAGGCTCGAGCCGCAGATGGCCGAGAAGCCCGCGCAGGCCACGATGGTGGCCATCGCCAGCCCGCCGCGCAGGTGGCCGAAGAAGGCGTGCGCGGCGTCGTAGAGTTCCTCGGAGAGCCGGGCGCGCGTCACCAGGTTGCCCATCAGCACGAACAGCGGGATCACCGACAGCGCGTAGGACATGCTGGTCTCGTAGGCGAGCTGCCCCAACATGGACAGCGCCGCGTTGAGGTGGATCTTGTAGGCGAAGCCGGCGAAGCCGACCAGGAGCATCGACACCCACAGCGGGATGCGCAGCAGCGCGAGCAGCAGGAACGCGGCGAAGCCGGCGATCGCCTCGGCCACTCAGTCCTTCCTCACGCGGCGCGTGGGCGGCCGCAGCGCGCGCGCGAGGAAGGCGAGCGCGGTAAGGGCCATCATCGAGGCCATGGCGAAGGTGAGCGGGTGCAGCGTGATCTTGAGCACCGCGGTGGTGTCGCCGTAGCCCAGCATGCGCGCGGCGCGCAGGAACAGCTGCCAGGCGAGCACGCCGGCCACGCCCGCGCCGAGGAGCGAGGACGCGACGTGCTGCACGCGCAGCAGCCAGTCGGGCGTGAGGGCGTCGAGCAGATCGACGGTGACGTGTTCCTCGCGCATGGTCACCAGCGGCAGGGCGGTGAAGATGATCAGTCCCATCATGATCTCGACGATCTCGAGGGCGCCGGGAATCGGCCGCGTGAAGAGGTAGCGGCCGACGACGTCGACGCAGGTGAGCGCCATCATGGCCGCGAGCGTCAGCGCCGCCGCCGCGCCGAGCGCGCTCTCAAGGACGCGGTCGAAAGCGTCGAGCGGGCGCATGCGCCGGAGACCCCGCGCGGGTGGCTGGGGCGCAGGCGCCCCTGCGCCCGCGGCTTACTGGAGCCTCTTGATTTCGGCGCGCAACGCGGCCATCACCGCCGCGCCGTCGACGTTCTTCGCCTTGGCGCGGCCGATCCAGGCCTGCTCGTGGGGTCCGGTGGCCTTGCGGATCTCCTCGACGAAAGCCGGGCTCGCGGTCTGGATCTGGAGGCCGGCTTCGCGCATCGCCTGCACGCCGCGCTCGTCGGCCGCATCCCAGGCCCGGCCCGAGCGCAGCGCGAGCGCCTCGCCCAGCAACGGCTGGATGAGCCTGCGGTCGGCCTCTGGGATCGCGTTCCAGCGCGCCGGGTTCACCATCCAGACGAAGCTGACGTTATACAGGCCGCCCGGAACAAGGGTCGCGTGCTTGAGCACCGGCGTCAGGCGGAACGAGCCCACCGACTCCTTGGGGAAGAACACGCCGTCGGCCACGCCGGTTTTGAGGATCTCGAACACCTCCGGCGCCGGACGCAGCAGCGGCACCGCGCCGAGCGACTTGGTGATGTCGTTGATCAGGCCGCCGCCGACGCGGATTTTCTGGCCCTTCAGGTCGGCGAGCGAGCCGATCGGCTTGTTCGCGTGGTAGATCTGGCCGGGGCCGTGCGTCATCATCGCGAGCGGCACCACGCCCTTGTGCTCGTCGGCCGTCGCCAGCATGCGCTCGTGCACGCGCTGGTAGGCGACGGACATCACCGCCGAGGTGTCCGCCATGAAGGGGAACTCCACGGCGTCGGGCAGCGTGAAGCGGCCCGGCGTGTAGCCGTGCACCGTGTACGACAGGTCCGTCAGCCCGTCGCGCACCGCGTCGAATGTCTGCACCGCCCCGACCGGCGGCTTGGGCAGGACGTTGCATTTCACGCGACCCGAGGTGGCCTTCTCGATGTCCTGGCAAAGCGGCACCAGCATCGTCGCGGTGATCGGATGCGCGGGCGGTACCCAGGAACTGGCATTGAGCGTGATCTGAGCGAACGCCGGCGCTGAGGCCGCTAATGCGGCAAGGCCGGCCATGTGTGCGAGCTTCATCGTCTTCTCCTGTCATTCATTCATGGCGATCGCGGCTGGTGGAGCCGCTTGAAATTCAGTCTAGCATGGGGTCCGCGGGCATCTGGCGCAGGAGCTACCTCTGCGAGCTCGACCCGGGAGAGAAAGTCCCCACGAAGTCCCCATGCAAATGAAAAACGGCTAGGCGAGAATCACCTAACCGTTTGTTTTTTGGCGCGCCCGGCAGGATTTGAACCCACGACCCCTTGGTTCGTAGCCAAGTACTCTATCCAACTGAGCTACGGGCGCGGCGGGGGCGAATTATACCAAGAACTCAAGCAGATGCGATGGCTCAGGTGCGGCGTCTGAAGGCCGGCGCCGCAATCGCCGGCTAGGACTTGAGGATGCGCCGCAGGTGATCAGGCTTATCGAACAGATGCCGGAGGTGGTCGCTGGCGCCCTTCTCGCGCTGCGGATGCAGGTTGGCGAGGTTGAGGAGGTTTAGCGCATAGACCAGTCCGGACATCGACGACTCGCTATTGGTAGAGAAAATACCCCAGCACCCCGCCCCCGGCGAGCAGCCACAGCGGGTTCAGTCTGGTGAGGAACAGCGTCAGCGCGCAAACTCCCGCGATCAACACCCCGCGCCAGTCCAGCCCGAGCGGCGTGGCGAGCACGTAGCCGCCGGCGGCGACGAAGCCCACGGTGACCGGGATCAGCGTGCGCTGGAACACCTTGCGCCAGGGCGCCTCGCGCATGCGGTCCCAGTACCCGCCCACCCAGTAGGTGAGCGCGGCGGCGGGCGCGCAGAAGGCGGCGAGCGCGACCAGGCCGGCGGCGATACCTGCGCTCTTCCAGCCGATCAGCGCGGTCACCAGCACGTTCGGGCCGGGGGCGGCCTGGGCCACGGCGAACATCTGCGTGAACGCCGCAGGGTCCATCCAGCCCTTCACCTCCACCACGATGCGCTGCATCTCGGGCATGACAGACGGGATGCCGCCGACCGACACCAGCGACAGCAGGATGAAGTAGAGCGCGATCTCGAGCAGGGTGGGCATCAAGGCGACCCTGTCAGAGCCGGCCCGAGCGTGCCGCCAGCCAGCCCAGCGCCAGCGCCACCGGCAGCACGGCGAACAGCGACACCCGGCCGATGGCGAGCGCCGCAAAGCAGGCGATGCCGATGGCGACGCCCCAGGGCCGGCGCGCGATCGGTCGCGCGAGCTTGAGCGCGGTGCCGATGAACAGGCCCCCGCCCGCGATGCCGGCGCCGGTCACCACTGCCCTCACCGCGGGATCGGCGGCGTAGCCGGCGTAGAGCAGCGCGAGCGCGAACACCCAGGCCAGCGGCAACGCCATCAGGCCGAGGAACGCGACCACCGCGCCGCGGGCGCCGAACCAGCGCCGCCCCAGCACCACCGAGACGTTGCCGACGTTGGGGCCGGGAAGGAACTGGCACAGCGCCAGCACCTGCGCGAAGTCCGCCGGCACGATCCAGCGCTTCTCCTCCACCAGCACGCGGTGCGCCCAGGGCAGCACGCCGCCGAAGGAGCGCGCGCCGATGGAGAGAAAGCCGAGGTAGAGCGCCCACAGCGAGCGCGGCGGCGCGTAGTCCGGCGGCGCCATCTATTCGCCCCAGTAGTCCAGGCCTTCGGGCAGCGGCTCGCCGTGCGCGAGCGAGGCGAGCTTGGCGTACTGGCCGTCGGCGTACAGCAGCGCCTTGCCCTTCCTGCCCAGGTGCAGCGCCATCACTTCGCCCAGGAACACGCTATGGGTGCCGTGCTGCAGCCGGTTCGCGACCCGGCAATCGAAGGACACCAGCGCGCTGGAGAGCACCGGCGAGCCGCTCCACAGGCGCGTCCACTCGCCTTGGCGAAAGCGCCCTTCGCCTTTGTGCGTGCCGCTGAACAGGCCCGGGAGCTCGCGATCCTCGTGGCGCAGCACGTTGACGCAGAACACCCCGCTCTTCGCGATCGCGCGGTTGGTGGTGGTGCTGCGGTTGATGCAGGCAAGCACCGTGGGCGGCTCGGCGGCGGCCGAGCACACCGCGGTGGCGGTCATGCCGTAGCGATGGCCGGCGTGGCTGCAGGTGACGAGGCTCACCGCGCCCGCCAGCGCGCGCATGCCCAGCTTGAACTGCGCGACTCCGGCGAGATGATCCATGCAAGGATTCTACAATCCGGCAGCAGCCGGGGACTGCGCGTCGCATCCCGGGCGCCTAGCCCTCGCCCAGCACCCGCCGCGCCGCGCGCAGGTGCGGCCGGTCGATCATCCTGCCCTCCAGGCGGAAGGTGCCGAGGTTCGGGTTGGCCTCGAACGCGGCCACGATCTTCCGCGCCCATTCCCGCTCCGCCGCCGAGGGCGTGAACGCGGCGTTGATCGCGCCGATGTGCCTGGGGTGGATCGCCATCTTGCCGGTGAAACCGTCCCGGCGCGCCTCCAGGGATTCCGCGGCGACGACCGCGTCGTTCTCGAGGTCCACGCACACTGTGTCGATGGCGCGCACCCCGGCCGCCGCGGCGCCGAAGAGGCACAGCGATCTCGCGACGCGGAACGGTTCGGTGTATTGGCCATCGACGCGATTGACCAGCGTGCCCAGGTCCGCGGCCAGGTCCTCCGCGCCCCAGGTGAGGCCCCACAGGCGCGGACTGGAGCCGGCATAGGTGCCCAGGCCGAACATCGCCGCACCCAGCTCGGTGGCGATCGGCAGGACCTGCGTCGCGCCCAGGGTTACGCCCGCCGAAGCCTCTTGCCGGTCGAGCAGCGCGGCGAGGCGCCTCACGTCCTCGCCGCCGCGCGACTTGGGCAGCAACACGCCATAGGGCCGGCCGCCGATCACCGCGGCAAGGTCGGCCTCGGCCAGGCCAGAGTCGAGCGGGTTGACGCGCACCCAGAGCGGCTTGCCCGCGGCGCCCTTTGCCAGCATTGCCCGCACCGTGCCGCGCGCCGCCGCCTTGGCCTCGGGGGCGACGGAATCCTCCAGGTCGAGCACCAGCGCATCGGCCTCGCCCGCCGCCGCGAGCTCGAACTTGCGCGGGCTGTCGCCCGGGACAAAGAGAATGGACCGCGTCATCGGATCGACCTTGTCACGCAGGCTTCATCTTCATCAGGCCGGTGCGCATGACGTAGCAGACCTCCTGGTGGCGCTGGTTGTAGCCGAAGTGCTCGAAGGTCACGATGCCCTCGCCGGGCCGCGACTGGCTCGGGCGCTTGTCCTTGATGCGCGTCAGCACGCGGATGGTGTCGCCGTGGAACACCGGGTTCCTGAAGCGGATGTCGGTCATGCCCAGGTTGCCCAGCGTCGTGCCCAGCGTGGTGTCGGCCACGCTGACGCCGATCACCAGGCCCAGCGTGAACAGGCTGTTGACGATGCGCTGGCCGTACTGGGTAGCCTTGGAGAACTCCTCGTCCAGGTGCAGCGGCTGCGGATTGTGCGTCATGGCGCAGAACAGGATGTTGTCCATCTCCGTCACCGTGCGGGTGAGCGGGTGGCGGAACTCCATCCCGATGGTGAATTCCTCGTAGTACAGGCCGGCCATCAGGCAAGGGGGGCCGAGAAGCAGACCGTCTGCGCCTGCGCATAGCGCGGCAGCGGCGCCTGCGCCAAGGCGAGGCCGCCGGCCACCACCGGCGTCGAGCGCCTCAGGAACTCGCGCCGGTCCATGCCGCCGTCGCCGTACTCGTCGTGGGGGTCGTAGATGCGCCGGTCGATCTGCAGCTGCGTGACTTGCCAGGGGTCGGTCATGGTTTCTTTACCTTCTTGGATGACTTGGGTTTCGTCGCCGCCTGCGCGGGAATGCTGCGGGTGGCCCAGGTGCGCCAGCGGCCGGGGAGACGCCCTATCCGGCTGACGCGGCGCCCTGGCGCAACCAGTCCTCGCGCAGCAGGCCGAGCAGAATCCGATCGACCCAGGCGCCGCGGCGCCATGCCACCTGACGCTGGCAGCCTTCCTCGACGAAGCCGACGCGCGCATGCAGGCGCCGCGATGCGTGGTTCGGTGCCAGCAGGTTGGAGTCGATGCGGCGCAGTCCGAGGTCGCGAAAACCGATGGTCAGCAGCGCTTGGGTCACCGCGGTGCCAAGACCGCGCGACCAAAGCGCGCGGTCGCCGAGGACGATGAAGAAGTGCGCACGGGCGTTCGCCGGGTCGTAGTCTTCGAGGCCGCAGAGGCCGACGAATCGGCCCTCGCATTTGATCGCCAGCCGGCACCAGGCCTCGCCGAGCACGAAGGCGAGCGCGTGGTGGAACAGGACCGGGCGCTGGCAGCGGTCGTCGAGCCAGACGGTGACCTCGGGATCGGCCATGAACCAGGTATAGGTCAGGACGTCGGCGTAAAGCGGCGGATGCAGCACGAAGGACGGTGACATGGACGAACTCCCCACGGTGATTTCAATCCGGCAACGGCGACAGGGTAACGCCGGCCGGGCGTCCCTTGCCCCAACGTGCCGCGGCGACCAGCAGGCCGAGGCGGGTGGCGGTGTCGATGCGCAAACCGCTGGCTGCGGCAAGCCGCGCCAGATCGCGTTCGCCGGCGGCAAGCCGGGCCAGCGCAGCATCCAGACGCGGATAGTCCAGATCGGCGGCGTAGGCCGCGGCGGCAGCGATCTCGCCGGCGGTAAAGCCGCGCTGGGCGCCGATCGGCGCGCCATGCACGAGCCAGAAACCAAGGTCCTCGAGATCGCTCTGTCCCTGCCAATAGCCGGCCGAGGGTGGCTGCGCGATCACCTCGGGGCGGCTGCCAAGCGCCGCGGCAAGCTGGAACACGTAGGTCTTGTAGAGATGGGCGATCGGCCCGAGATGCCACTGGCCATCGCCGAAGCGGACGAAGAAACCGCACTCGAGCTCGGTGCGGTTGGAGGTACCGATGGTGATATAACCGCGGTCGTGATAAGTCGAATAGATTGTGCCGCGCAGGGAATTCTTCGCCCGACCGACATCGAGAAAGGCCGCGGTACTGAAGCCCTCCTGCGGGTCGGCGACGGCCAGCGCGTCGATCAGGCCCCAGGCCCAGCCGGCGAGCGGCAGTTCGACCAGGCAGAGATCGAGTTCCGCGGCCAGTTCGCGTGCCTGGCGCAGGTGGCGGTCCTCCATGTCGGCCTGGATCACGGTAAAGCATTTGATCCGCTGCGGCGCCACGGCACGCCGCAGCAGGCGCGCAACGACATCGGAGTCGATGCCGCCGGACAAGCCCAATACGGCGCCGCGCGTGTCGGCCAGGCCGGCACGGAGAAACTCGACGCAGCGCGCGATCTCGGTGGCCACCGCCGCCTCGGTGAGCGGTGCCAGGCTCATCGGGTGCCCGCCGTCGCGACGCCGAGGTAGCGTGCCAGGGCCGGCAGTGCACGTTCGGCCGGTAATGCGAGGATACGATCGCCGGCATACACCGGCAGCGCGATCACCCCGGTGGAGACGAAGATACAGTGGGCGCCATGGGCGCGTGCGCGGGCGACCAGGTTGGCCGCGGAACTCACCGCCAGTTGGGTACCGACCACCAGCACCGCGGCACAGGCCGTAGCCGCGGAGTCGGCGCGCCGCCAGGCATCCGGCGGCAAGCCCTCGCCGAAAGCAATCACCGCCGGCTTGAGCAAGCCGCCGCAGCCGCCGCACAACGCGACCTGTCGCCACCACGCGCCGGCCTCCGGCCAGGGGGCCGGCTGGCCGCAGAGCAGGCAATGCACCGCGTCGATGTGCCCGTGCAACTCGACCAGATCGGCGACTCCGGCGCGACGGTCCAGGCCATCGACATTCTGCGTCACCACCGCGCGGACCCAGCCTGCCGCGCGTAGCCCGGCGAGGGCGTGGTGGGCCGGATTCGGCTGGGCGCGGTCGCTGGCGTCGCGGAAACGCGCACAGGCATCCCAGTACAGGCTGCGCGACCCGGCATCGCCGATGAAGGCATTGTAGCCATAGCTCGCCAGCGGCACCCCGGGGTCGAGCCAGGCGCCGGCCGTGTAGTCGGCAATCCCGGAGGCCGTGCTCATGCCGGCACCGGTCAGCGCCAATGTCCCGCCAGCGCCCCGCGCGGCGATGATCAGTCGCGCCGCCTGATGCAATTCCGGGTCCAGGTACAGGGCACGTTCGCGCCCGAGCACGACCACCACGGAGAACCAGAGGCCGAGGAAAAAGGGCGCCATCAAGGGCGCCAGCCCCTGCATCAGGGTGGCCAGCGGCCAGACCGCCCAGAGCGCGGCAGCGATTAGCGCGGCGACCAGACCGACCTGCCAGCCCAGGCGGCTGTGCGGCAGCAGCGTCGCGACGCCGCCGAACAGCGCCGGAGCGACCGTGAAGGCCCACAGCCCGGCTGTATCCAGACTCAGCGGATCGCGCCCGAGTGCCGCAGCCGCGAGCGCCGCCGCAGCGGCGGCAAGCAAGGCCGCAAGCGTTGCCCGCAGGTTTTTCAGCAGCATCGCGACGACGATCAAGGCCGCCCCCAGAGCAAGTTCCTCTGCACTCGGCGACGGCGGTCGCGCAAATTCCCAGAAGTTCGCGCCGAAAGCAGCGAAGACACCGATCGAGATCCAGGTCACCAGCAGCGCGGCCGGGGCCAGCGGCGGCAGGCCGAGCACCAACGCCAGCCGCCGCAAGGGGCGGCGCAGGCCCAGACAGGCGATCAGCGCCAGGGCGAACAGCCAGGCCGGCGCGCCGCCGCGCGACAGCGGCGCGGCCCAGAACAGGCCGAGCAGCGCCGCATCGTAGGCGCCCAGACCGGCGGCCCACTCGATCTCGGACTGGGCGAAAACGACGCGCCCGAGCAGTACCGCCAGTGCGGCACCGAGCAACGCGCCGGCAGCGCTCCAGGGCGAGATCACGGCGAGGCCGGCAAGCAGCAGGGCACCTTGCAGCGGCTTATTGAGGAAGCCGACCTGGGCCAGCGCGCGCAGCATCGCCGCCAGATGCGCGAGGAGGGCGCCGCCGCGCGCATCCAAGGTCTTCAGCGCTTTCCTGCGCGCGGCTGCAGGCGCGCCGGCACGCGGTCCAGAGCGAAGATGTCCTGCATGGTCTCGCGCCGCCGGATCAGCTCGGCCTTGCCCTTAGCGTCGACCAGCACCACCGCCGGCCGCGGCTGGATGAACTGCATCGACTGGGTCAGGCAATAGGCGCCGACATTCGACACCACCAGCGGCGCGCCGATTGCCATCGGCGGCAGGATCGTGCGTTCGCGCAGGATGTCGATCTGCATGCACAGCGGGCCGTAGATAGCCACCGGCGCGGTCCCGGCCGCGCCGGCATCTTCGACGCCGACGGCATCGACGCGGTGGTCGTACCAATACGCGGTGGGCAGCAGATTGACCCCGGCATCGACGATCACGGCATCGCCCTGTCCGGCGATGCGCTTGCGCGCGACCACGCTGCAGGCCAGGCGCATCGCCCCATCGACGACCGCCCGCCCCGGCTCGAGCACCAGAGTCGGCCGCTCGCCGAAGGCCTTGCGCGAGCGCCCCAGCGCGCCGACGATGGCCTCGGCAAAGGGGGCCAGATGCTGGCCCGGCACATAGCTGCCGTCGCTCGGCTCGAAGGCCTGCTTCAGCCGGTTGTGCGACGGATAGCCACCACCGAGATCGATCATGGTCGGCGCCATCCCCAGCTCGCGCGCCTTACGCGCCACGGCACACAGCGTCTGCGTGGCGCGGGCATAGATCTCGGGATCGATCTGGAAGGTGCCGGAATGGTTGTGCAAGCCACGCAGTTCCATGCGCGCACCGGCCTTGCGCACGCGCCGCAGGGCCTCGACCGCATCGCCGTTGTCGGCATTGAAGCCGAACTTGGTCCACGACTGGCGGCCATGCTGGAAGTTGATGCGCAGACCGACGTGCGCGGTCCGCCGCATGCGCTGGGTAAGCGCCGCCAGAGCGTCGAGCTCGTCGAACCCGTCGAGGTAGATCTGGGCCCCCTCGACCACCGCGCGTTCCAGCTCTTCGAGGCGCTTGTACGGCCCGTTAAAGATGATGTGTTCGCCGGGCACGCCGAGCGAGCGGGCCAGCTCGTACTCCACGCCGGAGACGACCTCGGCCCAGGCACCCTCCTGATGCAGGATGGCGCACACCGCCGGCAGGTAGTTGGTCTTGTAGGAATAGGCGACCACGGTGTCCGCGCCGGGTGCCGTGAAGGTGTCCCGAAACGCCCGGTACTGGGCGCGCAAGGCCTGTTCGGAGGCGACGAACAGCGGCGAGCCGAATTCGGCGAGCAGGGCGCCGACATCGCCGACATCGACCATCTCCGCCTCGGCGGTAGCAATGTCCAGCGTGCGATGCTTCTGCGTGCCCAGCGTCGAGAGCAACTCGATGCGCGGCGCTTCGTACGGCTTCTTCCTAGCGACGGCCATTCACGAGCTCCCCTCGATTGACGAATACGGCCATGCGGCTCGCCGCTGCCGGAATCTCCTCGGCCGTGCGCATGAACACCAGACCACCGAAATCCGTGCGCCAACTCGCCGGTGCCGCGGCCGGGCGATCGACGGCGGCGAGCACCAGATCGCGCGGCAGATTGACCTCGATCAGTGCAGCATAGCCGATCCAGGCCGGGAAACGCGGATTGATTTCGATCAGCTCCATGCGATCGGTGAGGCTGTCACGGATCAGTTCGACATCGGCCGGTCCACGCCAGCCGATGCGGCCCAGCAGTTCAGCGAGCTGGTCCAGCAGCAGCGGCAGCGGCGTCGCCAGCGCGCCCCAGGTCTTGCCGCGCTCGCACATCACCAGCTTCTTCAAGGGCAAGGCGTCGATCATGCGGCCACGGCGGTCGCAGACCAGGCTGACACCGTACTCCTCGCCATACAGCAGCGGCTGCGCCAGCATCACCTTCTCGCCGTCCTCGCGAAAGCGCGACCAGATGGTCAGGGCCTGGTCGCGGCTGTAGACCCGGGTCGCGCGGGCCTCGAGGCCCTTCAACACCATCGGCGCACCGAAGCGCTTCCAGACCTGTTCGAGGTCACGTTTGCTGCGCACGACCGCGGTTTCCGGAAACCCGAGCCCGCCCAGGCGCTTGCCGGCAGCCAAGTGGCTCAGCCCCAGCTTGCTCAGCTTCTGCCGCGCGGCGGCGTCCGGCAACAGGCTGCGGATGCCGACACGGTCAAGTTCAGGGGCGAGACGGCGGAAGCGGGCGATTTCGAGATCGAGGTTGGGGATCACCACATCGAGGCCGTGACGCTGCTTGACGCGCAGCAAGGCGTCGAACGTCGCTTCGTCCTGGGCCGTGCTGTCGGCATCGTCTCCCGGTAGTGGCAGGCGGCTGCAGACGTCGAAGTCGGCGCTGCGAAACAGACCGGTGTCGTTCGGCGTGTAGGCCAAGCCGATGACACGGCTGACCTCGGGTGCGCGGCGCAGGCAGCGGGCAACGCCGAGTCCGGGCTGGGTGAGTTCAAGGGACGTGATGCCGCTGACGGCGACGGCGAGGTCGCCGCGGCAGGTACGACGCGGCATCGATACCGGCACCGCGGCCTCGCCGCTGCGCTTGAGTTCGGTCAGCGCAGCGACCGGGACGGTGAACTCCTCGACATCGCGCGCATACATCGCGCCGACCCGCGGCGCACGCAGGGCGCGCCGTCCCGGGGCGAGGATTTCGGCGAGCAGCGCCGCAGGCAGATTGGCGCCGGCGAATTCGCTGAGATAGATCCACGAGGGAAGGCGGCAGTTGATTTCGAGCAGATAGTAGAGGCCGCTTTTGGCCGCACGCACGAACTCGAGTTCGTGCGGACCGCGCCAATGCAGCTTGGGCAGTATTTGCAGCGCCAGCTTGTGCAGACCAGGATCGTCGACGATGGCACCGATCACGCCCTTGCCGCGCTCGTTGCAGTACAGCTTGCGCGCGGTCGCCATGGCCAGGCAACTGCCATCCTCGCGGGCAACCATGGCCGCCAGGTGCTCGCTGCCCTCGATGGCCTCCTGCAGCAGCACGCCGCCGCCCCAGCGCGCCGCGAGCGGTTCGGCTTCGAAGACGGCCTGCTCGCGGTTATAGACCTTTTTGGCGCCGGCCACCGTGCCCTTGACCCACAGCGGGTAGCCGAGCAGATCGGCGTGCAGGGGCACGGCTGCAAGGTCGCTGACATAGACCGTATGCGGAGTCAGAATCTGGTTCGCATAACAGAAGCCGTGGAGGTTGACCTTGGTCACCGCGGCAATGTCCTCGGGTTGCGGCAACAGCGTGCGGATGCCGGCGCGCGCCAACCGCGTCGCCAGCCGCGAATACACCGGCACCTCAAGGTCAAGGCAGGGAATCAGCGCATCCAGCGGATGGCGGCGATGGATGGCCAGCAGGCGCTGCAGTAGCGGCAGCTCGCCATGGGCGAGCGGCGGGATCAGATGTAGCCGATCGGCCACGCCCGGGGTCCAGCCGCCGGTGGACCAGGGAGCGTAGACCAGCGCTTCGATGTCCAGGCCGCGCTTCCAGTGTGCGCGCAGCGCGCGCGCCGCGGCCAGCCCCGGTTCGGGATTATCCAGACCGGCAAAACCGGTCATGGCCACGCGTCGCCGTTGCGCCATCAACGCGCCTCAAGCATGTCCAGCGAGCGCAGCTCCTTGATCAGGGCCAGCACGTCCTTGCGCGCCTGGGCCGCCGTGACGTCGTAGGCGGCAACCAGGGCCACGGCGAAATCGTCGGCCTCGCCGCCGCGGCGCAGCCTTTGCACCACGGTCCACGCGGTGCCGTTGCAGGCGCAGATCGCGGCGGTCTGCTTGTTGAAGAGAAAGCCACCATCGCCCTCATCGTCGGCCTCGGCGCGGATCTGCACACGCAGGCGCAGGACCTGGTGGCGTGTGCTCAAGACTTCGCCGCCGCCAGACCATTGCGAGCGTCCGGATAGGCGGGCGAGATCTTCAGTGCCTGCTCGAACAGCGCCCGCGCCGCGGCGAGGTCCTTGAGCAGCAACTTGACATAGCCGCGCCCGGTCAGCGCATCGATCGAGAACGGATTGGCCGCCAACGCCGCCGCGAACAAGGCGTCGGCGCGTGCGCCGTCGCCAAGCTTGTAGTAGGCCCAGGCCAGTGTGCTGCCGGCCGTGTACTCGATGGTCCAATACTGCTCGGTGCCCGGAATCGGCACGATCTCAACGACCGGCAGCAAGGGCTTGGGCTCCTGCTTCGCCGCCTCCTCGAGCAAAGGTACGGCCTCGCGCAGCTTGCCCTGGCGGAACAGCGCGAAGGCGGTGCCGCGGGCGACATTGGGATCGCTGCTGCCGGCCTTGGTCGCTTCCTCGAAACGCTTCAGCGCCTTGGCGTGGTCGCCGGCGAAGTAGTGGCCCCAACCTAGATTGGCCAAAGCACTGCGCAATGCCGCCGCGCCGAGCTTGAGCTTGTCGAACACCGGTTCGACGTAGAGCGGCGCCAGCGCGGCCGCCGCGGCGGCCTTCTCCCCGGCCCTGGCCTCATCGCCGGCGCCTGCATAGGCGCGCGCCAGCAGCCACTGGATGTCGGCGGAATATGGATACACGCGCTCGCCGAGTTGCAGGACCTCGCGCGCCGGCGCGGCGGCACCGCCATCGATCATTTTTAAGCTCGGCAGCGTGTAGGTGCCGACACCCTGATAGGGTGCAAGGTTGAACGAAGCCAGCAGCGACTTGGCGGCCTCGGGATACTGCTTGCGCTCGGCCAGTACGTTCCCGAGACCACGGTGCGACAGGTAGGCCCCGGGCGTGGCGGCGATTACCGCCCGGAAGGCTTTCTCCGCGCCCTCGTAGTCCTTGCGGTAATAGCTGAGCCAGGCCAGACCGTCGTCGACCAGCCAACGCAGTTCCGCCGGAATTTCGCCACCCGCCCGCTCGAACAGCGTTCGTGCTTCATCGAAGAGACCACGCTCCATCCGGTCCCAGGCCTGGCCGTAGTGCACCAGGTCGGAGCGCCGCGCAGCAATCTGGCCGCTCTGCGCCGAGTAGTAGTCCGGGTCGATCCTGAGCGCGGCGGCGAAGGCGGCCGCGGCTGCCTTGACGTCGCCCATTGCCATCAGGGTCCAGCCGCGGCCATCGTCGGCGGCAGCGCTGCCAGCCGCCGCGGCTTCGCCGGCCTTGGCCTGGAAGGCCGCCAGCGCACGCTTGTAATCCCCCTTGTAGTAGGCCTCCCAGCCTTCCTTGAGCGGCAGGGTCTTCTGGTACTGCACGGTGGCGAGGCCGGATTGCGCCGAGGCGTAGAAGGGCGTGACTTTGAGCGCAGCCTTGAAACTTTTTTCCGCGGCGCTGTAGTCGTTGCCCGCCAGGGCCGCCCAGCCAAGGCCGGAATGGGCATCCGCACTGCTGCCCTTGGCGAGCGCCGCCTGAAACGCTTGCGCCGCTTCGGCGGGCTTCTTGGTCGCCAGCAACGCCCAGCCCAGGCCCGTGGAACCGCTGGTGGCACTTCCGCCCGCGGCCGCGTACTGCTGGAAGCGCGGCACGGCGGCCTGCGCGGCACCCGCGTAGTAGAGCCCCCAGGCGAGCGAGAGCAGTGCCGGCTGGCGGCCGTTGGGCGAGAGCTTGAGCTTGTCGAACGCGGGCTCGATGTAGAGCGGAGCCAATTCCGCGGCGCGCGCCAGGCTCAGGCCCGCCCCGGCGTCGTCGTTGAGGCCGGACTTGACACGCGCCATCAGGTAATGCGAGTCGGCCGAATAGGGGTAGATGCGTTCGGCGAGGGTGAGGATTTCACGCGCATCGTGGAACTGGCCAGCGTCAGTAAGCGTTTCGGCCGCACGGGAATACGCCGACAGCACTTGGTAGGGGTTCTGCAGCAAGGCTTCGCGGATCAAACTGGCGCCCTTGCGGTAGTCCTTGCGCTGCATTGCTACCCAGCCAAGACCGCCGCGCGACAGATAGGCGTCCTTGTTTGCGGCCAGGATCGCGCCAAAGGCTTTCTCGGCGCCATCGTAATCCTTGCGGTAATAGGCGATCCAGGCCACGGCGTCGTCGATCAGCCAAACCAGGTCGGGCGGCGTCTCGCCACGCATCTTGACAAGCAGCGCCACGGCTTCGTCGAAGCGCTGCAGGTCGATCAAGCTCCAGGCCTTGCGATAACCGGTGAGCAACTGACCTTCGGCGACAATGCGGCCGCTGGTGGAAAAATGAAAGCGGGTGTCGATCGCCAGCGCCGCAAGGAATGCGTCGCGTGCTTCGCGTGGCCGTTCCAACGCGAGCAGTGTCCAGCCGCGTCCATCTTCGGCGGACGGATTCTTCTTCGCCGCGGCATCGGAACGGCGCGCCTCGAAGAGCTTCAGCGCGTCCGCGTAATCCCCTTTGTAATAGGCCGCCCAGGCCTCCTTGACGATCGCGGTCTTGTACACCTGCAGATCGGCGAGTCCGGCGAGCGCGCCGGGATCCCCCTTACTGTTGCGCAACACCTGTTGAAACTCGGCTTCCGCCTCCGCCACCTTGCCTTGGGCGAGCAAGGAATAGCCGTAGCCGACGCGGTAGGCGGCGGTCTTCGGATAGCGGCGTAGCAAATCGCCATAGGTGCGCAGACTCAGTTCGAGGTCATTGATGGCGATCAGGGTCGGCGCCAGCATGGCGTTAAGTCCCGAGCTGTCGGCAGTGATCGCGATGCCCTCGGTGATCTGGCGCAGCGCCTCGCGCGCATCGTTCTCGACCAGGGCAATGCGCGCCAGGCCGTCGCGGCAGAAGAAGCACTTGCGGTCGCGCTCGATTCCGGCCCTGAAAGCGGCCTTGGCCTTGGCCAGGTCGCCGCGATTGAAAGCCACCCAGCCGAGGCCGACATTGGGATCGGCCTTGCCGGCGGCGGAGGACATGCCGAGTTCCTTGGTGAAGTGCGCCTCGGCCGCGGCCAGGTCGCCCTTCTTCATCGCCAGCCAGCCCTTGATGTCCTCGACCATGAAGCCCTGCCAGCTCTCAGCGCCCTTTTCCGCCCGGGCAAGATATTTCGTCACCTCATCGAGCTTGCCGGTCTTGAGTCTCACCCAGGCGAGGCCGAGCATGGCGTCGAAATCGTTGGGCCAGACCTTGGCGAGCCTGAGGAACGCCTGTTCCGCGGCGCCATAGTTCTCGAGCATGAACTCGCTCCAGCCGAGGATCCCCAGTTCATCCAAACCGCGCTGGCCCGCCGCGTAATCGCGCGCCTCGCTGAAGCGCTTCTGGACGAACAGACCCGTAGACCCATCCTGCGCTTGTGTCGAAAATACGGTGGCCCCGAGGAGGAAGGCCAGCGCGGTTTGGCCAAATAAGGCTTTCATGGTCCCCATCCCTCCTTAGTCAAAAATGGACATAAGAGTCTGCTCGATTTTTTCGGTTAGAGCAACCCAGTTGCAGTGACATGCGCGGTCGGGTGATGGGTATCCGCATGCTCGGCGTCTGGGGCCTGCCGCTGGGGCTGCTGGCCGCCGGGCCGCTCATCGCCTGGATCGGCTTCCCGGCCACCGTGCTCCTCTACTGCGGCCT
>VGIA01000028.1 GCA_016868105.1 Betaproteobacteria bacterium | reverse complement strand
AAACATGCGCTCCATCCGTTCGCTTGCGGCCTTCGCTGCATTCCTTCCCGCAGCGGCCATGGCCCAGGAAGTCACCCTGCGCGTGGTCAGCTCCTTCGCCGAGAACACGCAGTACGTGCGCAACTTCGACGGCTTCATGAAGAAGCTGAACGCCGAAGGCAAGGGCAACCTGCAGCTCAACTTCATCGGCGGGCCCAAGGCGATGCCGCCGTTCGAAGTCGGCAACGCGGTGCGCACCGGCGTGGTCGACATCGGCCTCACCACCGGCGCCTTCTACACCAACATCATGCCCGAGGCCGACGCCCTCAAGCTGACCCAGCTGCCGGCCACCGAACTGCGCAGGAACGGCGGCCACGACCTCGTCAACCGGATCTGGAACGAGAAGGCCAACATGGTGTACCTGGCCCGCATCGTCGACTACACGCCGTTCCACGCCTATCTCACCAAGCCGGTCGCGAAGCCCGACTTCACGGGCCTGAAGCTGCGCATCACGCCGGTGTACCGCGAATTCTTCCAGGCGCTGGGCGCCACCGTGGTGCAGACCGCGCCGGGGGAGGTCTACACCGCCCTGGAGCGCGGCGTGGTCGACGGCTACGGCTGGCCGATCCACGGCATCTTCGACTTCAACTGGCACGAGAAGACGCGCCACCGCGTCGAGCCGGGCTTCTACAACGCCGAGGTTTCGCTGGTGATGAACCTGGACAGGTGGAAGGGCCTGACGGCCGCGCAGCGTGATTTCCTCTCTCGCCAGGCGGTCGCGTTCGAGGCGCAGAACGACTCCTGGAAGAAGTACAACGAGGATGAAACCCGGCGCCAGCAGGCCGCCGGCATCCAGGCGATCAGCTTCGATGCGGCCACCGCCAGGCAGTTCCATGACCGGGCCTACGAGGTCGCCTGGGCGGGCATGATCAAGGCGAGCCCGGTCTACGGCCCGCAGATGAGGAAGCTCTTCAGCCGCTGATGGACCGGCTGTCGCGGCTCTACGGCCGCCTGCTGGCGGGGCTCGCCCTCGCCGGCTGCGCGGTGCTGTTCCTGATGATGGCGGTGATCTGCGTCGACGTGCTGCTGCGCAACGCGCGCCTCGCGCCGGGGATGCTGGGCCTGCCCTGGGCCAACGAGGTCACCGAGTACGCGCTGTACCTGATCACCCTGCTCACCGCGCCCTGGCTGCTGCGCCAGGGCATGCACATCCGGGTGGACGTCCTGCTGCGCGTCATGCCGGCGCGCCTCGCCTGGGCCTGCGAGTGGGTGGTGGACCTGATCGCGCTCGCCTGCTGCGTCGCCATCGCCTGGTACGGCTTGAAAGCCGTGTTTTCCAGCCAGGCCATCGGTGGCATGGTGGTCAAGGTGATCGCGATCCCGGAATGGTGGCTGCTCGCGCCGCTGCCGGCCGCGTTCCTGCTGCTCGCGATCGAGATCCTGTTCCGCATGCACCGCCTCTGGCAGGGCGAACGCGGCCCGCGCACGGACGCGGTGAGCGCGGCCTAGCACGCGGTGTCCTGGGAGGCCGCAGCCTGGCTCCTCCTCGGGGGTTCGACCGCCCTGATGTTCCTCGGGCTGCCGGTGGCCTTCGCCTTCCTCGCCATCAACCTCGCCGGCGCGGCGATCTTCCTGGGCGGCGAGGCCGGCATGATGCAGCTGGCGCGCAACAGCGTGGCCTCCGTCACCAGCTTCGCGCTGACGCCGATACCGCTCTTCATCCTCATGGGCGAGGTGCTGTTCCACACCGGCCTGGCGGTCAAGGTGATCGACGGCGTCGAGCGCCTCATCCGGCAGGTGCCGGGGCGCCTGGCGGTCATTGCCGTGGTGGCCGGCACCGTGTTCTCGGCCATCTCGGGCTCCACCATCGCCACCACCGCGATGCTGGGCAGCCTGATGCTGCCGGTGATGCTCGCGCGCGGCTACCACCCCACGCTCGCCACCGGCCCGATCATGGCCATCGGCGCGGTGGACATGCTGATCCCGCCCTCGGCGCTGACGGTACTGCTGGGAAGCCTGTCCGGGATCTCGATCTCCAAGCTGCTGGTGGGCGGGATCGTGCCCGGCCTGATCCTGTCGGCGGTCTTCGTCGGTTATATCGTCCTGAGGGTGAAGCTCGACCCCGGGCTGGCCCCCAGGGGCGCCATCGAGGAGCACCGCGGCTGGCGGCGCTTCCAGCCCTTCCTGCAGTACGTGCTGCCGCTGGTGTCCATCTTCGTGGTCGTGGTGGGGGCGATGATCGCAGGCTGGGCGACGCCGACCGAGTGCGCGGCGCTGGGCGCCTTCGCCACGCTGTTCCTCGCCCTGCTCTACCGCGCGCTCAGCTTCGACAACCTGGTCAAAGCCCTTCGCGGCACCGCGGGTATTTCCGGGATGATCCTGTTCATCATCGTCGGTGCCACCACCTTCTCCCAGATCCTGTCCTTCTCGGGCGCGAGCAACGGCCTGGCGCAGGCCATCACCAGCTTCGGGCTGCCGCCGCTGGCGGTGGTGGCGGGTATGATGCTGTTCCTGATCTTCCTGGGGATCTTCGTCGAGCAGGTGAGCATGATGATGATTACCCTGCCGATCTTCATGCCGATCGTGCAGCAGATGGGCGTGGACCTGGTCTGGTTCGGCGTCATGTTCCTCATCTGCATGCAGCTGGGCCTGCTCATGCCGCCGCACGGGCTGCTGCTGATGACGATGAAGGGCGTCGCGCCGCCGCAGGTGACGATGATGCACATCTTCCGCGCCGTGACCCCGTTCCTGCTCATCAGCCTGGCGGTGCTGGTGCTGGTGTTCTTCGCGCCGCCGGTGGCCACCTGGCTGCCCAACCTGGTGGGCTGAGAGGACGGGGACAACCTTGGAACGGTCCTTCAGGCAGGAAGTGGAACTGCTGAGACTCGGCGAGGGGGAAACCTTCCACGGCGAAGGCATCCTCGCGGTCACCAAGGCCCTTTTGCAATCGGGCGTGTCCTACGTCGGCGGCTACCAGGGCGCGCCGGTGTCGCACGTCATGGACGTGCTGAACGACGCGCGCGGCATCCTGGACGAGCTGGGCGTGCACGTCGAGACCAACGCCAACGAGGCGGGCGCCGCGGCGATGCTGGGCGCCTCGATCAACTACCCGATGCGGGGCGCGGTGGCCTTCAAGTCCACGGTCGGCACCAACGTCGCCTCGGATGCGCTGTCCAACCTCGCCTCGGCCGGCGTCAAGGGCGGCGCGCTGCTGGTGCTGGGGGAGGACTACGGCGAGGGCTCCTCCATCATCCAGGAGCGCAGCCACGCCTTCGCCATGAAGTCGCAGATGTGGCTGCTCGACCCCCGCCCCAACCTGCCGAAGATCGTTCAGGCCGTGGAGCAGGGCTTCGAGCTGTCGGAAGCCTCCAGCACGCCGGTGATGCTGCAGCTGCGTATCCGCGCCTGCCACGTCACCGGCAGCTTCCGCACCCGGGCCAACCGGGCTCCGGCGATATCCCGCCGGCAGGTGATGGCGAACCCGGACTTCGACTACGCCCGCATCTGCCTGCCGCCTGCGACCTACGCGCAGGAGAAGCACAAGGTCGAGGTGCGCTGGCCGGCGGCGGTGCGCTTCATCCGCGAGCACCGCCTGAACGAGGTCTTCCCGGGGGACATGGCCGATACCGGCATCCTCTGCCAGGGCGGGCTGTACAACGCCGTGATCCGGGCGCTGCAGCAGTTGGGGCTCGCCGACGCGTTCGGCACCTCCCGCGTGCCCATCTACTGCATGAACGTGACCTATCCCCTGCTCCCGGAGGAGATCATCGACTTCTGCGCCGGCAAGAAGCGCGTGCTGGTGGTGGAGGAAGGCCAGCCCGCCTATATCGAGGACGCCATCCTCGCCGCGCTGCGCCGCGCCGGGGCCAATGACGTCGTCGTCGCCGGCAAGGGCGCCCTCCCCATGGCGGGGGAATACACCGGTGAGGTCGTGCTCGCCGGCATCGCGGGTTTCCTGGATTCCGGCAGGGCACTGGAACCGATCCGGTCCCTGAAGGCGAAGGCGCTGGACCTGCTGGGCGCGCCGGCGCCGGCGCGGCCACCGGGGTTCTGCGTCGGCTGCCCGGAACGACCGGTGTTCTCGGCGATGAAGGTGGCCGAGCGCACCACCGGCCCGGTACATGTTTCGGCCGACATCGGCTGCCACCTGTTCTCGTCCCTGCCGCCGTTCAACATCGGCAACACCGTGCTCGGCTACGGCCTGGGCCTGGCGTCGAATTCCGCGGTCAACCCGGTGTTCGGCGGGCGCACCGTGAGCGTCATGGGCGATGGCGGCTTCTGGCACAACGGCCTCACCACCAGCATCGCCAACGCCGCGTTCAACAAGGACGACGGCATCCTGGTGATCATGAAGAACGGCTACAGCTCGGCCACCGGAACGCAGGAGCTGCCCTCCAGCCCGCAGCACAGCGAATCCAAGGCCGCCGACATGGCGATCGAGCGCGCGCTGCAAGGCGTGGGCGTGGGCTGGGTGAAGACCGTGGACAACTACCGGGTGGGCGAGGTCGCCGGCGTCCTCAAGGAGGCGATGACCACGGGCTACAAGGGCCTGAAGGTGATCATCGCCGAGGGCGAGTGCCAGCTGGAGCGCCAGCGCAAGCTGCGCCCCGTCGTGGCCGAGAAGCTGGCCAAGGGCGAGCGCCATGTGCGCGTGAAGTACGGCGTGGACGAGGACACCTGCACCGGGGACCATTCCTGCATCCGGCTCTCGGGCTGCCCCACCCTCACGGTGAAAGACAATCCCGACCCCCTGCGCCGCGACCCGGTGGCCACCGTGATCGAGGGCTGCGTCGGCTGCGGCCTGTGCGGCGAGAACGCCCACGCCGCGGTGCTGTGCCCGTCCTTCTACCGCGCCGAGGTGGTCCAGAACCCCGGCCTGCTCGACAAAGCCCTTGGCAGGCTGCGGAGCCTGTTCAAATGACCCTGCCGGAGCGACCGATCACGATTCTGATCGCGGCCCTGGGCGGCGAAGGCGGCGGCGTCATGGCCGACTGGCTGATCGAGGCCGCCGCGCAATGCGCCTATCCGGCGCAGAGCACCTCGATTCCCGGCGTCGCGCAGCGCACCGGCGCCACCACCTACTACCTGGAGATCTTCCCTGCGCGCGAATCCGAGCTGGGCGGACGCTCGCCGGTGCTGTCGCTCACCCCCAGCCCCGGCAGCGTTGACATCATGGTCGCCTCGGAACTGGTCGAGGCCGGGCGCGCGATGCAGAACGGCTACGTCAACCCGGAGCGCACCACGCTGGTCGCCTCCACCCACCGCATCTACGCCACCGTGGAGAAGATGCAGATGGGCGACGGTCGCTTCGACAGCGACCGGGTGGTCGCGGCCGGCAAGCAACTGGCGAAGCGGGCGGTGATGTTCGACATGCGCAGGCTGGCGCAGGAGAACGGCACCGTGATCAACGCCGTCCTCTTCGGCGCCATGGCGGGCAGCGGGGATCTGCCCCTGCCACGGGATGCCTGCGAGCAGGCGATCCGCGGCGGCGGGCGCGGCGCCGAGGCGAGCCTGCGTGGCTTTAGCGCCGGCTTCGAGATCGCGGCGGGCGCCCAAGCTGCGCCGCAGCCGCCGGCGCCGGTGCAGCGTGCCTCGGAGCTCCGGGAAATCATGGACCTGGGCGAGGGCCGGCTGCGTGACTACCAGGGCGAGGCCTACGCGGCGCTGTACCGCGAGCGCATGCAGCCGTTTTTGGAGGGCGACCAGAAGCTGGCCGCGGAAACGGCGCGCCACCTCGCCCTTTGGATGAGCTACGAGGACATCGTCCGCGTCGCCGACCTCAAGACCCGCGCCTCGCGCTTCGAGCGCGTGCGCAGGGAAGTCGGCGCCAAGGACGGCGAGCCGGTGGTGGTCATCGACTTCCTCAAGCCCGGGGTGGAGGAGTTCGCCTCGCTGCTGCCGCCATCCATGGGCCGCGCCCTCACCGGTTGGGCGCAGAAGAACGGCAGGCTGGACGCGTACAACGTCGGCATGCACCTCAAGACCTCGGGCGTCTTCGGCTACCTGCTGGTGCGGTCGCTGGCCTGGCTCAAGCCCTGGCGGCCGTATTGCTTCCGTTACCAGGAAGAGCAGCGGCTGATCGGGCGCTGGCTCGCACGCGTGCAGGAAGCGGCGGCGCGCAGCGTGCCGCTGGCGCTGGAAGTGACCGAATGCGCGCGCCTCATCAAGGGCTACGGCGAGACCCACCGCCGCGGCAAGGCCAACTTCCTCGCCATCTTCGAGGCGCTGGTGGAGAACCCGGCGAGCTCGGATGCCGCCGAGCAGGCGAAGGCGATCCGCAAGGCGCGCGAGGCGGCGCTGGCCGATCCCGAGGGCAAGGCGCTGGGCGGCGCGCTGGGCAAGCCGGTCACCTGGCTGAAACCGGTGCGAAGCGGCGGCTAGCGCCCCGGCAGCGGCCCGATGTAACCGGATCGGTTACATCTAATCCGCCTTCAGCCCGGTCTCCTTCACCAGCCCGGCCATGCGCGCGTGTTCGGCGCGCACGCGGGCGGCGAAGGCCTCGGGGGCGAGCTGCAGGCCGGTGGCGCCGATGGCCGCGACGCGCTCCGCCATCGGCCCGCCCTGCATCTGGCGCGTCACTTCCTGGTTGAGGCGCGCCACGATGTCCTTCGGCGTTCCGGCCGGTGCGTAGAGGCCGAACACGGTATCGGCGTCGAACTCCCCGCCCACCACCTCCGCGACCGTCGGCACATCGGGCCAGGCCGGATGGCGCTTCGGGCTGCCCACCGCGAGGAGCCTGAGCTTGCCGGCCCTGACGTGCTGAAGGCCGATGCCCGGGTCGAACATGAACTGCAGCTGACCGCCCAGCAGGTCGGTCATCGCCGGGCCGGCGCCCTTGTAGGCAACGTGCGTGGTCTGGATCTTCGCGGCGCGGTTGAACATCTCGCCTGCGAGGTGCGGCGAGCTGCCGTTGCCGGGCGAGCCGTAGTTCAGCTTGCCCGGATTGGCACGCGCGTGGGCGACGAACTCCGCCAGGTTAGCGGCCGGAATCGAGGGCTGGATCTCGAGGAACACCGACACCACGGCCACCGGCGCCACCGGCTCGAGCGCCTTCATCGGGTCGTAGCCCAGGTTGCGGTAGATGAGACCGTTCAAGGCGATGGCGCCGCCCGAGGACATGAGGATGCCGTGGCCGTCGGGCGCCGCCTTGGCGATCTCGCCGGCGCCGATGGAACCGTTGGCGCCAGGCCGGTTCTCGACCACGAACGGCTGGCCGAGGGTTTCCTGCAGGCGCGGTGCAAGCGCACGCATCAGTTGGTCGGCCGCGCCGCCGGGCGGGAAGTTCACCACGACGCGCACCGGCTTGGAGGGCCAGGCCTGGGACCGGGCCGGGGATGCGGCCGCCGCGGCAAGCGCGGCGACCAGGGCAACTGCAAAGCGACGCATGCGTTCCTCCTCCAGATTGCCCGCCTCCGGGGCAGTGCGGGCATTCTCGCATCCCCTCCGGCGGGCGCGGGACCCGGGGACGCGAAACCCGGTGCGGCGGCGATTGCGGTCGGTCGGCGAACGGGCGAGAATCCTCGCCTCACTCGAGCGGAGGGGCCGGATGGCGAGCGTTCTGCAGCCTGGCGTCGGCAATGCGCGCCAGGAGCTCTATCGGCGCATGGACCAGGATAACCTGGCGCCGCTGTGGGAGGTGCTCCACGCCCTGGTGCCGCCGCAGCCGCAGGGCCCCTGCCGGCCCGCACTGTGGAAGTACCGGGACATCCGGCCCTACATCGAGGAATCCGGCCGCGTCATCAGCGCCCGCGAGGCGGTGCGCCGCGTGCTGATCCTGGAAAACCCAGGCCTGCGCGGGCAATCGCAGATCACGCGCAGCCTGTACTGCGGGCTGCAGCTGATCCTGCCCGGCGAGGTGGCGCCGAGCCACCGCCACACGCAAGCGGCCCTGCGCCTGGTCGTCGAAGGCGCCGGCGCCTACACCGCGGTGGACGGCGAGCGGGTCACCATGCACCCGGGCGATTTCATCATCACGCCGTCCTGGACCTGGCACGACCACGGCAACGAGGGCCGCGAGCCGGTGGTGTGGATGGACGGCCTGGACATCCCGATCACGCACCTGTTCGACGCCACCTTCGCCGAGAACTACCCGCGGGAGGTGCAGCCGGTGACGCGCCGCGAGGGCGATTCCTGGGCGCGCTACGGCTGCAACCTCGCGCCGCTCGCCGGTGCGGCGCCCTTCGGCAAGACCTCGCCGGTGTTCAGCTACCCCTATGCCAAGAGCCGCGAGGCGCTGGCTGCGCTGGCCAAGGGCGGGGAGCCCGACCCCTGCCACGGCCACAAGATGCAGTTCATCAACCCGGCCAGCGGCGGCCCCGCCATGCCCACCATCGGCGCCTTCATCCAGCTGCTGCCGGCGGGCCTGCGCACCGCGCCCTACCGCTCGAGCGACGCCACCATTTACTCGGTGATCGAAGGCAGGGGCAAGGTCGTCATCGGCGGCCAGGAGTTCGCCTTCGAGGCGCGTGACACCTTTGTCGTCCCGGCCTGGCAGCCGGCGAACTTCGCCGCCGCCGACGAGTGCGTGCTCTTCTCCTATTCCGACCGCCCGGCGCAGATCGCGCTCGGCCTGTGGCGGGAATCACGGGGATGAAGGCGGGGATGAAAGCCTCGGCCCAGGTGGTGGCGGACAAGGCGCTCTACTCCCGCGAGTACAACAACCGCGAGTTGGTGCCCGATCACGGGCGTTATTTCGAGCGCTGGCAGGCGGCCTCGGCGCGGGCGCGCGCGACCATGACCTGCTCGCTGGACCAGCGCTACGGCGAGGCGCCGGGCGAAACCATCGACATCTTCCCGGCGCGCAAGGGCGACGGCAGCTGCATGATGTTCATCCACGGCGGCTACTGGCGGTCGCTGGACAAGGCCGATTTTTCCTTCCTCGCCCCGGCCTGGGTGGATGCGGGCGTGTCCCTCGCGGTGGTCAACTACGACCTGTGCCCGAAGGTGAGCGTGGAGCAGATCGTGCGCCAGATGCTGCGTGCCTCGCGCTGGCTCTGGCTGCATGCCGAGGACTACGGCATGGACGAGGACCGCCTGTACGTCTCCGGCCACTCCGCCGGCGGCCACCTCACGGCGATGATGATGGCGGCGCTGTGGCCGGTGTTCGAGGCGCGGCTGCCGCGCGACCTTTTCAAGGGTGGCCTTGCCATCAGCGGCCTCTACGACCTGCGGCCCCTGCTGCAGGTGGACTGGTTGCAGCCGGACCTGCGCCTGGACGAGGCCTCGGCCTACCGGCTCTCGCCCCTGTTCCTGCCGCCGGCGACTCGCGCGCCGGTGATGACGGCGGTGGGCGGCGACGAGAGCTCGGAGTTCCGGCGCCAGAACGCGCTGCTGGGCGCGCGCTGGCGCGGTTCCTTCGCCGGCGACATCGCGATGCCGGGCTGCAACCACTTCTCGGTCGTCGACGGCCTGGGCGTGCAGTCGAGCGCGCTGTTCGCGGGCGCGCGCCGCCTGATGAAGCTGGACCGATGAAGCAATACCTGGAATCCGCGCGCTACATCGACAGCGCGCACCCTGCCGTCGTGGCGTTCGCGGCCGGGCATGCCCGCGGAGAGGACAACCGGGCGCGCGCGGTCGCGCTCTACTATGCAGTGCGCGACGAGATTCGCTACAACCCTTTCCTCGATTTTTCGGACGACGCGGTGTACCGGGGCTCGGCTTGCCTGCAGGCCGGGCAGGGGTTCTGCATCGGCAAGGCCGCGCTCCTTGCGGCCTGCGGCCGGGCCGCGGGCATCCCTTCGCGGGTCGGCTTCGCCGACGTCAGGAACCACCTCACCACGCCTGCACTGCGCGAGCGCATGGGGTCGGACCTGTTCATCTACCACGGCTACACCGAGTTCCACCTGGAGGGCTGCTGGCTCAAGGCGACTCCGGCGTTCAACCGCCAGCTGTGCGAGCGCTTCCGTGTCAAGCCGCTGGAGTTCGACGGCCGCGAGGACTCCATCTTCCATCCGTTCGACGCCGACCAGCGCCGCCACATGGAATACCTGCGCGACCGCGGCAGCCATGCCGACGTGCCGGTGGCGGAGATCAGCCGCGCCTTCCGCGAGACTTATCCGGTGCTCTATGCAATGCGCGGCGCGGCGGCCGGGGAGGCTTTCGGGGAGCCCGCAGGCTGAGTCCGCGGCAATTGCTCCAGGCGAGCTTTCGCGCCGCGGTGGCGGCGGCGGACCCGATGCAGGTCATCCCGCGGCACCTGCCGGTGCCGCCGGACCATGGCCATACGCTGGTGCTCGCGGTGGGCAAGGCGGCCGCCTCCATGGCCCGCGCCGTGGAGCAGGACTGGCCGGCTCGCAAGCCGATCAGCGGCATCGCGCTGACTCGCTACGGCCATGCCTTGCCGTTGGCGCGCGTGCGGGTGGTCGAGGCGGCGCATCCGGTGCCCGACGGGACGGGGGAGGAGACCGCGCGCGAGATGCTGAGCGCCGCTGGCGCGCTGCGCGCCTCGGACCTGCTGCTGGCGCTGATTTCCGGCGGCGGCTCGGCTCTGCTGTCGCTGCCCTCGCCCGGCATCGCCATCGAGGACCTGCGGCGCGTCACACGCGACCTGCTGCGCTGCGGCGCCACCATCCAGGAGATCAACGCGGTGCGCAAGCACCTGTCGGCGATCCAGGGCGGCCGGCTGGCGGCGGCCTGCAGGACGAACCTGCTCGCCCTGATCGTCTCGGACGTGACCGGCGACGACCCGACGCACATCGCCTCCGGTCCCTGCGCGCCCGACCCGACGACGTTCCAGGATGCGCTGGACGTGCTCAACCGCTACGACATCAAGCCGCCGCGCGCGGTGCTGGCGCACCTGATCGCGGGGGTGCGCGGTGAGCGCGAGGAGACGCCGAAGCCGGATTCGGCGGTGTTCCGCAGCCCCGGCCGCACCATCGAGAACCGCGTCATCGCCAGCGCCCGCCAGTCGCTGCAGGCGGCGGCGCAGGTGTTCCGCGAGCAGGGCATCGAAGCGGCGATCCTGGGCGAGGCCATCACCGGCGAGGCGAACGAGGTGGCCAAGGTGATGGCGGCGATGGCGCGCGAGATCCGCGCCCGCGGCGCGCCGTTCAAGCCGCCGGTGGCGTTGATCTCCGGCGGAGAGTGCACGGTGACGATACGCCGGCCCGGCGGCCGTGGCGGTCGCTGCGGCGAGTTCCTGCTGTCGCTGGCGGTGACACTGGATGGGGTTGCCGGGGTGCATGCCCTCGCGGCGGACACCGACGGCATCGACGGCACCGAGCACAACGCCGGCGCCCTGCTGGCGCCGGACTCGCTCGCCCGCGCCCGCGCCCTGGGCCTCGATCCCCGGCGCCTGCTGGCGGGGCACGACAGCTACGGGTTCTTCAGCGCCTTGGGCGACCTGGTGGTCACCGGGCCGACGCTGACCAACGTCAACGACTACCGGGCGATCCTGATCGCCTAGCTGCCGCCTGCCCGCGGACCCGGCGCGCGATACAGGAACAGCTGGGTGGTGCCGATCCCCAGGTTCTGCTCCTTTTCCTCGGACTCGAACTGCTGCATCGCCTCCTTCGGCCAGTCCTCCAGGGCGAAGTCGTGCGACACGATGCGGGCCCCGGCGCGCAGTTCGGCCCGCAGCTTGGGCGACAGGCGCAGCAGCAGCGCCGGCAGCAGGTACAGCGTGACGACCGTGGCCTCCTGCAGGCTGGTGTCGAAAATGTCGCCGCGCACGAAGCGCACGCGCTCCTCCACCCGCGCCTGGCGCGCGGCCGCTCGCGAGCGTTCGACCAGCGCGGCGTCGCGCTCGACCCCGACGCCGCGGGCGCCGTGGCGCCTGGCGGCTTCGATCACGAGGCGACCGTCTCCGGAGCCCAGATCGTAGACGGTGTCGCCCGGGGCCACCTTCGCCAGTTCGAGCATGCGCTCGACCACCTGCATGGGCGTCGGCACGTAGGGCCCGCCGTCGGCGGGTTCGGCCGACGGCGGCGGCAACAGCTGCGCGAGGACGGGGCGCGGCGCGAGCAGGCCCGCCAGAAACGCGACAGCCGCCTCGCGGCGGCTGTGCGAGGGGGCGCCCATCGGTCCTAGGAGGCCTGGGCCACTTCCTTCTTCGCGGCCTTCTTCTCCGGCGCCGCCTCGGCGGCGGGCTCGGGCCGGTCCAGCAGCGTGATCAGGGCGAGGGGGGCGTTGTCGCCCTTGCGAAAGCCGCACTTCAGGATGCGCAGGTAGCCGCCGTTCCTCTTGGCGTAGCGCGGGCCCAGCTCGCCGAAGAGCTTGGCCACCGTGCCGCGGTCGCGCAGCCGGTTGTAGGCCAGGCGCCGGTTGGCGAGGGTGGGCGACTTGCCCAGGGTGATCATCGGCTCGACCACGCGGCGCAGCTCCTTCGCCTTGGGCAGCGTGGTGGTGATTTCCTCTTGCGCGAGCAGCGAGTTCGCCATGTTGCGGAACATGGAGAGCCGGTGGCTGGTCGTGCGGCTGAGCTTGCGCAGTCCGTGGCCGTGGCGCATGGTGCGTTCCTTATGCCCTGCGGTGCTCGAGACCGGCCGGCGGCCAGTTCTCCAGCTTCATGCCAAGCGTGAGGCCGCGCGAGGCCAGCACTTCCTTGATCTCGTTGAGCGACTTGCGGCCCAGGTTCGGGGTCTTGAGCAGCTCGTTCTCGCTGCGCTGGATCAGGTCCCCGATGTAGTAGATGTTCTCGGCCTTGAGGCAGTTGGCCGAGCGCACCGTGAGTTCCAGGTCGTCGACCGGCCGCAGCAGGATCGGGTCCACCGCGACCGCCTTCTTCTCCTCGGTCGGCATCGCGGTGCCTTCGAGCTGCGCGAACACCGACAGCTGGTCCACCAGGACGCGGGCGGCGTAGCGCACCGCCTCTTCGGGCTCGATGGCACCGTTGGTCTCGATATCCAGGATCAGCTTGTCCAGGTCGGTGCGCTGCTCGACGCGGGCCGAGTCCACCGCGTAGGAGACGCGGCGCACCGGGCTGAAGGAGGCATCGAGCACGATGCGGCCGATGCCCTTGGTTTCCTCGGGCAGGTAACGCATGTTGCCCGGCGCGTAGCCGCGGCCCGCTTCGACCTTGAGCTGCAGCTCGAGCTTGCCGCCGGCCGACAGGTTGGCGATGACGTGGTCCGGGTTCACGATCTCGACGTCGTGCGACGGCTCGATGTCGCTCGCGGTCACGGCGCCCTCGACCTTCTTCTTCAGGGTCAGGATCGCCTCGCTGCGGTTATGCAGGCGGAACACCACGCCCTTGAGGTTGAGCAGGATGTCGACGATGTCCTCGCGCACCCCGTCCAGCATGGAGTACCCGTGCACCACGCCCGCGATCTGCACCTCGGTCGGCGCGTAGCCCGGCATGGAGGACAGCAGCACCCGGCGCAGCGCGTTGCCCAGGGTGTGGCCGTAGCCGCGCTCGAAGGGCTCCATCGTCACCTTGGCGTGCGACGGGGACATGTTCTGGACGTCGACGATGCGCGGCTTCAGGAATCCGGTCATGGGCATGTGGTTTACCTTGTTACTTCGAGTACAGTTCGATGATCAGGCTCTCGTTGATGGTCGAGGTCAGATCGGTGCGCGCCGGAAGCGCCTTGAAGGTGCCCTTGAGGCCCTTGGCGTCCACTTCCAGCCATTCGGGAACGCCGCGCGATTCCGCGGCCTCGGCAGCCGCCTTGAGGCGCAGCTGCGCTTTCGCCTGCTGGCTCACCTCGATGAGCTCGCCGGGGCGGACCTGGTAGGACGGGATGTTGACCCGCTTGCCGTTGACCATGACCCCGTTGTGGCGCACCACCTGGCGCGCCTCGCTGCGCGAGGCGCCGAACCCCATGCGGTAGGCGACGTTGTCCAGCCGCGTCTCCAGCAGCTGCAGCAGGCGCTCGCCGGTGACCCCCTTGGAGCGCGTCGCCTCGGCGTAGACCCTGCGAAACTGCCTCTCCAGCACGCCGTAGATGCGGCGCGTCTTCTGCTTCTCGCGCAGCTGCTTGCCGTAGTCGGACAGGCGCGCGCCGGATTTCTGGCCATGCTGGCCGGGCGCGTAGCCGCGGCGCTCGATGGCGCACTTGTCGGTGAAGCACTTCTCGCCCTTGAGGAAGAGCTTCTCGCCCTCCCGGCGGCACTGGCGGCACTTCGCGTCGGTATTCCTTGCCATGTTCTCTCCTGTACCCGGTCTAGACGCGGCGGCGCTTCGGGGCGCGGCAGCCGTTGTGCGGGATCGGCGTCACGTCGGCGATCGAGGTGATCTTGAGCCCCGAGGCGTTGAGCGCGCGCACCGCGGACTCGCGCCCGGGGCCCGGGCCCTTGATGCGCACCTCGAGGTTCTTGACGCCGAATTCCTGCGCCGCCCGGCCCGCGCGCTCCGCCGCCATCTGCGCGGCAAACGGGGTGGACTTGCGCGAGCCCTTGAAGCCGGCGTTGCCCGAGGTCGCCCAGGACAGCGTGTTGCCCTGGCGGTCGGTGATGGTGACGATGGTGTTGTTGAACGAGGCGTGGATGTGGGCGATGCCCTCGGCGACGTTTTTCTTGACCTTCTTGCGCGCGCGCGCCGCGGCGGTCTGCTCCAGCTGCTGCGAAGTCGGGGCGGTTCTGCTGGCCATGTACGGGTTCCGATCGAATCGGGTCTGGGTTCGGGTTAGATCTTGCCGACCGGCGCGTTCATCTTGATCGCGGCCTTGCGCGGGCCCTTGCGGGTGCGGGCGTTGGTGCGGGTGCGCTGGCCGCGCACCGGAAGTCCCTTGCGGTGCCGCGAGCCGCGGTAGCAGCCCAGATCGATCAGGCGCTTGATCGACATCTGCACCTCGCGGCGCAGGTCGCCCTCGACCGCGAAGCGCGTTACGCCCTCGCGCACGCGCTCCATCTCGGCGTCGGTGAGGTCCTTGATCTTGCGCGTGCCCTGGACCCCGGCGGCCTTGCAGATCGCCAGCGCGCGGGCGCGGCCGATGCCGTAGATCGCGGTCAGCGCGATGCCGGCGTGCTGGTGGTTGGGGATGTTGATGCCTGCGATGCGGGCCATGGCGGTGTCTGTCCGTTGGTGCGGCTATGCCGGAAGGGGGAAACTTTGAATTATATCCGTTTTGTCAATGCCTTATCAAGCTTTCGGCCG
Organism: Betaproteobacteria bacterium; assembly: GCA_016868105.1. Classification (GTDB taxonomy): domain Bacteria; phylum Pseudomonadota; class Gammaproteobacteria; order Burkholderiales; family SG8-39; genus RBG-16-66-20. The sequence continues at coordinate 11,455 of VGIA01000028.1, read as the reverse complement.
TGCCTAACCCTGCCGCTGCTTGTGGCGCGGGTCCGAGCAGATGACGCGAACCACGCCCTTGCGGCGGATGATCTTGCATTTGCGGCAGATCTTCTTCACTGAAGCCATGACTTTCATGTTCGCTCTCCCATGCCCGCTTTGTCGTGCGCCGCCGGCACCTAGCGCGCCGGCAGGCCGCCCTTGAAGTTGGCCTTGCGCAGCAGGCTCTCGTACTGGTGGGTCATGACGTAGGCCTGCACCTGCGCCATGAAATCCATCGTCACCACGACGATGATCAGCAGCGAGGTGCCGCCGAAGTAGAACGGCACGTTCCAGCGCAGGATGAGGAACTCCGGCAGCAGGCACACCAGCGTGACGTAGACCGCGCCCGCCAGCGTCAGGCGCGTCAGGATCTTCTCCAGGTAGTGCGCGGTCTGCTCGCCCGGGCGGATGCCGGGGACGAAGGCGCCCGATTTCTTCAGGTTGTCCGCGGTTTCCTTGGGGTTGTACTGCAGCGCGGTGTAGAAGAAGCAGAAGAACACGATCAGGCCGCCGTAGAGAATGACGTAGATCGGTTGCCCCGGGGACAGCGTCCCGGCGAGGTCCTTGAGCCAGACCATGCCCTCGCCGGTGCTGAACCAGCTGAGCAGCGTCGCCGGGAACAGGATCAGCGAGGAGGCGAAGATCGGCGGGATCACCCCCGCCATGTTGAGCTTGAAGGGCAGGTGCGAGCTCTGCCCGCCGTAGACGCGGTTGCCCACCTGGCGCTTGGCGTAGTTGACCAGGATCTTGCGCTGGCCGCGCTCCACGAAGACGACGAAGGCGGTGATCACCAACACCGCCACCGCGATCAGCAGCGCGACCAGGGGATGCATGGCGCCGGTGCGCACCAGCTCCAGCGTGCCGGCGATGGCGGCCGGCAGCCCGGCGGCGATGCCGGCGAAGATGATGATGGAGATGCCGTTGCCCAGGCCGCGCTCGGTGATCTGCTCGCCCAGCCACATCAGGAACATGGTGCCGGTCACCAGCGTGGCCACCGTGGTGAGGCGGAACATCATGCCGGGCTCGAGCACCAGGTTGGCCTGCGACTCCAGCGCGATCGCGATCCCCGTGCCCTGGAACAGCGCCAGCGCCAGCGTGCCATAGCGCGTGTACTGCGTGATCTTGCGCCTTCCGGCCTCGCCCTCCTTCTTCAACTGCTCCAGGTGCGGGCTGACCGCGGTCATCAGCTGCATGATGATCGAGGCCGAGATGTACGGCATGATGCCCAGGGCGAAGATGGTGAAGCGTGACAGCGCGCCGCCCGAGAACATGTTGAACATCCCCAGGATGCCGCCCTGCTGGCCGGCGAACAGCTCGGCAAGCACCTTGGGGTCGATCCCCGGCACCGGGATGTGGGCGCCGATGCGGAACACGAACAGCGCCCCGAGAAGGAACAGCAGCCGCCTCTTGAGGTCGCCATAGCGTCCGGTCTTGCCGGCATTGGGGAGCGTGGTTGCCAAGCGGCTCAGGCCTTGTTGGGCGCTTGCTTGCGCGCGCGCCTGGCCTTCTCGGCCGGCTCGGTGATGCTGCCGCCTGCGGCCGCGATCGCGGCGCGGGCGCCCTTGGTCGACTTGACGCCCTTCAGGGTGAGCTTGCGCTCCAGCTTGCCGCACAGGATGACCTTGGCGGCCAGCGCGCCGCGCGGCACCAGGCCCTCGGCCTTGAGCACCGCCAGGTCGATCTCGGCCGCCTTCACGCGCTGCAGGTCGGACAGGCGCACCTGGGCGGTCGCGCCGCGCGACAGCGAAGCGAAGCCGCGCTTGGGCAGGCGACGGTGCAGCGGCATCTGGCCGCCCTCGAAACCCACCTTGTGGTAGCCGCCGGCGCGCGCGCGCTGTCCCTTGTGGCCCAGGCCCGCGGTCTTGCCCCAGCCCGAGCCGATGCCGCGGCCGACGCGGTGGCGCGGCTGCTTGGCGCCGGGCGCCGGTTTGAGTGTATTGAGTCTCATCTGTTCAGCCCTCCACGCGGACCAGGTAGTTCACCCGGTTGATCATGCCCCGCACTTCGGGGGTGTCGACCAGCTCGACGACATGGTGCAGGCGGCGCAGGCCCAGGCCGCGAACCGTCGCGACGTGGCCGGTCTTGCAGCCCGCGATGCTCTTTACCAGCTTCACCTTGATCTTTTTTCCGGCCATGCCCGCACTCCTAGGAAACGATCTCTTCGATCTTCTTGCCGCGCTTGGCGGCGATCTCCGCCGGCGTGTTCATCGCCTGCAGGCCCTTCAGCGTCGCGCGCACAACGTTGTAGGGATTGGTCGAGCCGAAGCACTTGGCGAGCACGTTGGTGATGCCCATGACCTCGAACACCGCGCGCATCGGACCGCCGGCGATGATGCCGGTGCCCTCCGAGGCCGGCTGCATCAGGACCTTGGCCGAGCCGTGGCGCCCGATGACGGCGTGATGCAGGGTGCCGTTCTTCAGCTTGACCTTGACCATGCGGCGGCGCGCCTCATCCATCGCCTTCTGCACCGCCACCGGGACCTCGCGCGCCTTGCCCTTGCCCATGCCGATGCTGCCGTCGCCGTCGCCGACCACGGTGAGCGCGGCGAAGCCGAGCACGCGCCCGCCCTTCACCACCTTGGTGACGCGGTTGATCGCGACCATCTTCTCGCGCAGGCCGTCTCCGCGGTCTTCCTGCTGCATGCGGGCTTGCATTTTTGCCATGGCCAGTCCCTTAGAACTTCAGGCCGCCGGCGCGGGCGGCCTCGGCGAGCGCCTTCACGCGCCCGTGGTAGCGATATCCGGCACGGTCGAAGGCGACGCGGTCGATGCCCGCGGCCTTCGCCTTCTGCGCAATCCTCTGCCCGACGGCCTCGGCCGCCTTGCGGTTGCTGCCCTTGCCCTTGCCGCCGAGCTGGCTGCGCAGGTCCTTTTCCACGCTCGAGGCGGCGGCGAACACCCTGTCGCCCTGCGCCGAGGTGATCTGGGCGTAGATGTGGGCGTTGGTGCGGTGCACGGTGAGGCGCAGCGCGCCCAGTTCCCGGATCTTGAGCCGGGTCTGGCGGGAGCGGCGCTGGCGGGCGGCGTTCTTATCGATCATGGCGGCTTTCCGTGTGCATTACTTCTTCTTAGTCTCTTTGATGATCACCGTCTCGCCGACATAACGCACGCCCTTGCCCTTGTAGGGCTCAGGGGGCTTGAAGTCGCGGATCTCGGCGGCGACCTGACCGACCAGCTGTCGGTCGACGCCGGTGATCACGATCTCGGTCTGCGTCGGCGTGGCGACCTTGACGCCCTTGGGCATCTGCTGCACCACCGGATGCGAGAAGCCGAGGGTCAGGTTCAGCTTGTCGCCCGCGGCCTGGGCGCGGTAGCCGACGCCGGCCAGCGCCAGCTTCTTCTCGAAGCCCCTGGTGACGCCGGTCACCATGTTGGCGACCAGCGCGCGCATGGTTCCGGACATGGCGTTGGCATGGTTCGAGTTGCCGAGCGCCTTCAGCTTCAGCGTCGCGCCGTCCTTCTCGATGCCGACGTTCGGGTCCATCGGGCGGGCGATGGTGCCCAGCGGGCCCTTGACCGAGATCAGCCCCTGGGCAATGTTCACCTCGACGCCCTTGGGCACCGGGATGGGGTTCTTTGCGATGCGCGACATGGCCTGCTCCTCAGGCGACAATGCAGAGCACTTCGCCGCCGATGCCGGTGGCGCGCGCCTTGCGGTCGGTCATGACGCCCTGCGGCGTGGAGACGATGGCCACACCCAGGCCGTTCATCACGCGCGGCAGCTCGTCCCGCCCCTTGTAGACCCGCAGCCCGGGCTTGGAGATGCGCTCGATGCGCTCGATGACGGGGCGACCGGCGTAGTACTTTAGGCCGATGTGCAACTCCTTGTGGCCGGCGTTGTCGCGCACCGCGAAGTCCTCGACATAGCCTTCGTCCTTCAGCACCTGGGCGATGGAGGCCTTGAGGCGCGAGTGGGGCATGCCGACATCGAGCTGCCCGACCATCTGGGCGTTGCGGATGCGGGTCAGCATATCGGCGATCGGATCGGTCATGCGCATGTGCTCGCTCCCTACCAGCTCGCCTTGATCACGCCGGGCACCTCGCCGCGCAGCGCGAGCTCGCGCAGCTTGTTGCGCGCCAGGCCGAACTTGCGGTACACGCCGCGCGCGCGGCCGGTGAGGGCACAGCGGTTGCGCAGCCGCGTGGGCGAGGCGTCCCGTGGCAGCTTCTGCAGCTTGGCGCGCGCCGCCTCCTTGTCCTCGTCGGAGGCCTTGACGTTGCGCAGCGTTTCCAACAGCGCGGCGCGGCGGGCCTGGAATTTCTGCACCATCCGGCGGCGCTTCTGTTCACGGAGCTTCACTGAGAGCCTGGCCATGTTCGTCAGCCTTTCTGCTGTTCTTGCCTGAACGGGAACCGGAACGAGCTAAGCAGCGCGCGCGCCTCGTCGTCTGACTTCGCCGTGGTGACGATGGCGATGTCCATCCCGCGCAGCACGTCGATCTTGTCGTACTCGATCTCGGGAAAGATGATCTGCTCCTTGACCCCGAGGCTGTAGCTGCCGCGGCCGTCGAAGGCGCGGTTGGAAACGCCGCGGAAGTCGCGGATCCGCGGGATCGCGATGTTCACCAGGCGGTCGAGGAACTCGTACATGCGGGCGCCGCGCAGCGTCACCATGCAGCCGACCGGGAAGCCGGCGCGCACCTTGAAGTTCGCGATCGACTTGCGGCTTTTGGTGACCACCGGCTTCTGGCCGGCGATGCGGGTCATGTCGGCGACCGCGTTGTCCAGCACCTTCTTGTCGTTGACCGTCTCGCCGACGCCCATGTTGAGCGTGATCTTCTTGATGCGCGGCACCTGCATCACGGTCTTGTAGCCGAACTTCTTCATCAGCTCGGGCACGATCCGGTCGCGGTACTGCAGCGCGAGGCGCGCCGGCGGCGCCGGCAGGCGCGGGCCCGTCTCGTTCTCGATCACCGGGGCGGAGTGCCTGTTCGGCTCGCGCCGGGGCGCCTTGGCCTGCTGCTGGGCCTCGGGCTGCTTGGGTTTCGCGGCTTTGTCCTTGTCTTTGTCCTTGGCCATGGCCCGTCCTTAGGCGTCCACCTGCTCGCCGTTCGACTTGAAAACGCGCACCTTGCGCCCGTCGGCGAGCAGCTTGAAGCCGACCCGGTCGGCCTTCTGCGTCGCCGGGTTGAGCAGCGCGACGTTGGAAATGTGGATCGGCATGTCCTTGTCGACGATGCCGCCGGTCTGGCCCTTCACCGGGTTGGGACGCTGGTGCTTCTTGACGCGGTTGACGCCCTCGACCACCAGGTGCTCGTCGCCGACGCGGCGCAGCACCGTGCCGCGCTTGCCCTTGTCGCGCCCGGTGGTCACCACGATCTCGTCGCCTTTGCGGATACGTTGCATGTTGTCTTCCTCAGAGGACCTCGGGCGCGAGCGAAACGATCTTCATGAAGCGCTCGCTGCGCAGCTCGCGCGTCACCGGTCCGAAGATCCGCGTCCCGATCGGCTCCAGCTTGGCGGTGAGCAGCACCACCGCGTTGCGGTCGAAGCGGATGCGCGAGCCGTCGGCGCGGCGCACCCCTTGCGCGGTGCGCACCACCACCGCGTCGTAGACCTCGCCCTTCTTCACCCGCCCGCGCGGCGCGGCGTCCTTGACGCTGACCTTGATCACGTCGCCGATCGAGGCGTAGCGGCGCTTGGAGCCGCCCAGCACCTTGATGCACACGACCGCGCGTGCGCCGGTGTTGTCGGCGACCTCGAGCACAGACTGCATCTGAATCATGGTTGTTTCACTCCATCCAACTTGAGCCGCGGGGCGCGGGGTAAGGACCCCGCATCGTCACGGTCAGTTTTGGACCCCGTGCGGGGCAAAAAGGACGCGGATTCTACACCGGAACCCGTCTCCCCGACAAGCGTTTCCCGCTAGAGCGCCTTGGACTTCTCGATCAGGCGGATGACGGTCCAGGACTTGGTCTTGGAAATCGGCCGACACTCCGCAATCTCGACCAGGTCGCCTTCCCGGAACTGGCCATTCTCGGAGTGGGCGTGGTATTTCTTGGAGCGCGTCACCGTCTTGCCCATCTCGGCGTGCTGCACCCTTCGCTCCACCTTCACCACCACCGTCTTCTGCATCTTGTCGCTCACCACCCGACCGACCAGCTTGCGCCGGTTCTTCGCCGCGGCCGGCGCCGCCTGGATACCCGCGTTTGCGTTCATTTGTTGGCCGCCTTCTGTTTCATCACGGTGCGCACGCGCGCGATGTCGCGGCGCACCTTCCTGATCTGGCTGCTGTTCGGCAGCTGCTGGGTGGCGTGCTGCATGCGCAGGCCGAACTGCGCCTTGAGCAGTTCCTCCAGCTCCTTTTGCAGTTCGTCGCCGTTCTTGGCGCGCAGTTCGCTTGCTTTCATCTTGGCATCCTTATCCGAGCATCCGGTGCACCGGCGCGGTCCTGAACGGCAGCTTGGCCGAGGCGAGGGCGAAGGCTTCCTTGGCCAGCGCGGCGTCGACCCCGTCCATCTCGAAGAGGATCTTGCCGGGCTGGATCTCGCAGACGAAATACTCCGGGTTGCCCTTGCCGTTGCCCATGCGCACCTCGGCGGGCTTGCGGGAAATCGGCTTGTCCGGGAAGACGCGGATCCAGATCCGGCCGCCGCGCTTGATGTGGCGCGACAGCGTGCGCCGCGCCGCCTCCAGCTGGCGCGCGCTCAGGCGGCCGCGGCCGATCGCCTTCAGCCCATACTCGCCGAAGGAGACCTTGTTGCCGCGGGTCGCGATGCCGGTGTTGCGGCCCTTGTGCTGCTTGCGGTACTTGGTGCGGGAGGGTTGCAGCATCGCTCAGTCCTTTTTCTCGCCGCCGTCTTCCTTGACGATCCTCTTCGCGGCGCGCTTGACGGCGGTCTTCGGCGCCTTGGCGGCAGTTCCCTTGGCCGCAGCCTTCTTGTCCGCGGCGGCGCCCTCGGCCCTGGCCGGCGCGCGCCGCGCGCCCGCCTTGGGCGCGGGCTTCTTCGCCTTCCTCGGCTCGGCCGGGGCCTCGGTCTGCGCGGCGACCGGCGCGCTCGCCGGCTGCAGCGCCTGGGCCTCGCCCTTGGGCACCACCTCGCCCTTGTAGACCCAGACCTTGACGCCGATGACGCCGTAGGTGGTCTTGGCCTCGCCGAAGCCGTAATCGATGTCGGCGCGCAGCGTGTGCAGCGGCACGCGGCCTTCGCGGTACCACTCGGTGCGCGCGATCTCGTGCCCGTTCAGTCGCCCCGAGCTCATGATCTTCACGCCCTGGGCACCCAGGCGCATCGCATTCTGCATCGCGCGCTTCATGGCGCGCCGGAACATGATGCGCTTCTCGAGCTGCTGCGCGATCGAGTCGGCGATCAGCTGTGCGTCGGTTTCGGGCTTGCGGATCTCCTCGATGTTCACGTGCACCTGCTGCACGCCCATGATGCGGCGCAACTCGGCCTTGAGCGCCTCGATCTCCTCGCCTTTCTTGCCGATCACCACCCCCGGGCGTGCCGAGAAGATGGTGATGCGGGCGTCCTTGGCGGGGCGCTCGATCAGGACGCGGCCCACCGAGGCGTGCGCCAGCTTCTTCCTCAGGAAGGCGCGCACCTTCACGTCCTCGGCCAGCATCGGGCCGAAGTTCTTGCTGTTGGCGTACCAGCGGGAACTCCAGTTGCGGTTGACCGCAAGCCGGAAGCCGATCGGATGAATCTTCTGTCCCATGGCGTTCTCTCTCAGTCCCCGACGGTCAGGTAGATGTGGCAGGTGTGCTTCAGGATGCGGTTGCCGCGGCCCTTGGCGCGGGCGTGAAAGCGCCGCAGGAAGGTGCCGCGCTCGACGAACACGGTCTTCACCTTGAGGGCGTCGACGTCGGCGCCGTCGTTGTGCTCGGCGTTGGCGATCGCCGACTCGAGCAGCTTCTTCATCAGCGCCGCGCCCCTCTTCGGCGAAAAGGCGAGGATGCTGATCGCCTTGTCCACCGGCTTGCCGCGGATCATGTCCGCAACCAGGCGCCCCTTCTGCGCCGAGAGCCGCACACCCCGCAGGATCGCTCGCGTTTGCATGGCCATTGCCCGTTCCTCTTATTTCTTTGCCGCCGCCGGCGCGGCGGCCGGCGCGGCGGCGGGCGCGGCGGGCGCGGCGGGCGCGGCAGCCGGCGCCGGCGTGCCGCCGCCGACCGGGGAGTCCGTCTTCTTGCCCGCGGCGGAGTGGCTCTTGAATATGCGCGTCAGCGCGAACTCGCCCAGCTTGTGGCCGACCATGTTCTCGGTGACGTACACCGGGATGTGCTGCTTGCCGTTGTGTACCGCGAGGGTCAGGCCGACGAAGTCGGGCACGATGGTCGAGCGCCGCGACCAGGTCTTGATCGGGCGCTTGTCGCCGCCGCCGCGCGCCTTGTCGGCCTTGGCCAGCAGCTGGTGGTCGACGAAGGGACCCTTCTTGATTGAGCGTGCCATGGCCTAGTTTTCCCTATTTGGTGCGCCGGTCGCGCACGATCATCACCTGCGTGCGCTTGTTGCGGCGGGTCTTGAATCCCTTGGTTTGCACGCCCCAGGGCGAGACCGGGGGCCGGCCCGCCGAGGTGCGGCCTTCGCCGCCGCCATGCGGGTGGTCGATCGGGTTCATCGCCACGCCGCGCACCGTGGGCTTGATGCCGCGCCAGCGCTTGCGCCCGGCCTTGCCGATGTTCTCCAGGTTGTGCTCGTCGTTGCCCACCTCGCCGATGGTGGCGCGGCACTCGATGTGCACCTTGCGGATCTCGCCCGAGCGCAGTCGCAGCTGGGCGTAGGAGCCCTCGCGCGCCAGCAGCTGCGCCGAGGAGCCCGCGGAGCGCGCCATCTGCGCACCCTTGCCCGGCAGCATCTCGATGCAGTGCACCGTGGTTCCGACCGGGATGCTCCGCAGCGGCAGCGTGTTGCCGGCCTTGATCGGCGCCTCGGCCCCCGAGACCAGCCTGGCGCCTGCGCTCAGGCCCTTGGGTGCGATGATGTAGCGGCGCTCGCCGTCGGCGTACAGCAGTAGCGCCAGGTGTGCGCTGCGGTTGGGGTCGTACTCGAGCTGCTCCACGGTCGCCTGGATGCCGTCCTTGTCGCGGCGGAAATCCACCATGCGGTAATGGTGCTTGTGGCCGCCGCCCTTGTGCCGCATGGTGAGGCGGCCAGCGTTGTTGCGCCCGCTGCCGCGCTTCTGCGGCGCAACCAGCGGCCAGTGCGGCTCGCCCTCGTGCAGTTCGGGCGTCACCACCTTGACCAGCGCGCGCCGTCCCGGGGAGGTCGGTTTTACCTTGCTCAGTGCCATGGCGTGCGTCTCCCCTTATTGCGTCGCGCCGAAATTGATTTCCTGGCCCGCGGCCAGGCGCACGTAGACCTTCTTCCAGTTGCCGCGCCGCCCCATGAAGCGCCCGAAGCGCTTCTTCTTGCCCTTGACGCGGCAGACGGTGACCGAGTCCACCTTGGTCTTGAACAGCAGTTCTACCGCGGCCTTGATCTGCGGCTTGGTGGCGGCGTCGGCAACCCGGAACACGTACTGGCGGTACTTGTCGGCGACCCGGGTGCTCTTCTCCGAGACCACCGGAGCCAGCACCACGTTCATCAGCTGCTCGGCGTTGAATCGCTTGGCCGCGGTCATTTCAGCATCTCCTCGAGCTTGGCCATGGCGCGCTTGGTGATCAGCACGCTCGGGTGCCGCACCAGCGACACCGGGTTGGTCTGCTGAGCGGCGATCACCTCGACGTTGTGCAGGTTGCGCGACGAGAGCTTGAGGTTGTCGTCCAGTTCGTCGGTGATCACCAGCACGCCGTCGAAGCCCATCGACTTCACCTTCTGCGCCAGCAGCTTGGTCTTGGGCTGCGCCAGCTTGAACTCCTCCACCACGCGCAGGCGGTCCTCGCGCGCCAGCTGCGACAGGATCGAGGCCATGCCGGCGCGGTACATCCTGCGGTTGACCTTGTGCGAGAAGTTCTCCTCCGGGGTGTTGGGAAAGATCTTGCCGCCGCCGCGCCACAACGGGCTGGAGGTCATGCCGGCGCGCGCGCGTCCGGTGCCCTTCTGCCGCCACGGCTTGCGGGTCGAGTGGCGAACTTCGCCGCGGTCCTTCTGCTTGCGCGAGCCGATGCGCGCATTCGCGGCGAAGGCGACCACCAGCTGGTGCACCAGCGCCTCGTTGAACTCGCGGGCGAACACCTCGTCCTTGGCCGACACGGTAGCCGCGGTTTGCTTGCTGCCGCCCTTGTCGTCGATCAGCTTCAGTTCCATGGCGCGGCCCCTTAGCCCTTCGCCGCGGCCTTGACCGCAGGCCTGACGACGATGTCGCGCCCGGAATAACCCGGCACCGAGCCCCTGACCAGCAGCAGTTGGCGCTCGGCGTCGATGCGCACCACCACCAGGTTCTGGACCGTGCGGCGCACGTTGCCCAGCTGGCCGGCCATGCGCTTGCCGGGGAACACGCGGCCGGGGTCCTGGCGCTGGCCGGTGGAGCCGTGGCTGCGCGTGGTGACCGAGTTGCCGTGCGTTTCGCGACTCGAGGCGAAATGGTGGCGCTTGATGACCCCGGCGAAGCCCTTGCCCAGGGTGACGCCCTGGACGTCGACCTTCTGCCCGACCTTGAACATCTCGACACCGATCCGGCCGCCGACCTTCAGGTTGGCGAGTTCCTTGGCAGCGGCGCGGAATTCCTTCAGCACCTGCCCGGCCTCGACCGCGGCCCTGGCGAAGTGGCCCCTGGCAGGCTTGCCGACACGGTTCGCGCGGCGCTTGCCGAAGGCAACCTGGACCGCCGTGTAGCCGTCCTTCTGGGCGGTCTTGATCTGCGCGATGCGGTTGTCGGAGACCTCCAGCACCGTCACCGGCTGGGCGTCGCCCTCGTCGGAGAAGATGCGCATCATGCCGACCTTGCGGCCGACCAGTCCTATCGTCATACGGCCCTCTTTTCGTTGACCCCGGACACTCCCGGGGCGCCGGCTCCTGTTGGCCGGCCCTTCACTTGTTGAATCGGTGGCGCGGTCGTTTTGCCGCGCTTGTCCTTCAAACCCTTGCTGTGCCGCGCCGAATTTTCCTTACTGAACCTTGATCTCCACGTCCACGCCTGCCGGCAGGTCGAGCTTCATCAGCGCGTCCACCGTCTTGTCCGTCGGGTCGATGATGTCCATCAGCCGCAGATGGGTGCGGATCTCCAGCTGCTCGCGCGAGGTCTTGTCGGCGTGCGGCGAGCGCAGCAGGTCGAGGCGCTGCTTGCGGGTCGGCAGCGGCACCGGCCCGCGCACCACCGCGCCGGTCCGCTTGGCCGTGTCGACGATCTCCAGCGCCGACTGGTCGATCAGCCGGTAGTCGTAGGCCTTGAGGCGGATGCGGATGCGTTGGCTTTGCATAACCATTACTCGATGACTCTGGCGACGACGCCGGCGCCGACGGTCTTGCCGCCCTCGCGGATGGCAAAGCGCAGCCCCTGCTCCATCGCCACCGGGGTGATCAGCGTCACCACCATCTTGATGTTGTCCCCC
>VGIA01000027.1 GCA_016868105.1 Betaproteobacteria bacterium | reverse complement strand
GCAGCGGCATGCCTTCGACATGGGTGAGGTTGCGCAGCGTGAGATCGCGGTCCTGCGGCCGGCAGGGGGCGATGGTGAAGCCGCAGTTGCCGATCACCACCGTCGTTACGCCCAGGTCGAGCGCGGGGGTCGCAAAGGCATCCCAGGTGAGCTGGGCGTCGAAATGGGTGTGCAGGTCGACGATGCCCGGGGCGAGCACCATGCCTCCGGCATCGACGCGTTGCCTTGCCTCGCCTGCAGCAGCGCCGACCGCGGCGAAGCGGCCGTCCTTGACGCCGACGGAACCGTGGTGAATCGGCTTGCCAAGGCCGTCGCAGATTCGCGCGTTTTCGATCACGAGATCCAGCATGGCAGCACCTCCTCCAGGGACGGATAGCCGTAACTCTAGCGCAGGCAGCGCGCTCGGACGATTGGGCTATGCTAGGCGCTAGGAGGAATTCGTATGAGCGCTCACGCTCTGTACCTGGTGCGGATGGACGTGGCCCACGATCACGAGAAGGCATTCAACGACGTCTACGACGCCGAGCACCTTCCCAGACTGCGCGCGGTGCCCGGCGTGCGTCGGGGCTCGCGCTACCGGCAGCCCTCCGCGACCGACCCGCGCTATACCGCGGCCTACGAGCTGGACAACGCCGCGGTCGTCGAGAGCCCGGCGTGGCGGGCGGCCGCAGGGGCCGGGCGGTGGCCCAGCGAGATCCGCCCGCACACGATGAATCGCCACCTCGCGATGTATGAGTGGTGCGGCGGCAACCCGGCGCTGATCGGTAAGACCCCCTATGTGTTCTGGGTGTTCATGGACGTCGAGCGCCACAAGGAGGCGCTGTTCAACGAACTCTACGACGCCGAGCACCTGCCGTTGCTGTTCAAGCTCCAGGGCTGCGCCAACGCCGTGCGCTACCGCAGCTGCGCGGCGGGCGAGCCGCGCTACGTCTGCGTCTACGAGGTCGAGCGCGCGGATCTTCCAATGTCCAAGCTATGGAACGACACCTCGGACATCGGGCGATGGAAGCCAGAGGTCCGGCCGTACACCTACAACAAGCACTGGATCGTCAGCGAGCGGATTTGATCGACCCAGGGACTCGATGGGCAGTCCAAGAAACACGACTCCTTCAGCAGTTGCCTGTTTTTGAGAAGCACCAGACACTACTAGTCCTCCCCCTGAAAAGTGGTCCGACCTGAACTATGTCTTTTGACATGAAGGCGGACTACCATGCCGAAGAAGAGGCACAAGCCTGAACAGATCGTCTCGAAACTCCGACAAGCCGATGTCCTGATCTCACAGGGCCAGGATATCGCTGATGTCATTCGTCAGATCGGCGTGAGCGAGGCCACCTATTGTCGGTGGCGGCAAGAGTAGGGCGGGCTGAAGACTGGAGAGGGTCAAGCGCCTGAAGGAACTCGAGACGGAGAACACCCGTCTGGGCAAGGCGATCCCCTGGCTTACGCTGGACAAGCTCATTGTGCAGGAGGCCGCCCGTGCCTGGCCAGATGCGATCCGACAACGGGCCGGGGTTGGTGGCTAAGGCTGTGCAGCAATGGATCATGGCGGTTGGGGCCAAGACCGCCTACATCACCCCTGGCAGCTCTTGGGAGAACGGCTACCTCAAGAGCTTCAACGCACCCCTGCGCGATGAATTACTCGATGGTGAAATCTTCTACTCGCTACGTGAGGCTCAGACCGTCATAGAAAGCTGGCAACGTCACTTCAACGCCATAGGGCTGCATGAATCCCTCGGCTACAAGCCGTCTGCACCCGAGGTGTTCGTGCCAGCATTGGCCGCGTGGCAGGCTGCGCTACGCCGACCAGCTCCGCAGGCCATGTTCCAACGAGCGAAAAGGCCAACTCTGAACTAACATTCCACCTCGACCACTCGAAGGGGGCCGACCACACCCATAGCATCGCCCGCCAGTATTGAAGAAGCAATTTGGCCATTCAACCTTTCTTGGTCTTTCCCTTTGCCTTGACGCCCCCCGACCTCTTTGACCCCTTCCGCCCCTTCGGCGTCTTCTTCGCCCTCGCCTTGGGCTCGTCGGCTTCCTTGGGTAGCATCTCCGCCACTTCTCGCTTGCCCTTGCCCCTGATCTCCTGAAGCCTTCCGGCCGAGGCCTTCCGCAAGCCGATCTTGCCGTCCTTGCGCTCCCAGAGCACAACGGTGTTGGGGGTGACTCCGACCAGTTTGCCGAAGACCACCTGGGTCAGGCCCAGGCGTTTGCGAAGTTTCCTCACTCCCTTGCCAGTCATCCAGAACCTACCCTCAGGCTCGGCCTTGTTCGCCAGAACCGTATCGGGGGAAGGCGTGGCCCGCTTCAGCCCAGCCACTTCCTTCTGCAGAGAGACGACCTGCTTGCGAAGGCCGGCGATCAGGCCCCTGTAATTGACCGAGGCCTTTTGTACGGGTTTCAAAACCGCCTTGGCCTCCTTCTTGGCCAAACGACTGATTTCGGCTTTCAACACTGACATCACGTTGCTCATGGGCAATCCCTCAATTAACGTTTTCGTTCGCACACCCTAATCGAGCTATCTTACCCGACGAGCCATTTTCAGCCTTCTGGCGCTCTGACTGAAGACACCCCAATTGTTCTCATAGCCATCGGGATCGTCGACCGGAATCCTGAATTTCCTCATCGAGGTCTCCTTGAAGGATCCCTCCAGCCGAAGCGTGGCATCGGACGAACCGATAATGTCGCCGCGCTAGCCGGCCTTTTCGCCGTAGGCCCCCATCGGGGGGCAGCTGCAGACCACGTTGCGGTCGCCGTAGGCGTTGTCCACCCGGGCCACCGGGGGCCAGTACTTGGCGCCCAACAGGCTGCGCACCGGGTAGGCGGCCTGCTCGCGCGGGTAGGCGTGCTGCCACTGCGTTGCGGTCACGGCTCGCGCGGTGTGGGGAGCGTGCTTCAGCGGGTTGTCCTCGCGCGACGCCCGGCCTTCCTCGATCGCGCGGATCTCGCCGCGGATGGCCACCATGGCCTCGATGAAGCGGTCCAGTTCGACCTTCGATTCGCTCTCGGTGGGCTCGACCATCAGCGTGCCCGGCACCGGGAAGCTCATGGTCGGGGCGTGGAAGCCGTAGTCGATCAACCGCTTGGCGATGTCCTCCGCCGACACGCCGCTCGACTCCTTGATCGGCCGCGTGTCGAGGATGCACTCGTGGGCGACGTAGCCGTTCCGGCCGGCATACAGGACCGGATAGTGCGCTTCGAGCCGGCGCGCAATGTAATTCGCCGAAAGGATCGCGATCTGGGTCGCGCGTTTCATGCCCTCGGCGCCCATCAGCGCGATGTACGCCCAGGAGATCGGCAGGACGCCCGCCGACCCGTCACGCGCGGCCGACACCGGGCCCACTGCTGTGCCGGGCGCCAGCGGATCGCCGGGCAGGAAGGGCGCGAGGTGCGCGCGCACGGCGACCGGACCGACGCCCGGTCCGCCGCCGCCGTGCGGGATGGCGAAGGTCTTGTGCAGGTTCAGGTGCGAAACGTCGGCGCCGAACTTGCCCGGCTGCGCAAGCCCTAGCAATGCGTTTAGGTTCGCGCCGTCCAGGTACACCTGCCCCCCCGCCGCGTGGACGATATCGCAGATCTCGCCGATCGCCTCCTCGAACACGCCGTGCGTAGACGGATACGTGACCATCAGCGCCGCGAGCTTCGGGGCATGCTGCGCGGCCTTCGCCTTCAGGTCGGCGAGATCGACGTTGCCGCGCTCGTCGCAGGCCACGACCACCACCTGCATGCCGGCGAGGTGCGCCGAAGCCGGGTTGGTGCCGTGCGCCGACGAGGGGATCAGGCATACGTCGCGGCCCGCCTCGCCGCGCGAACGGTGGTAGGCGCGGATCGCGAGGAGTCCCGCGTATTCGCCCTGGGCGCCGGAGTTCGGCTGCAGGCTGACCGCGTCGTAACCGGTGACGGCGACGAGCGCGCGCTCCAAGCCCTCGATCAGCTCGCGGTAGCCCTGCGCCTGCTCCGCCGGCGCGAACGGGTGCAGGTGGGCGAACCCTGGCCAGGTCACGGGAATCATCTCGGCGGTGGCGTTCAGCTTCATGGTGCACGAGCCGAGCGGGATCATGGTGCGATCGAGCGCGAGGTCGCGGTCCGCGAGCGCGCGCAGGTAGCGCAGCATCGCGGTTTCGGAGCGGTGCGCGTGGAACACCGGGTGCGTCAGGTACGGCGAGCTTCGCGCCAGCGCCGCGGGAACGGCCTCGTCGCCCGGGGCCGCTGCAGGAACGGGTTTGCCAGCGGCAAACAGGGCAAGCAGTTCCTGCACGTCCGCCGCGCTGTGGGTTTCGTCGAAGGACACGCCGACCGCCCCGGTGAGCCGGCGCAGGTTGATGCCCCTGGCGCGCGCCGCGGCGAGCACGGCGGCGGCGTCGCAGCTCACGGTGACCGTGTCGAAATACGCGCGCGACATCGGCTCGAGCCCCAGCGTCCGCAGCCCCGCGGCGAAGGAGCGCGCGAGGCCATGCACTCGCCGCGCGATGCGTGCCAGGCCCTCGGGCCCGTGGTAGACGGCATACATCGAGGCCATCACCGCAAGCAGCACCTGCGCGGTGCAGATGTTGGAGGTCGCCTTCTCGCGGCGGATGTGCTGCTCGCGCGTCTGCAGCGTGAGGCGCATTGCGGGCGCCCCGTCGGCATCGATCGACACACCGACCAGCCGCCCGGCCATCGAGCGCTTGAACGCGTCCTTGCAGGCGAAGAACGCAGCGTGCGGGCCGCCGTATCCCATCGGCACGCCGAAGCGTTGCGAGTTGCCAAGGGCGATGTCCGCGCCCCATTCGCCGGGCGGCGCGAGCAGCGTGAGTGCAAGCAGATCGGTCGCGACGACGAAGAGCGCGTTTTTCGCATGCGCCGCCACCACCAGGCTGCGCAGATCGCGGACCTGCCCGAACGTGGAGGGGTACTGCGCCAGCACGCCGAAAAAGTCTCCCTGCTGCGCCATGTCGGCGATGTCGCCGACCTTGACCTCGATCCCGAGCGGCTCGGCGCGCGTCTTCACCACGGCGATGGTCTGCGGGTGGCAGTCGGCGGCGACCAGGAACACCGGGCTCTTTGACTTCGCCGAGCGCTGCGCGAGCGTCATCGCTTCGGCGGCGGCCGTGGCCTCGTCAAGCAGCGAGGCATTGGCGATCTGCAGTCCTGTAAGGTCGCAGACCATGGTCTGGAAATTGAGCAGTGCCTCAAGCCGACCCTGCGAGATCTCGGGCTGGTACGGCGTGTACGCGGTGTACCAGGCCGGGTTCTCCAGCACGTTGCGCAGCACCACCGGCGGCGTGACGGTGCCGTAGTAACCCTGGCCGATGAAGTTCCTCGCCACCACGTTCTTCGCGGCAAGGCGCGACAGCTCGGCGAGCACGTCCTGCTCGGTGCGCGGGCCGGGCAGTGCGATCGGCGCTGCCTGCCGGATCGACTCCGGCACCACCTGCGAGACCAGCTCGTCTAGCGAGGCGCAGCCCACCGCGCAGAGCATGTCGCCGACCTCGGCCTCCGACGGGCCGATATGGCGCGCCGGGAAAGTGTCGGGAGCGGCGGGGCCCATGCCTACTTCTCCGCGCCTAGCGTCGCCTGGTAGGCCGCGGGATCGAGCAGCCTGTCCAGGTCCGCCATCGACCTCGGCTTCATCCGGTAGATCCACAGTTCGTAGGGCGACTGGTTGAGCTTCTGCGGCTCGGTCTCGAGCGCGCCGTTGAACTCGAGGATCTCGCCGTCCACCGGCGCGTAGATGTCGGAGGCGGCCTTCACCGACTCGACCACGCCTGCGGTGTCGCCCGCGGCCAGCGACTCGCCGACCTTGACCTCGCCGACGAAGACGATTTCTCCCAGCATGTCCTGCGCGGCCTCAGAGATGCCGACGAGGAGCGAATCGCCGTCCTGCTTCACCCACTCGTGGGTCTTGGTGTACTTCAGGCTTTGCGGAAATTCCATGGGTGCCTCCTTCAGGCGAGAATTCGGCCGTTGCGCACGAAAGGCGGCTTGACCACGGTCGCGGGCACGGGCTTGCCGCGCATCTCGACCTGTACGGCCTCGCCGGGGGCGCTTCCCAGCGGAAGGCGCGCCAGCGCGATCGACAGGTTCATGGTCGGGGAGAAGGTGCCGCTGGTGACTTCGCCGTCGCCGCGGGCGGTGAGTACCTTCATGTGCGAGCGCATTACGCCCCGCTCGGCGAGCTTCAGGCCGAGGAACGCCCGGGACTGCCCTTTCGACTCCAGCGCGGCGCGGCCGATGAAGGCGCGCGCATCCTTCATCGCGACGGTCCAGGCGAGTCCTGCGTCGAGCGGCGAGACCGTTTCTTCCATGTCCTTGCCGTAGAGGTTCATGCCCGCTTCAAGCCGCAGCGTGTCGCGCGCGCCCAGGCCGCAGGGGGCGACGCCCGCGCTGCGCAAGTCGTTCCACAGCGACGGGGCGTCCGCGGCGGGCAGGATGATCTCGAAGCCGTCCTCGCCGGTGTATCCGGTGCGCGCCACGGTGACCGGGCCGAACTCGGCGGCGGCGAACACGGGCAACGCTTGCGCCTTCCATTGCGGGCGCACCGACCAGACCTTGGCGCGCGCCTCGGGTCCCTGGACCGCGATGATCGAGAGCTCGCGGCGCTCGCGCGGCGCGCCTCCCTGCGCGCGCATCCAGCCGAGGTCCTTGTCGGCGGTGCCGGCGTTCACCACCAGCCGGAAGCGCTCGGGCGCGAGGCGGTAGACGATGAGGTCGTCGATGACGCCGCCGGCCTCGTTCAGCATGCAGGCGTAGAGCGCCTTGCCGGGGGTGACGAGACGGGCGACGTCGTTGGCGAGGAGCCGGCGCAGGAAGTCGCTGGTACCCCGGCCGTCCATGTCGACCGCGAGCATGTGCGAGACGTCGAACATGCCGGCGCCGCGGCGCACCGCGTGGTGCTCGTCGAGTTGCGAGCCGTAGTGCAGCGGCATGTCCCAGCCGCCGAAGTCCACGGTCTTGGCGCCGCAGCCCAGGTGAGTGTCGTAGAGGGGCGTTCGCTTCAGCATCCGGCCAGGGCGTGACGTAAGGCGCGTGCACGACGCGTCGCGTCACCCCTCTGTCCTGGAACCTGAGAGTTGCTGCCCGGACGCCTTGCGGATGAACGGCGCGGGCGCTGCCCCTTCGGTGCCGGCGGCTGCCGGGCTCTCCAGAGGTACCGGGTCGCTGGCGGTTCGGGTGCCTGAGCGATTGCGGGTGTGTTACGCCTTCGGCGGCCCCGCGACGATGTTGCTTGCCCGGGGCGCTCTCCCGCCAGACCCTGCCTGGTACGCGAGCTAGTCTACACCTAGACCCACTTCGCTTTGCGAAACCGGGTGAACAGGTAGGTGTCGATGCCGGCGATCGTCTGGTTCAGCCGCACGAGCTGCTCGTAGAGGTCGCGAAAATAGTCGCCAAGGCCCGGATGTACTTGGTAAGGGCGAAATTGCAGCTCCAGACCACCATGATCCCGAGGGGGAGCAAGGAGCAACAGGCGGGCGGCGCGGGCGGGATCGATTGAGCGGCGCAGGGTACCTCAAGTTACACTGCGCGCCATGCTCGCCGCGCGCGCCGCCGTGCGCTCCCTGTCCGCCTCGAGAATCCGGGAGCTCGTCAACGCCGGGCTGGGCCGCGACGACCTGCTCGCGTTCTGGGTGGGTGAACCCGACGAGCCCACGCCGGAGTTCATCCGCCAGGCCGGCATGGACTCCATCGCCGCCGGCGAGACCTTTTACTCGCACAACCTCGGCATCCCTGAGCTGCGCGAGGCGCTGGCGGCCTATGTCACCGGCCTGCACCGGCCCACCGCGCCCGAGCAGGTGGCGGCGACCAGCGCCGGCGTGAACGCGCTCATGCTGGCCTCGCAGCTGCTGGTGGACCCGGGCGACCGGGTGGTGGAGGTGGTGCCGCTGTGGCCCAACCTGCAGGAGATCCCGCGCATCCTGGGCGCCACCGTGGAAACGGTGCCGCTCGCGTTCTCGCGCGCGGGCTGGAGGCTGGACCTGGATCGTCTGCTCGCCGCGCTCAGGCCCGGCACCCGCGCGCTGTACCTGAACTCGCCCAACAACCCGACCGGCTGGACCATCGCGAGGGCGGACCAGCGCGCGGTCCTCGAGCATTGCCGCAAGCACGGCATCTGGATCTTCGCCGACGACGCCTACGAGCGGCTGTACTACGAGGCGCCGGGGGCGGCGCCCTCGTTCCTCGACCTTGCGGACCCCGAGGACCGCCTCATCAGCGCCAACACCTTCTCCAAGACCTGGCTGATGCCGGGCTGGCGGCTGGGCTGGCTGGTGCTGCCGCCCGAGCTCGGCGCGGACCTCGCCAAGCTGCTCGAGTACAACACCTCCTGCGTGCCGGTGTTCGTGCAGCGCGCCGGGATCGCCGCGATCCGCGACGGCGAGCCGGTGATCCGCCGCACGCTGGAGCGGTTCCGCCGCGCGCGCGACTTCCTGGTGCGCGAGCTCAACGCCATCGACGGCATCGAGGCCGCCAGGCCGAGCGGCACCATGTACGCGTTCTTCCGCGTCGCGGGCATGTCCGACAGCCTCGCGTTCTGCAAGCGGCTGGTGCACGACACGGGCCTGGGGCTCGCGCCCGGCTCCGCCTTCGGCCCCGAGGGCGAGGGGTTCGTGCGCTGGTGCTTTGCTTCCAGCGAGGAGCGGCTCGCGCAGGGCATCGCCCGCCTTCGTAGCATGCTGGTGCACCAAGTCGGGTAGCCGCACCGCCTAGGTGCACCGCGTCCCGCGTGGCCAGCGGGCACGCCTGTAAGTCCTTTTGAATCATGCCGATGCGAGCCCATCCTGGGTGCGGGCATGGTTGTTGCATTACGTCCCGGCAGCAGCCTCGCTCATCCAAACATCATCAAACAGGAGATCACATGAAACGTCGCATGTTCATCAAGCAACTGGCCCTGGCGGCCTCGGTCGCCGCCATCGGCATGGGTTCGGGCAGCCTCCACGCGCAGGGCAAGACGGTCAAGATCGGCGTGCTGCATTCGCTCTCGGGCACGATGGCGATCAGCGAGACGGTGCTGAAGGACACGGTGCTGATGGCCGTGGACGAGATCAACGCCAAGGGCGGCGTGATGGGCCACAAGATCGAGCCGGTCGTCGTCGACCCGGCCTCGAACTGGCCGCTGTTCGCCGAGAAGGCGCGCCAGCTCCTCACCCAGGACAAGGTGGCGGTGACCTTCGGCTGCTGGACCTCGGTGTCCAGGAAGTCGGTGCTGCCGGTGTACGAGGAGCTGAACGGGCTGCTGTTCTACCCGGTGCAGTACGAGGGCGAGGAAATCTCCAAGAACGTGTTCTACACCGGCGCCGCGCCCAACCAGCAGGCGATTCCGGCGGTGGAGTACCTGATGTCCAAGGACGGCGGCTCGGCCAAGCGCTGGGTGCTGCTGGGCACCGACTACGTCTACCCGCGGACCACCAACAAGATCCTGCGCGCGTTCCTGAAATCGAAGGGCGTCGCCGAGGCCGACATCATGGAGGAGTACACCCCCTTCGGCCACGGCGACTACCAGACCATCATCGCCAAGATCAAGAAGTTCTCGTCGGAAGGCAAGAAGACCGCGGTGGTCTCGACCATCAACGGCGACTCCAATGTGCCGTTCTACAAGGAACTGGGCAACCAGGGCCTGAAGGCGACCGACGTGCCGGTGGTGGCGTTCTCGGTCGGCGAGGAGGAGCTGCGCGGCGTGGATACGAAACCCCTCGTCGGACACCTCGCGGCCTGGAACTTCTTCATGTCCATCAAGTCCCCGGCCAACACCGAGTGGACCAAGCAGTGGGCCGCCTACGCCAAGGCGAAGAACATCGCCGGCCACAAGGACAAGCCGCTGACGAACGACCCGATGGAAGCCACCTACATCGGCATCTACATGTGGAAGCAGGCGGTGGAGAAGGCGAAGTCCTTCGACGTCGACAAGGTGCGCACGGCCATGGCCGGGCAAACCTTCAAGGCGCCCTCGGGCATCACCTCGAAGATGGACGAGAAGAACCACCACCTGCACAAGGCGGTGTTCATCGGCGAAGTGAAGGCCGACGGCCAGTTCAACGTGGTCTGGAAGACCAAGGGCCCGGTCAAGGCCCAGCCCTGGAGCCCGTTCATCCTCGGCAACGACAAGAAGAAGGACGAGCCGGCCCTGATGGCGGAAAAGAAGAAGTGATCCACCTGTAGCCCGTGGACGGAAGAGGGCCGGTTCGCCGGCCCTCTTCACGCAACAGGCAAGAACCACCCATGAAGAAACTGTTGCTGGCCCTGCTGCTGACGTTCGCCGGCACCGCCGCGGCGATCGACAAGGCCGCGGTGGAGAAGCTCGCGACCGGCGATGCCGACCAGCGCAGCGCCGCGATCTCGGCCCTGGTGGCCGAGGCCGACCCGCGCGCCGTGGAGGTGCTGGGCGCGCTCGCCGAGGGCGAGATGCAGACCGTCGCCGGGAAGGACGGCGCCCAGCGCGTGCTGATCGTCAAGGGCGAGGAGGCCGTGGACGCCGTCACCGGCGAGAAGATCACGCCGCTGCCCGAAGAGCGCGAGGACCTGATCGCCAACAACCGCCTGCGCGGCCAGGTCGAGGGCGCGCTGGCCGCATTGAAGCTGCTGTCCCCGGACCGCGCCGCGCGCCTGAAGGCGGTGAAGCAGCTCGCCGCTGGCGCCGACGAGGCGCTGCTGCCGCTGGTGCAGAAGGCCCTGGCAAGGGAAACCGATGCCGGCATCAAGCCGGCGCTGGAGCTGATCGCCGCGTCGCTGGAGATGAAGTCCGGCAGCAAGGAGGCGCGCATCGCCGCCATTCAGCGCCTCGCCACCTCGAGCAGTCCCAACAGCCGCACGCTGCTCGCCGCGGCGGCCAGTGACCCGGACGCGGACATCAAGTACGAGGCGCAGAAGGCGCTGCGCGAGGTGCAGGGGCGCCTCGCCTGGGGCGAGCGCGCGGGGCTGCTTTTCGCCGGCGTGTCGCTGGGTTCCATCCTGCTGCTCGCGGCGCTGGGCCTCGCCATCACCTACGGCCTGATGGGCGTCATCAACATGGCGCATGGCGAGCTGATCATGATCGGCGCCTACACCACCTACGCGGTGCAGGTCGCGTTCCGGGGCTCGGCCTGGTTCGACTGGTACCTGCTGCTCGCGGTGCCCTCGTCCTTCGCGGTTTCCGCGGCAGTGGGCATGGCGCTGGAGCGCTCGGTGGTCCGCTGGCTCTACGGCCGGCCGCTGGAGACGCTGCTCGCGACCTGGGGCATCAGCCTGATCCTCATCCAGTCGGTGCGGACGCTGTACGGTGCGCAGAACGTGCAGGTGGAGAACCCGGCATTCATGTCCGGCGGCATCGAGGCGTTCGCCGGCGTGGTGCTCCCGTGGAGCCGCATCTCGATCATCGCGTTCGCGGCGCTGGTGCTGCTGGGCATGTGGCTGCTGCTGACCCGGACGCGGCTGGGCCTGTACGTGCGCGGCGTGACGCAGAACCGGGAGATGGCGGCCTGCGTCGGCGTGCCCACCGGGCGCGTCGACGCCTGGGCGTTCGGGCTGGGGTCCGGGCTCGCCGGCCTGGCCGGCTGCGCCCTGTCGCAGATCGGCAACGTCGGCCCTGACCTGGGGCAGGGCTACATCGTGGACTCGTTCATGGTGGTGGTGTTCGGCGGCGTCGGCCAGCTGGCGGGCACGGTGTACGCCGCGCTGGTGCTGGGCTTCGCCAACAAGCTGCTCGAGTCCTGGTCGGGCGCGGTGATCGCCAAGATCGTGGTGCTCGTGTTCATCATCATCTTCATCCAGCGCCGGCCGCAGGGCATGTTTGCCCTCAGGGGCCGCTCGGTGGAGGCGTGATGGGCACCTTCAGCCGCCTGTACGGCGCCACGGGGTGGCTCGCGCTCGGCATCGCGGCGCTGGTGATCTTCGTCCTGTTCCCGGTGCTGAGCCTGGCGGTGCCGCCCGACAGCGCGTTCCACGTCTCCTCGTACTGGGTGACGCTGCTGGGGAAGATCATGTGCTACGCCATCGTCGCGCTGGCGATGGACCTGATCTGGGGCTACTGCGGCATCCTGTCGCTGGGTCAAGGCCTGTTCTTCGCGCTGGGCGGCTACGCCATGGGCATGTACCTGATGCGCCAGATCGGAGGCGAGGGCCAGTACCAGTCGGACCTGCCGGATTTCATGGTGTTCCTCGACTGGAAGGAACTGCCCTGGACCTGGTGGATGAGCGACCAGTTCTGGTGGGCGATGATCCTGGTGGTCGCGGCGCCGGGGCTGCTCGCCTTCGTGTTCGGCTACTTCGCGTTCCGCTCGCGCGTGAAGGGGGTGTACTTCTCCATCATCACCCAGGCGCTGACCTTCGCGGCGATGCTGCTCTTTTTCCGCAACGCCACCGGCTTCGGCGGCAACAACGGCTTCACCGACTTCAAGCGCATCCTGGGCTTCACCATCGCCACCCCGGAGACGCGGATGGCGCTGTTCGCGATCACCGGCGCGGCGCTTATCGGCACGCTGCTGCTTGGGCGCTGGATCGTGACCTCGAAGTTCGGCCGCGTCCTGGCCGCGATCCGCGACGCCGAGTCGCGCGTCGCCTCCTGCGGCTACGACACGGTGCACTACAAGCTGGCGGCGTTCACGCTCTCGGCCGTGCTCTGCGGCATCGCCGGCGCGCTGTACGTGCCGCAGGTGGGGATCATCAACCCGGGGGAGATGTCGCCGGCCAATTCCATCGAGATTGCGATCTGGGTCGCGGTCGGCGGCCGGGGCACGCTGGTGGGCGCCATCGCCGGCGCCGGGATCGTCAACGGTGCCAAGAGCTTCTTCACCCAGGCCTTCCCCGAGTTCTGGCTGTATTTCCTCGGGCTGCTGTTCATCCTGGTGACCCTGTTCCTGCCCCAGGGCGTGGTGGGCCTCGCGCGCAAGCTGAGGCGGCGCTGGTCCGGGGGCGCGGCATGAGCTCCAACGCGCTGGCCGCCAACGAGGGCGGCGCCTTCAGCCATGTCGCCAGCGGGGAGCTGGACGCCACCCATGGCGTGGTGCTGTACCTGGACGACCTCTCGGTGTCGTTCGACGGCTTTCGCGCGCTCAACCGGCTGTCGCTGGCCATCGACCTGGGCGAGCTGCGCTGCGTCATCGGCCCCAACGGCGCGGGCAAGACCACCATGATGGACGTGATCACCGGCAAGACGCGGCCGGACTCCGGCACCTGCTTCTTCGGCCAGACCATCGACCTCACGCGCCTGTCGGAGGCCGAGATCGCGCACGCCGGCATCGGGCGCAAGTTCCAGAGGCCCACCATCTTCGAGCACCACACGGCGTTCGAGAACCTGGAGCTGGCGATGAAGGCCGACAAGCGGGTGCGTACCACGCTGTTGGCGCGGTTGTCGGATGCCGAGCGCGACCGCATCGCCGACATGCTGCGCCTGGTCCGCCTGGGCGACGCCGCCGACCGCGTCGCCGGGCTGCTGTCGCACGGCCAGAAGCAGTGGCTGGAGATCGGCATGCTGCTGATGCAGGAGCCCAGGCTGCTCTTGCTGGACGAGCCGGTGGCCGGCATGACCGACGACGAGACCGACCGCACCGCCGAGCTGTTCCTGTCGCTCGCCGGCCGGCACTCGCTGGTGGTGGTGGAGCACGACATGGCCTTCATCGAGAAGATCGCGCGCAAGGTGACGGTGCTGCACGAGGGCAGCGTGCTCGCGGAAGGGGCGATGTCCCAGGTGCAGAACGACCCGAAGGTCATCGAAGTCTATCTGGGCAGGTGACGCGGGGCCACCCATGCTGAAAGTCGAGAACCTCAACCAGTACTACGGCGGCTCGCACATCCTGCGCGACCTGTCGTTCGAGATCCCCACCGGGAAGGTGACCGCGCTGCTGGGCAGGAACGGCGTGGGCAAGACCACGCTGCTGCGCACGCTCAAGGGGCTGGTGCCCGCGCGCACCGGCAGCATACGCTTCGGCGCGGCCGACTTGACGCAGGCCAAGCCCTTCGAGCGCGCGCGCGCGGGCATCGGCTACGTGCCGCAGGGTCGCGAGATCTTCGCCCGGCTGACGGTGGCGGAGAACCTCGAGATGGGCCTCGCCACGCGCCCGCGCGGAGCTACGGTGCCGCAGCGCGTGTACGAGATGTTCCCGGTGCTGGCGCAGATGATGCGCCGGCGTGGCGGCGACCTCTCCGGCGGCCAGCAGCAGCAGCTCGCGATCGGGCGCGCGCTGGCGATGAACCCGAAGCTGCTGATCCTGGACGAACCCACCGAGGGCATCCAGCCCTCGATTATCAAGGACATCGAGCGCGCCATCCGCTCGCTGGCGGCCGCGGGCGACATGGCGATCCTGCTGGTGGAGCAGTACTACGATTTCGCCCGCTCGCTCGCCGACCAGTACCTGGTGATGGAGCGGGGCGAGATCATCGCGCGCGGCGCCGGGGCGGACATGGACCGGGATGGCGTGCGGCAGCTGCTGTCGGTCTGACATGCGCGCGGCGGTATCATCCCCGGATGCGCGTCGCCGAACCGATCTTCGCCTCCTGGCGGGCCGAGCTGGCGCTGGGCTTCGAGCGCGCCGGGCCGAGGACGGTGCTTGCGCGCCGTCGCCACGACGGGCCCCTGGTGGTGCAAAAGCCGCTCTACCCGGAAGGCGGGGCGGTATGCCATGCGATCGTGGTCCATCCGCCGGGCGGGATCGCGGGCGGCGATGCGCTGGAGATCGCGATCGAGGCGGGCGCAGGGTCCCATGCGCTCCTCACCACGCCGGGCGCGGGCAAGTGGTACCGCAGCGCCGGCCCGGAGGCGGGCCAGTCAGTGAGGCTGGATGTCGCGGCCGGCGCCATGCTGGAATGGCTGCCCCAGGAAACCATCCTGTTCAGCGGGGCACGGGCGCGCCTCGCCACCGAGGTGCGGCTGCAGGGCGACGCGGGCTACCTCGGCTGGGAGATCGTTTGCCTGGGGCGCACCGGATCGGGGGAGCGCTTCGCCACCGGCGAGAGCCGTTTCTCCAGCGCCATCCTGCGCGACGGCCGGCCGCTGTGGCTGGAGCGCGGCTGCATAACCGGGGACGGTGTGCGGATGGCCTCGGCCGCGGTCCTGGCCGCGCAGCCGGTGTTCGGCACGCTCGCGGCGGCGTTTCCGGCCGTGGGCCACGCCGAACTGGAGGCCTGCCGGGCCGTTTCGCCGGAAGAGGGCCGTGGCGCCGCGACGCTCCTTCCCGGGGTGCTGCTGGCGCGCTATCTTGGCGCCTCGACCGAGTCCGCCCGGCGCTGGTTCAGCGCGCTGTGGCGTATCCTGCGTCCGGCCTGCGCCGGGCGCAAGGCGGTCGAGCCCAGGATTTGGAGGACCTGAACCGCATGCGCACCGACCTGATTGCCAGCCTGCTAGTCGATGCCCGCCGCACCGGCCAGCCGATGGTGGTGCCGGAGAAGACCGCGATCCCCACCGACCTCGTCGCCTACCGCGTGCAGGACAAGGTCTTCGCCAGGCTGTGGCCGGGCGCGCATCCGGCCGCCTGGAAGGCCGGCGGGCCGAGCGACAGGGTGGAGCCCACCGCGGCGCCGATCGCGCAGGAGCTGGTGCTGAAGAAACCGGCGCGCGTGTCGGCGAAGGCGCTCGGCATGGTGGGTGTCGAGGGCGAAGTCGCGTTCCGGGTGGCGAAGGACCTGCCGCCGCGCGGCCAGGCCTACGGCGAGGAGGAAATCGCCGCCGCGATCGCCGAGGCGGTGGTGACCATCGAGGTCTGCGCCTCTCGCCTGGCGAAGTGGAAGGCCGCGCCCGGCGGCTGGCAGCTGGCGGATTTCCAGAACCACGGCGCGCTGGTGGTGGGCAGCGGCAAGAAGGACTGGCGCAGGATCGATTTTCGCAGGCAGCCGATGGAGATCCGCATCGGCAGCCGGGTCGCGAAGGCGACCGGCGCCCATTCCTGGGGCGACCCGTTCCGCCTCATGCCCTGGATCGTCTCGCACTGCGCCCGGCGCAGCGGCGGCCTGAGGAAGGGCGACATCGTGACCACCGGCGCCTGGACCGGGCTGGAGGCGGCGAAGGCCGGCGACGAGGTGGTGGCGACCTTTCCCGGCATCGGCGAGGCGAGGCTCCGGATCGATTGACATGGAACTGACCCCGCGCGAGAAGGACAAGCTGCTCATTTTCACCGCCGCGCTGCTGGCCGAGCGGCGCAAGGGCAGGGGCCTCAAGCTGAACTATCCCGAGGCGGTGGCGTTCATCTCCGCCGCCATCATGGAGGGCGCGCGCGACGGCCGCAGCGTCGCGGAGCTGATGGGCTGGGGCGCGACGCTGCTCAGGCGCGACGAGGTGATGGAGGGCGTGCCGGAGTTGATCCCGGAGATCCAGGTCGAGGCCACTTTCCCGGACGGCACCAAGCTGGTGACCGTCCACAATCCGATCGTCTGAAGGGGAAGGCATGCGCAAGCTGTGCGTCACGACTTTCCTGTTCCTGTCTGCCGGCGCGGCGCTCGCGCATCCCGGCCACGGCGCCCTCGAGATCCACCGGCATGCCGGCGACATCGCCTGGGCGCTGCTCGGCGCCGCGGCCGTGGCCGGCGTCGTGATCCTGTTGCGGAGGAAGTCGAAGCGATGATCCCGGGCGAGATCCAGGTCGCCGCCGGCGAGCTCGAGCTCAATGAGGGCCGCAGGACCGTCACGCTGAAAGTCACCAACACCGGCGACCGCCCGGTGCAGGTGGGCTCACACTACCATTTCTTCGAGACCAATGAGGCGCTCAAGTTCGAGCGCAAGGCTGCCTATGGGGCGCGGCTGAACATCGCCGCCGGCACCGCGGTGCGCTTCGAGCCGGGCCAGGGGCGCACCGTCGAGCTGGTCGCGGTCGCCGGCAGGCGCGCAATCTACGGCTTCGCCGGCAAGGTGATGGGCAAGCTCAAGTGAGAATCTCCCGCCAGGCCTACGCCGAGATGTTCGGCCCCACCGTCGGCGACCGCGTGCGGCTCGCGGACACCGAGCTGTGGATCCAGGTCGAGAAGGATTTCACCGTCTACGGCGAGGAGGTGAAGTTCGGCGGCGGCAAGGTGATCCGGGACGGCATGGGGCAAAGCCAGCTGCTCTCGGCCAAGGTTGCCGACACCGTGATCACCAACGCGCTGATCATCGACCACTGGGGCATCGTCAAGGCGGACATCGGCATCAAGGCCGGCCGCATCTGGAACATCGGCAAGGCGGGCAACCCGGACATCCAGCCCGGGGTCACCATCCCGATCGGCGCCGGCACCGAGGTGATCGCGGGCGAGGGCATGATCGTCACCGCCGGCGGCATCGACAGCCACATCCATTTCATCTGCCCGCAGCAGATCGAGGAGGCGCTGATGTCGGGCGTCACGACGATGCTGGGCGGTGGCACCGGGCCGGCCACGGGAACGTTTGCCACCACCTGCACACCGGGTCCCTGGCACATCCACCGCATGCTCGAGGCGGCCGAGGCCTTGCCGATGAACCTGGGGTTCCTCGGCAAGGGCAATGCGAGCCTGCCCGGCCCGCTCCTGGAGCAGATCAAGGCCGGCGCCATCGGCCTCAAGCTGCACGAGGATTGGGGCACCACGCCGCAGGCCATCGACACCTGCCTGGAGGTCGCCGAGAGGACCGACACCCAGGTGGCGATCCACACCGACACGCTGAACGAATCCGGATTCGTAGAGACATCGGTGAAGGCCATGAAGGGCCGCAGCATCGCCACCTTCCATACCGAGGGCGCGGGCGGCGGCCACGCGCCGGACATCATCCGCATCTGCGGCGAGCCGAACGTGCTGCCGTCCTCGACCAACCCGACCATGCCCTACACGGTGAACACGGTGGCCGAGCACTTGGACATGCTGATGGTGTGCCACCACCTGGACCCCGCGATCGCGGAGGACGTGGCGTTCGCGGAATCCCGCATCCGCAAGGAAACCATCGCCGCCGAGGACATCCTGCACGACCTGGGCGCGTTCTCCATGATGTCCTCTGACTCGCAGGCCATGGGGCGCGTGGGCGAGGTGATCATCCGCACCTGGCAGGCGGCGCACAAGATGAAGCTGCAGCGCGGGGCGTTGAAGGGCGACCCCAAGACCCACGACAACGCGCGGGTCAAGCGCTACCTCGCCAAGTACACCATCAACCCGGCCATCGCCCACGGCGTGTCCCACGAGGTGGGCTCCATCGAGCCGGGCAAGCTCGCCGACCTGGTGCTGTGGCGGCCGGCGTTCTTCGGCGCCAAGCCCTCGTTGATCCTCAAGGGCGGCGCCATCGCCGCGGCGGCGATGGGAGACCCCAATGCCTCCATCCCGACGCCGCAGCCGGTGCACTACCGGCCGATGTTCGGTTCGTTCGGCAAAGCGTTGTCCACCTCGGTGACATTCGTGTCGAAGGCGGCGTTGAAGAATCCCGCTGTCGCGAAGCTCGGGCTCTCGCGCCCCTTGGTCGCGGTGAAGAACATCCGCAGCGTCGGCAAGAAGGACATGGTGCACAACAGCTGGCAGCCCAGGATGAGCGTCGACCCGGAGACCTACGAGGTGCGCGCCGACGGCGAGCTGCTCGTGTGCGAGCCGGCCAAGGTGCTGCCGCTGGCGCAGCGCTACTTCCTCTTCTAGGAACACCATGCTCGAGATCAAGTCCAAGCTGAAGATTCCGCGCACGGCCTACAAGGTCGAGGTCAGGGACCGGTTGCGCCTGCCGTTCGAATCGCGGCAGAAGAGCCGCCTGAAGACGAAGCTGGTGTCCGGGGAGGAGGTGGGCCTGATGCTGCCGCGCGGCGAAGTCCTGCGCGGTGGGGACCTGGTCACCGCCTCGGACGGCCGCATCATCGAGGTGGTGGCGGAGCCGGAGAAGGTGGTGCACGTCACCTGCGCCTCTGCGGTGGAGCTCGCGAAGGCGGCCTACCACCTGGGCAACCGGCACGTGCCCGTTCAAGTGGGCGAAGGATTCCTCAGGCTTGCCGCCGACCATGTGCTGGAGGAAATGCTGGTGAAGCTGGGCGCCACAGTGGCGCACCTGGAGGCGCCGTTCGAGCCCGAGGCGGGCGCCTACGGCGGCGGCCACCGGCATGACCAGATGGGCCATGGCGGCAAGATCCACGACCACCACCACGGTCACGGGGAGAAAAATGTGTGCGATCGTGCACATTCGCACGATCACGGCCATGTCCACGACGAGCACTGCGGGCATGACCACCATCACCACCATCACCACAAGAAATGAACCTCGCCAAGCTGCTGCAGCTGGCCAGCCCGGCGTTGCCGGTGGGCGGCTACAGCTATTCGGGCGGGCTGGAAGCGGCGATCGAGGCGGGCGCGGTGACCGATGCCGCCTCGGCGCAGCGCTGGATCGAGGACGTGCTGGCGCACTGCGTCGCGCGGCTGGACGCGCCGATGCTGTTGCGCATGATGCGGGAACCGAAGCCCTGGAATGCGCGCTTCCTCGCCAGCCGCGAGACGGCGGAACTGCGCGCCGAGACGGTCCAGATGGGCTATTCGCTCAACCGCTTGCTGCCGGACCTGGGCGTGCCGGCGCTGGCGCTGGAGGAACCCTCGTTCCCGGCCGCGTTCGCGCACGCGGCGAAGGCCTGGGGCATCGCTCCCCATGGGGCGCTGCTCGCCTACCTCTGGTCCTGGGCCGAGAACCAGGTCATGGCGGCGCTGAAGGCGGTGCCGCTGGGCCAGACCGACGGGCAGCGGATCCTGCTCGCGCTGGGGGCGCGGCTGGAAGCGGTGGCCGACCAGGCCGAGGCGATGACGGAGGACGAGATCGGCAGCTTCGCGCCGGCGCTCGCCATCCTTTCGTCGCAGCACGAAACGCAGTATTCGCGGTTGTTCCGGTCATGACCTTGCGTGTTGGCATCGGTGGTCCCGTAGGTTCGGGCAAGACCGCGCTGACGCTGGCGTTGTGCCAGGCCTTCCGCGACCTCTACAACATCGCCGTGGTCACCAACGACATCTACACCGAGGAGGACGCACAGTTCCTGGTGAAGAACCAGGCGCTCGCGCCCGAGCGCATCATCGGCGTCGAGACCGGCGGCTGCCCGCACACCGCCATCCGCGAGGACGCCTCCATCAACCTGGAGGCGGTGGCGCGTTTGAACCGGCGCTTTACCGGCCTGGACCTGATCCTGATCGAGTCCGGCGGCGACAACCTCGCCGCCACCTTCAGCCCGGAACTGTCCGACCTGACGCTCTACGTCATCGACGTAGCCGCCGGGGACAAGATCCCGAGGAAGGGCGGGCCGGGCATCGTCAAGTCCGACCTGCTCGTCATCAACAAGATCGACCTCGCGCCCATGGTCGGGGCGTCGCTGGAGGTGATGGACCGGGACGCGCGGCGGATGCGCGGCGAGCGGCCGTTCGTGTTCAGCAACCTGAAGACCGGGCAGGGGTTGGACCGGATCCAGGCCTTCATCCGCGACGCCGGGATGCTGCGCGCGCCCGGTTCCTGAGGAGGGACGCGAGCGGACCGTGGTGCATTCGCGGCCCGTTCGTGGAGCCCGCTTTGTCTTTCCTTGCCGAAGTCGCCCGCCGCCGCACCTTCGCGATCATCTCGCACCCGGCAGCAGCAAGAGGCTAGACCCCGAATTCGCGCAGGACCTTCCCCGGCAGGCGGTCCAGCTTGCGCAGACCCTTCTCGTCCGACACCTGCGTGCCGTTGATCCACACCCCGTGCACGCCGACCGCAGGGGTGATCAGGCGCGCGCCGCCGCCGGGCAAATCCTTCACCCGGACCTTCGGGCCCCGGTTCACCGACGCCGGGTCGAACACCATCAGGTCTGCTGCATGGCCCGCTTTCAGCGCGCCGCGGCCCTGGATGCCGAACACTGCCGCCGGGTCGCCGGTGAGCTTTCTCACCGCCGCTTCCAGCGGCAGCACGCCCAGCTCGCGCACCCAGCGCCCGAGCAGGTGCAGGCCGAAGCCGGCGTCGTTGAACAGGGTCAGGTGCGCGCCGGCATCGGAGAGCGACACCAGCGAATGCGGGTGGCATAGCATCTTGCCCACCGCGCGTTCATCAGAATTGAGCAGCAGTGCGCTGAACTCGGTCTCCAGGTCCTCGGCAAGCGCCAGCTCGAGCATCGCATCGAGCGGGTCGGCTCCGGTGGCGCGCGCCAGTTCCGCCACGGTGTGCTGCTGCCAGCGCCGATTTTCCTCGCGCGCGACGTTCTCCACGTAGACCTTGTCCCACTCGCCGTTGAACAGGCGCGAGGCCACCGGCGGCCCCGCGATCTCGCTGCGCACCGCGTCGCGGAACTGCGCATCGCCCAGGATCGCGCGATAGGCCGGACCGGTAAGCGGGAGCGCCGGCTTCCAGGCGGCGAGACCCTCGAAGGTATAGGGCGAGCGCAGGGTGAAGTCCATGGTGAGCGGGCAGCAGGATACTGCGCCAAACAGCCGCCGGCCGCGCGCGTTGGCGGCGGCGATTTTTTCCAGCTCGTCGAACACCGCGCGCGGATTGGTGTTGTTGTGCAGCAGAGCCGCCACCACCACCGGCCGCCCGGACAGGGCGGCCAGCTCCTCCAGGAAGCCCATCTTTGTCTGCCCGCCTTTGGTGAGCATGAACACGCCGTGCCCGGCCTCCTTCAGGCAGCCCACCAGCGCCTTCATCTCGGCCTCGTCCGCCAGGCGCGAGGGCATGGGGATGCCGCCGTGGCCGTTGTGGTTGGGGGAGGTGGAGGTGGCGAACCCCACCGCGCCCGCCTGCAGTCCGGCCAGCACGATGTCACGCATCTTTCCGATCTCGGCCGGTGTCGCCGCGCGCTTTGGCGCCTCCTCGCCCATCACATAGGTGCGCACCGACGAATGGCCCACGAAGCCCGCGATATTCAGCGCCACGCCCTGCCTCTCCAGCATGGCGAAGTACTCCGGCACCGACTCGAAGCCCCACTTCGTGCCCGCCTTCAGCACCTCCAGCGACATCCCTTCCACCTGCGTCAGGTTCTTCAGGATCAGGTCGCGGTCCGCCTCGCGGCAGGGGGCGATGGTGAAGCCGCAGTTGCCGATGATGGCGGTGGTCACCCCCAGCGCAGGCGAAGGCGAGGCGCTCGCGTCCCAGGTGATCTGGGCATCGTAATGGGTATGATTGTCGATGATCCCCGGCATGAGTGCCAGGCCTTCGGCGTCGAGCGTCTCGCGGGCGGGGCCGGCGTCCCTGCCGATGGCGGCGATGAGGCCGTCGTTCACCGCAAGGTCGCCATGGAAGGGCTTGCCGCCGCTGCCGTCCACGATCAGCGCGTTTCGAATGAGGAGCTCGTTCACCTGCTTATACTAACCGCCCATGGAACCCTTCGAGGTCAAAGGCAAGCGAGTAGTCGTTACCGGTGCGGCACAAGGAATCGGGAAAGCGACGGCAGACCTTTTCGCCTCCCGGGGTTGCCAGATCGCCCGCCTGGATGTTCGAGCGGGCGAAACCATCATCCCCTGTGACGTGGCAGACGAAGCTTCGGTGGAAGCGGCCATGGCTCGGGCGGTGGAGCGGATGGGTGGAATCGATGTGCTGGTGAATAACGCAGGTATTGCGGTAAGAAAAACCGCCTTCGACCTCGCCGCCGACGAATGGGACCGGGTCCTGGATGTGAATCTCAAGGGCCTGTTCCTCTGCTCCCGCGTCGCCGCCCGGCAGATGCGCGGCAACGGCGGCGGCGCCATCGTAAACCTCGCCTCCATCATGGGCTTCTCCGGCGGCCTGTTCCCGAACCCGGCCTACCAGGCCTCCAAGGGCGGGGTGGTGAACCTGACGCGCGCGCTGGCGCTGGAGTTCGCCGAGCACGCCATCACCGTGAACGCGGTCGCGCCCACCTTCGTGCGCACCGAGCTCACCACGCCCATCTTCAGCAACCCGGAGGTGCTGAAGAAGGTGATGCAGCACGTGCCCTTGGGTCGGCTGCCGGAGGTCGGGGACATCGCCGCGGCGATCCTGTTCCTCGCCAGCCCGGCGGCGCGGTTCATCACCGGCGTGACGCTGCCGGTGGATTCGGGGTACTTGGCGCGGTAAGCCAGCACCAGCACCGATTCCTTACATTTTTTCGAATCGTTACTTTGTGGTAAGGTAAGGCACGCCTAGAGGAGCCCGCCCATGCCCGCCGCCACCGTGACCAGCAAAGGCCAGATCACCCTGCCGAAATCCGTGCGGGACGGACTGGGCGTGGATGCCGGCGACCGGGTGGAGTTCGTGGAGCTGGAGAAGGGCGTTTACCGCGTGGTCGCCGCGACCCGCGATATCCGGGAGCTCAAGGGATCGATTCCAAGGCCCGCGTCTGCCGTCGGCGTGGAGGAGATGAAGCATGCCGTGAGGCAGCACGCGGCGCGGAGGAACGCGGTACGGTAATGATCGGGGTCGACACCAATGTCCTGATCCGGTACCTGACCCAGGACGACCCCAGGCAGTCGGCGATCGCAACCCGGTTTATCGAGGCGAGGCTGTCGGAGGAGAATCCCGGCTTCGTGTCGGCGGTCACGCTGTGCGAGATCGCCTGGGTTCTGGCGGCGAGCTATGGCGCCGACCGCAAGCGCATCCGCCAGACCGTCGAGAATCTTCTGACGACGAAGCAATTGGTCATCGAGGGCGCGGAACTGGTGTGGAAGGCACTGCGTGCTTCGGAAGGCGGGCAAGGCGACTTCAGCGACGCGCTGATCGGCCAGATCGCGGCGGCGCATGGCTGCGAAACGACGGTGACCTTCGACCGAGCGGCCGGGAAACTGCCCGGATTCGACATGCTGAGTACCTGAACGCACAGGAGAACGGCGATGCACCCCAACACCCGCTACCTCTTCACCGCCAGCATGGACGTGGACCCGGAGAAGGAGGCCCTGTTCAACGAGGTCTACGACACCGAGCATGTGCCGCTGCTGCTCAAGGTGCCGGGCGTGCTCGCGGTCACCCGCACCAGGCTCGCGCCGCTGAAGATCAGCATGGGCGGGGAGGTGAAGACCATCGTCGCCGAGGGCGAGCCGAACTACAGCGCGCATTACGAGTTGGAGAGCGCCGAGGTGCTCACCTCGCCCGCCTGGGCCGAGGCGATCGAGCACGGGCGCTGGCCGGCGCAGGTGCGGCCCTTCACCAGGAACCGCCGCCACACGCTGAAGAAGGTGATGGGCAAGTAGCCATGCCGCGCATCAATGGCGAACGGCTCCTGGCCGACCTTCGCCACCTGAGAAGCATCGGCGCGCAGGGCCGGGGCGTGGTGCGTCCCGCCTTCAGCGCGAAGGACATGGAAGCGAGGCGCTGGCTGAAGCAGCGCTACGAGGCGGCGGGGCTGGAGGCGACCATCGACGGTGTCGGCAACCTCTACGGCCGCTCGCGCCGCCCGGGCCGGTCGCTGCTCTCGGGCTCGCATTCGGACACCCAGCCCACCGGCGGCTGGCTGGACGGGGCCCTGGGCGTGGTCTACGCGCTGGAAGTGGTGCGTGCGCTCGCGGAGGACGAGGCGACGAGGGCGCTCCCGGTGGACGCGGTGTCCTTCCAGGATGAGGAATCGAGGTTCCTCGGCTGCCTCGGCAGCCGCTCGCTCACGGGCGAACTGACCCCGGCGATGGAGGAAGGTGTCGCCGACAGCCGTGGCGTGACCCTGGCCGATGCGCTGAAGGAGGCGGGCCTGGCAGGCGTGCCGCGCCTGCGCCTGGACCCGGCGCGCTTCTGCGGCTTCGTCGAAGCGCATATCGAACAGGGGCCCACGCTCGAGGACACGGCGCACAGGATCGGCGTGGTCAGCGGCATCGTCGGCCTGCGCGGCATCCGCTTCGAGTTCCGCGGCCAGCAGAACCACGCCGGCACCACGATGATGAGGACGCGCCGCGACGCTTCCGCCGCGCTCTATGAACTCGCGCACCGCATCAACCAGGAATTCCCGAAGGTGGCCGCCGAGCGCACGGTCTGGACCATGGGCCGGGTGCGCGTGGAGCCGAACGCGACCTCGATCGTGCCGGGCTACGCCGACATGGACCTGCAGTTCCGCGACCAGTCCGAGGCGCCGCTCAAGGCCTTCGAGGCGGTGGTGGAACGCCTGGTGGCCGAGATGAACGCGCGCGGCAGGGTGAAGGTCACCGCGACGCCGTCCCGGGCACCGATCGCGCCAACGCAGATGGATCCCGGCCTGCGCGCTCACCTGGAAGCCGCGGCGGAACGCCACGCGCCGGGGAAGTGGCAGGTGATGCCCAGCGGCGCGTTCCACGACGCCGGCATCGTCTCGGCGCGGATTCCCTCGGCGATGCTGTTCATCCCGTCCATCGGCGGCATCAGCCACGACTTCGCCGAGGACAGCCGCGACCAGGACATCGTGCTCGGCTGCCAGGTGCTGGCCGATGCCGCGGCGGCGATCCTGGCCGAGGCGAACCCCCCAGCCCAGTCCACCGCGCCATGCCCGGTTTGAGAAAGGTCAATTCCGGCTCAGTACCCGGCGGCGAAGTCCACGGTGTTGGGCACCTTCTCGCCGTGCCGCACCCGCTCCAGGTTCTGGGCGATCTTGCCCACGGAGGTGCGCGGCTCGGTCAGCGCGGCGATGTGCGGGGTGAGCGTGACCCCGGGGTGGGTCCATAGCGGGCTGTCGGCGGGGAGCGGCTCCGGTTCGAACACGTCCAGGAAGGCGTGCGCCAGGTGCCCGGAATCCAGCGCCGCCAGCAGGTCGGGTGCCAACAGGTGCCCGCCACGCGCCAGGTTGATGATGCAGCCGTCCTTGCGGATGCGGGCGAAGGCGTCCTTGTCCAGGATGCCGCGGGTATGCGGCGTCAGCGGCAGCAGGCAGACCACGGCGTCGCTGGCCGAGAGCACTTCATTGATGTCGGTGGAGCATCTTACGCCCGGCAGGGTCTTGGGCGTGCGGCTGAAGCCGGCGACGTTGAAGCCCATGGCGAGCAGCTTCGCCGCCACCGTCGCGCCCAGCTCGCCCAGGCCCAGGATGCCGATCATGCGGTCCGAGGCGAGGTACTGTCGGCGGCGCTTCCAGAGCTTCTGCGCCTGGAACGCGCGGTAGCAGTAGTGGTGGCGGTGCCAGTCCAGCACATGCGCGATCACGGTCTCGCCCATCGCGGCGACCATGCCCGGGTCGATCAGGCGCGCCACTGGCACGCCGCGCGGCAGTTCCGGGTCGCCGATGATGTTCTCGACGCCCATCCACAGCGACTGGATGAGCTTGAGTTTTCCCAGGCCGTTGAACGTGCCCGGCGGGTGCGTCGCCACCAGCGCGACGTCGATGTCGCCACCGTTGATGTCGGGGAAGGCAAAGAAGCGGTCCCCTGGCAGCGCCTGCTGCAGCAAAGGGAACCAGAACTCCGGCTTCTCCTTGGTGGAGGAGAACAGAATGTTCAAGCCGCGGGCCCGCTCAGTCCGGCTTGAAGCCGGAGGCCTTGATCACCGGGCCCCACTTGTCGTAGTCGATCTTGTGGATGCGCGCGAGCTCCTCCGGCCCCAGGCCCGTGGGCTCCATGCCGAGGGCTTCGAGCTTGTCGCGGATGTCGGGCGCCTTGATGGCGGCGACGATGGCGCCGGCAAGGCGGTCCACGAGGTCCTTCGGCGTCTTCGCGGGAGCGTAAGTGGCGTACCAGCCGGCGCCCTCGATGTTGAAGCCCAGTTCCTTGAAGGTCGGCGCGTCGCCGACCGCGCGGGCGCGGGCGGCGCCCGAGGTGGCGACGATGCGCAGCTTGCCGGCGCGGTGCTGCGCCGCGAGGTCCGATGCCGTGCCCACGAACGACGAGATCTGCCCGCCGATGAGATCGGTCAGCGCGGGCGCCGTGCCCTTGTACGGGACGTGGGTCATGTTGATGCCGGCGGTCTGCGCGAACAGGATGGAGAAGAAATGCGGCAGGCTGCCCGCCCCGGCCGAGGCGTAGTTGCCGTGGCGGGGCTCTTTCTTCACCAGGGCGATGAACTCGGCCAGGTTCTTGGCCGGCACGCCGGGGCCGATGGCGAAGCCGAACAGGAAGTCCGCGGTGTGCGCAACCGGTGTGAAGTCCGCGAAGGGGTCGTAGGGCAGCTTGGGGAACACGTGCGGGGCGGTGACCACGGTGACCAGCGGGGTCATGACGAGGGTCTGGCCGTCGGGTGGCGCGGCTTTTAGCGCGCTCATCGCGATCTGCCCGGCGGCCCCGGGGCGGTTCTCCACCACCACCGGCTGGCCGAGGATGGCGCGCATGCGCTCGGCGACCAGGCGCGTCATCGCGTCCAGGCCGGCGCCGGCGGGAAAGCCGACGATGAACTTGATGGTCTTGTCCTGGGCGACGGCGGCAGCCGAGGCGAAGGCGAGCAGGATGGCGAGCAGGGTGCGCATGGGGCGTCTCCTCCGGGCGCGATGTTAGCATTGCGCTAGGGGGGGAACTTTCCATGGCCGTGGGCAAGTTCAGCGAGAAGAAACTCACCGCGCAAGTCCTGCACCGCATCCGCAACACCAGGAACCGGCGGCTGAAGCAGGTGATGACCGGCTTCATCCGGCACCTGCATGCCTTCGTGCGCGAGGTGAAGCCCACCCAGAAGGAATGGGACAAGGGCATCGGCTTTCTGATCGAGACCGGGAAATGGTGCAGCGACCGCCGCAACGAGTTCATCCTGCTCTCGGACACCCAGGGCGTCTCGATGCTGGTGGATGCGATCAACTACAAGGCGGGCGGCGGCGCCACCGAGTCCACGGTGCTGGGGCCGTTCCACCGCATGAACGCCCCCCAGTACCCGCTCGGGGCGAACATCTCGAAGCACGCCTCCGACGGCGTGCCCTGCCTGGTATCCGGGACGGTGAAGGACGCGAGGGGCAGGCCCATCGCGGGCGCCAAGCTCGACGTCTGGCAGG
>VGIA01000026.1 GCA_016868105.1 Betaproteobacteria bacterium | reverse complement strand
TGCGCTCGTTGCCAAAGTTGAGGGGGTTGAGGGGAATGAGGCCGCGACCCCGACCTCGCCCCGGCGGATCGCCGCCGCGCGCCGGGCCACGGCCAGCTTTTGGGCGTCGGTCAGGTGGGCAGCGTTCCTCACCTGCAGCGCCATGCGCGGGTGCTGCTGCAGCATGACCTTGTGGCGGAGCAGGAAATCCCAGTACAGGGTGGTGAATGGGCAGGCATCGTCGCCGCTGCGCTGCGCCGGGTCGTAGCGACAGTCCTTGCAGTGCGGGCCCATGCGCTGGATGTACTTGCCGGTGGCGATGTACGGCTTGCTGCCCATCACGCCGCCGTCGGCGTACTGGCTCATGCCCAGGGTGTTGGGCAGCTCGACCCATTCCACGGCGTCGAGGTACACCGCCAGGTACCAGGCGTGGACCTGCCTGGGCTCCACCCCCAGCATCAGCGCATACAGGCCGGTGACCATCAGCCGCTGGATATGGTTGGCGTAGCCGTGCGAGAGCGTTTGCTCGAGCGCATCGCGCAGGCAGGCCATGTCGGTCGCGCCGGTCCAGTACCACGGCGGCAGCTCTTCCCGGGCACACAGGACATTGCGTTCCAGGTATTGCGGCATCTGGGTCCAGTAGATGCCGCGCACGTATTCGCGCCAGCCCAGGATCTGGCGAACGAAGCCCTCGACGCTGGCCAGCGGTGCGCGTCCTTCGCGGTAGGCCACCTCCGCCGCCGCCACCACCTCGCGCGGGTGGAGAAGTTTCAGGTTGAGCGCTGCCGAGAGGTGGGAGTGGTACAGCCATGGATCGCCCGGCCACATGGCGTCCTGATAGCGACCGAAGAGGGGCAACCGCTCCCGGATGAAGGCCTCCAGCGACAGCAGCGCCTGAGCGCGCGTGACGGGCCAGGCGAAACTGTCCAGCCGGCCCGGGTGCGACGCGAATCGGGTTTCAACGAGCGCGATCACTTCGCGCGTGACGGCATCGGGCCCGAAGAGGCTGCGCGCAGGCACCTTGCCCGGGCCGGCCGCGCCGAAGGCTTCGCGATTGTCGGGGTCGAAGTTCCACTGCCCGCCGACCGGCACCGCGCCCTGGGCACCACGCTGCATCAGCACGTCATGCCGCTTGCGCTGCTGGCGGTAGAAATACTCCATGCGCAGCGACTTGCGGGCCCCGGCATAAGCGGCGAATTCGCGCACGCTGCAGAAGAAGTGACGGTCCTCGCGGACCTCGAGAGGCAGGCGATTGGCCTCGGCAACCGCCTTGATCGCCTGCAGCACCCGCCAGTCACCCGCTTCGGTCATGATCAGGCGGGCAGGCTGCAGGCGGGTGATGTCGGCCTGCAGCTGAGCGCCCAGGCTGGCGCAGTTGCCGGGGGCGTCCAGGCGGCAGTAGTGAAGCCGGCGGCCGGCGCTGCGCAGCGCCCGTGCAAAGTGCCGCATTGCGGCGAGAAACATCACCGTGCGCGGCTTGCTCGACCAGACGTGGGTCGATTCCCCGGCCACCTCGGCCATCCACACCGCGTCACGCCTGGCTTCGAAGCCGTCGAACGCTGCCGCTTCCGAATCGAGCTGGTCACCCAGCACGATGACGAGATTGCGCAGCCTATTGGCCACGGCCAGCCTTGTCGCGCCGGCAGGCGGCCGAGCAGTACCGGACCTCGGCCCAGCATCTCGCCCAGCGGCGCCGCCAGCTCATGAGACGGCCGCAGGCCGCGCAAGGCTTGCTCGCCAATCTTGCCTTGTTACCGCGGAAGTCTTCGCCTCGCGGTGCCAACACAAGGTGCTCGCGGGACGC
Organism: Betaproteobacteria bacterium; assembly: GCA_016868105.1. GTDB lineage: Bacteria > Pseudomonadota > Gammaproteobacteria > Burkholderiales > SG8-39 > RBG-16-66-20. The sequence continues at coordinate 26,391 of VGIA01000026.1, read as the reverse complement.
GAACCTAGTCACCCCTTCTTTACCCACGCGTTACACCAGCCGGCGGCGGTCACCTGCCGGGTGCCGAACAGCGGGCAGCCACCAGCCTTGTCGGCTGCCTTACCGGTGTAGATCGCGCAATTGGCGCAGTTCTGGCCGGCGACAAACTTCGGGAACTTCTTGATGTCCACACGTTTGGCATCGGCCACGTAGCCCAGCGCGACGGCCTGAGCGTCCTTCTCATCCAGAAGGGCCTGGGAATGAGCGCGGCTCGCGAGCACCGCGCCGGAAGCAGCCAGCGTCATCAGAAACAGGCGGCGGGACAGGGGTTGATTCATGATCACTCCACTTGAGAGTTAAAGAAATTAGTAAAGAGGTAACTATATGTTGCCCGGTGGGGTGGGCGCCGGGCGGGGCTGCTGCAACCAGGGTCGCTGCGACGACTTATTTCGGCAGCACCACCGCGTCGATAACGTGGATGACCCCGTTCGAGGCGGCGATATCGGTCTTGATCACCCTTGCGCTGTCGACCATCACGGCACCGTCCTTCGCGCTGACCGTCAGCATTTGGCCCTGGACGGTCTTCACCGCACCCGGCTGCACCTGCGCGGCCATCACCTGGCCGGGAACGACGTGGTAGGTGAGGACCGCGGCCAGCTTCTGTTTGTCCTTCAGCAGCGCCTCCAGGGTGCCGGCCGGTAGCTTGGCAAAGGCCTCGTCGGTGGGAGCGAACACGGTGAAGGGGCCCTTGCCCTTCAGCGTGCTGACCAGGCCGGCTTCCTGTACTGCCTTAACCAGGGTATTGAACCGGCCCGCCGAGACTGCGGTGTCGACGATGTCGGCGGCAAAAGCAGTGGCCGAGGCGACGGTAATAATGCTGCTGGCGATGATGACCATGCTACTGACGATAATGCGGTTTAACGAGATCATGTCGTGCTCCTTGTCGGTTAATTCGGTGCTCTGGCTTGTTGTAGGCCGCTGTCTGACCCGGGGGCACGCTCCCGGTTTCGCGTTTCTTGACCCCACCACCGAAAATATTGATTGAACCGGACGCGCCCAACCGAGTCTTGAACCCTGTTGCCACCTAAATTTCGGACAAAAATTCTTACGTGAATTCACCACAACGCCTGCCTTTGCCCGACATCCAGTCACTGCCTGACCTACGGGCCATTGCCATCAACCGGGTGGGCATTCTCGGCCTGAGGCATCCAATCAGCCTCATTACTCTGGGCGGAGAAGCGGCCTGGACTGTCGCCACCGTGGAGATGGCGGTCGCCCTGCCCGCGACAGCCAAGGGCACCCACATGTCACGGTTCCTGGAGGTGTTGCAGGCGCACGGGGACCCGATTTCTGTTGATAAGCTTCCCGGCCTGCTGCACGCCATGCTGCGTAGGCTGGAGGCCGACGAGGGCACGGTGTCGCTGCGCTTCCCGTACTTCGTCCGCAAGAGCGCTCCGGTCTCCGGCGTGGACAGTCTGATGGACTATGACGTCACCCTGCGCGCATGCGGCGGCGTGCGCCCCGCGCTCCACGTCGGTGTCGTAGCGCCGGTGACCAGCCTGTGCCCGTGCTCGAAGGAGATTTCGGCGTACGGCGCGCACAACCAGCGCTCGGCGGTGACCATCGAGGCCGAACTCGCGGCACCGCTCGCCCCCGAGGACCTGATCGCGATGGCGGAGCGGGCGGCCTCCTGCGAGCTCTACGGGCTGCTCAAGCGCCCGGACGAGAAGTACGTTACCGAGCGCGCCTACGACAATCCCAAGTTCGTCGAGGATCTGGTGCGCGATGTCGCGCTTGAACTGGAGGCAGACGCCCGCGTCGCCGCCTACCGGGTCGCTAGCGAGAACTTCGAGTCGATCCATAACCATAGTGCCTATGCGGTCATCCAGCGCGACAAGCGGTCGCCTTAACGCGGCGCGCCGTCCGCATCCCGAGTTAGATTGCACCGGGCGGCGGCATTGCTTATGCTCTGCCCGACATGGTGGAAACCGGGCAGGATGTGGAATTGGTACGGCTTGCGCAAGCCGGGGACGTCAAGGCCTTCGAGGCGCTGGTGGTCATGTACCAGCGGCGCATTGCCCGTCACGTGGCGCGTTATCTGAAGGCTAGCGGAGATGTCCAAGATGTGGTGCAGGAGACCTTCATCCGGGCTTACCGCGGACTCGCCTCGTTCCGCGGCGAGAGCGCTTTCTACAGCTGGCTGTACCGCATCGCGACCAATTGCGCGCTGTCCCACCTCAAGCGGGATCGGGGCGAGGTGCTATTGGGTGACGACGCGCCGGAGCTGCGGGCTGAGCCGTTCGAGCCTGGGCTCTCCGACGGCGAGAGCCCCGAGCGCACTTTGATGGCCAAGCAGATCGCGCAGAGCGTCCAGCGCGCCCTTGCCCTCCTGCAGCCCCAGCTTGCCGAGGCTCTGATGCTGTACGAGGTTGAGGGCAAGCCTTACGCCGAGATCGCTGGGATGCTGGGCATCCCCATCGGCACCGTGCGCACCCGGATTTTCCGGGCACGCGAATTCATCGCCAAGCGCCTCGAGCCCCTGCTCGAGGTTCAGCGCGGCCGGAGGTGGTAGCCATGTCACTCAACATATCTATGCTGCTCGACGGGCAGCTCTCCCCGGAGGAAGCTAGAACCACGCTTGGAGAGGTGGCGGTCGAAGCGCTGCCACGGGACCGATACAGCGTCTACGTCCTCATCGGAGATGCCCTGCGCGGCAACAGCACGCCGGATGACGGTTTCAGCGTCCGCATTATCGAGCGTCTGCGCCGGGATGGCGCGGCGATTGAAAAGAGCTTCGATCCACTCAAAGAATTCTGAGCTGCCCAACGCTCGGCCTGCAACGCGTCGATCTCGGTGACGCACGGCGGGCAGGACTTGTCGTAGTACCCCTTCAGGGGGGCGCAGAACTTCGTCGTCGCCTTCATGCGGCCTTCAGGCACGCCTGCACCTTCGCCCCCAGCTTGGCCAGGCGCTTGAGCACGCTGTTGTCCATGCCGAGCATCTGCTCGGCCCAGCTGGAGAGCGACTCCATGAGCGCCAGGGTCTCGCGCAGGCGCTTCTGCGTCGCCGGGTCCTCGCGCGTGAGCGCCGGGCTCTCGACGCAGTCGCGCAGGAAGGCCACGGTGGGGTCGAACTCGCGCGCCTTCCTCTCCCGCACGATGACGCGCAGCAGCTCCCAGGGGTCCTGCAGGGTCTCGAAATGGTCGCGCCGGTCGCCCATCTGGTGCACCACTCTGACCAGGTCCCAGTTCTGCAGCTCGCGCAGGGATGTGCTGACGTTGGACCGCGCCACCTGCAGCCGGGCGGCGATGGCCTCGGCATCGAGCGGCTTGCCGGCCAGGAACAGCAGGGCATGGATCTGGGCCACGGTGCGGTTGACGCCCCAGCGCGCGGCCATCTCGCCCCAGTGCAGGACGAAGCGCTCGCTGATGCCGGGATCGGTTGCCATGATTTTGATCGCCTGCTTGACAGGAAGGATAGTCATGTCTTAATATTCTGTCAATTCAGTAATAACAAAAAGGACTGGGATGAACAACCACCCCCTGAAAGTCCTCATCCTCGGCGGCGCCGGCTTCATCGGCAGGCACGCCGCGCTGGCCCTGCAGGCGCGCGGCCATGCCGTGGTCATCGCCTCCCGCGACCCGTCGCGTGCCGGGCGCCGCCTGCCGGTGGAACTGTTTCTCTGCGAGCGCCGCGAGGCACACCTGGACTGGCTCACCGCCCCGTCGGCCTGGAACGGGCTGCTGCGCGGTATCGACTGCGTGGTGAACGCGGTCGGCATCCTGCGCGAACGCGGCTTCGAGACTTTCGAGCGGGTGCACATCCGGGGGCCGCGCGCCCTGGCCGAAGCCTGCGCCCGCAGATCCATCCGACTGGTACACGTCTCGGCCCTGGGCCTGACTGACAACTCGCGCAACCGATTTCTGCGCTCCAAGCTGCTGGGCGAACGGGTCATTGCGGGGACCCGGGCGGACTACAGCATCGTGCGCCCTTCACTACTGGAGGGCGCCGGGGGCTTCGGCGCCGAGTGGCTGCGGCGCGTGGCGCGCTGGCCGCTGCACCCGCTGCCGATGGATGCCCGCGGCAGAGTCGCGGCGCTGGACGTCCGCGACCTCGCCGAGGCGATCGCGGCGCTTTGCCAACAGCGCAACCGGCCCGAATTGAGGGAAGTGGAGCTTGGCGGCGGGGTCCGGCGGACCCTGGCCGAGCACCTTGAGGCGCTGCGCGCAGCGACCGGCAACCGGCCCGCGCTGCGCCTGCCGGTCCCGGCGCCGCTCGCCTGGCTGGGCGCCCAGGTCTGCGACCTGCTGCACCTCACGCCGGTCTCCGCGTCGCAACTCGAACTGCTCCGGCGGGACAACCTGCCACGGCCGAACCTCCTGCCGGCGCTTATCGGCCGGGCGCCCACGCCGGTGGGCCGGGAACCGTTCGCCGCCGAGCCGTCCTACGCGCAGCGCGCTAAGGCGGCTTAGGCCTTCGCCGGCGCCCCGGCCGGGCAGGACACGCCGGTGCCGCCCAGGCCGCAATACCCGTTCGGGTTCTTCCCCAGGTATTGCTGGTGGTAGTCCTCGGCGTAATAGAACTCGGGCGCGGGCAGGATCTCCGTGGTGATGGCGCCGAAGCCGGAATTCGCCAACGCCTGGCCGAACGCCGCCTTCGAGGCCAGCGCCGCCTTCAGTTGCGCCTCGCCGTAGGCATAGATTGCCGAGCGGTACTGGGTGCCCTGGTCGTTGCCCTGGCGCATGCCTTGCGTCGGGTCGTGGCCCTCCCAGAACGCCTTCAGCAGAACCTCATAGCTCACGCGCTTCGGGTCGTACACCGCCAGCACCGCCTCGGTGTGGTTGGTGAGTCCGGAACAGACTTCCTCGTAGGTCGGGTTGGGCGTCGCGCCGCCGGCGTAGCCCACCGCGGTGCTGTAGACGCCGGGGATCTGCCAGAACAGGCGCTCCGCGCCCCAGAAGCAGCCCAGCCCGAACACCGCCTGCGCCATGCCCTCCGGGAACGGCGCCACGATGCGGTTGCCGTTGACGAAGTGGGCCTCCGGCACCGGCATTTTTGCGCTCCGGCCCGGCAGCGTGCTGCCCGAGGGCAGCAGGGACTTCACCTTCTTCATGAACGCGAACATGGTTCCCCCCATGGCGAACGCTAGAATAACACCATGAAAATATGCATTTACGGCGCCGGCGCGGTGGGCGGCCTGGTCGCCGCGCGCCTGGCGCGGACCGATCATGAGGTCTCGGTCGTCGCTAGGGGCACGCACCTGACGGAAATCCTCGCCAAGGGCCTGCGCGTGCGCTCCGCCGAGGGCGATTTCACCTCGCGCATCCGCGCCAACGTGGACCCGTCGAAACTCGGCCAGCAGGACTACGTCTTCATCGCGGTCAAGGGCCATAGCCTGCCGCAGGTGGCGGCGAACATCGCCCCGCTGCTGGGCGAGCACACCAGCGTCGCCACCGCCATGAACGGCGTGCCGTGGTGGTTTTTCGACCGTTTGCCCTTCGGCAAGGGGAAACTGCGCCTGGAATCGCTCGACCCGGGCGGGGCTTTGTCGCACGCCATGCCCACCGAGCGCATCGTCGGCTGCGTGATCCACCTGGCCGCCTCCACCCCCGAGCCGGGGGTCATCCAGCACAACATGGGCAAGCGGCTCATCCTGGGCGAGCCCGGCGGCCGGAACACCGACCGCACCGCGAAGCTCGCCGCAGCGCTGGCCGGCGCCGGCTTCGAGGCGGTGCAGAGCCCGTTCATCGAGAAGGAGTTCTGGGTGAAGCTGCTGGGCAACGTCAGCTTCAACCCGGTGTCCGCGCTGACGCTGGCGACCGCCAACCGCCTGCTCGCGGATGCGCAGGTCAAGGCCTACATGGTCGCCATCATGCGCGAGGTGCTCGCCATCGGTCGCGCCGCGGGCGTGGACGCGGACATCGACCCGGAGGCGCGCATGGAGATGGCGCGGCACCTGGGCGTGTTCAAGACCTCCATGCTGCAGGACCTCGAGGCGGGCAAGGCGCTCGAGATCGACGGCCTGTTGAGCGGCACGCTCGAGATCGCCGCGAGGACGGGCGTCTGCGCGCCCTTCACCGAAAGCCTGCTCGGCCTGGCGAGGCTGCGGGCGCAATCCACCGGACAATATCCATGAACAAGCTGCCGTCCCTGTTCGCCCTGCTCGCCGCCGCGCCGGGGCGAGAAGCGTGCCCTGCTCTTGCACTGGATCCCGCGCACCGAGGTGCCGGCCCCCGCGCAGTGCCGGGACACCAAGCAAACCGCGTCCTGCCTCGACGCCCTGCTCGCGGACACCGAGCGAGAACTGGCCTCGCGCGGCCCGCCTGCGTTCAGTGCTCGGCCGCGAAGCGCGCCAGCGCCGCGCCCGTCATGCGGCAGGTGGTCCAGTCCTCCATCAGCACCGCGCCGCAGGCCCTGTAGAAGTCGATGGCAGGCTGGTTCCAGTCGAGCACCGACCACTCGAAGCGGCCGCAGCCGCGCGCCACCGCGATGCGCGCGCAATGCCTGAGGAGCGCTTTTCCGTAACCCCGGCCGCGGGCCCCGGGCTGGACGAAGATGTCCTCCAGCCACAGGCCGCGGCGGCCGAGGAAGGTGGAGAAGCTGTGGAACCAGAGCGCGAAGCCGACGGCGCGCTCCCCTTCCCACAGCAGCGCGGATTCGATCACCGGGGTCGGGCCGAAAAGTTCCGCTTGCAGTTGCGCCGGCGTGCCAACCGCCTGGTGAGCCAGTTTCTCGTACTCGGCAAGCCCGCGGATCAGCGCGTGCAGCGCGTCGATGTCCTGCGGCCGCGCCGGGCGGACTTCATATCCAGGTGCCTGTCGAGCCGGCATGTGCCGCAGCCTCCCTTGGGTCGCAGGCAGCGGTCGGGCGATCCGATTGCTCAAGGCAACCCGCGCGCTGTCTCACGCGAAAAATGCTAGCACGGCCCACGGAGGCGCCCAAGGCCATGCGATGCGGGAAATCAAGGACAATGACTGGGAGCAACGAATGATGACCCGCCAGCGCCCGACACCGGTGAGCCACCTGCAGGAGATCCCCGGCCAATCCAGCCGCCATCGCCTCTGCGTGGCGCCGATGATGGACTGCACCGACCGGCACTGCCGCTATTTCCTGCGCCAGGTCTCGCCGCAGGCCTTCCTTTACACCGAGATGGTGACCACCGGGGCGCTCATCCACGGCGACCTCGAGCGCCACCTCGCCTTTTCACCCGAGGAGCACCCGGTGGCGGTGCAGCTGGGCGGCAGCGAGCCCGAGGAGCTCGCGCACTGCGCGAAGCTGGTCCAGCAGTACGGCTACGACGAGGTGAACCTGAACGTCGGCTGCCCGAGCGAACGCGTCCAGCGCGGCGCCTTCGGCGCTTGCCTGATGCGCGAACCCATGCTGGTGGCCGATTGCGTGAAGGCGATGCGCGATGCGGTCAGGCTCCCGGTGACGGTGAAGCACCGCCTCGGCATCGACCGCATCGAGGAGTACGGCTTCGTGCGCGACTTCGTCGGCGCGGTCGCCGAGGCCGGCTGCCGCACCTTTCTCGTCCACGCCCGCAACGCGGTGCTGAAGGGCCTGTCGCCGAAGGAGAACCGCGAGGTGCCACGGCTGCGATACGACGAGGTGTACCGCTTGAAGCGCGAGTTCCCGCAGCTGGAGATCGTGATCAACGGCGGCATCGCCAGCCGCACCGCCATCGAGGCGCAGGCGGGCCTGGTGGACGGGGTCATGCTCGGGCGGGCCGCCTACCACACCCCCTGGCTGATCGCGGGTGAGGGCATCACCCGCGCCGAAGTGGTGCGCGCCATGGCCGGCTACGCGCGCCGCCAGGCCTCGCTGCGCCACATCGCGCGCCACATGCTGGGCCTGTACCACGGTCACCCGCGGGCCCGGCGCTGGCGCCGGATCCTGTCGGACTCGACGCGGCTTTCGCGGAACGACCCGGCACTGCTGCTGGAGGCGCTCGAGGCGGTAGAATCCCCCAACTTCCAGGAGACCTCCGATGAGCGCCGTCCTCAAGAGCAAGCAATCCAAGCCCGTCCGTGACCGCGTCAGCAAGGAGGAATGGCAGCTGCGGGTGGACCTCGCCGCGGCCTACCAGCTGGCGGCGCAGTTCAAGTGGACCGACCTCATCTACACCCACTTCTCGGCGCGCCTGCCCGGCAGCCACGAGTTCCTGATCAATCCCTACGGCCTGATGTTCGACGAGATCACGGCCTCCAACCTGATCCGGATCGACCGTGATGGAAAAGTGCTCGATGACCCTCTCGACTACGGGTACAACGAGGCCGGCTTCATCATCCACGGCTGCATCCACGAGGCCCGCCCCGAGGCGGTTTGCGTGATCCATACCCACACCCGGGTCGGGGTCGCGGTGTCGGCGATGAAGTGCGGCCTGCTGCCCATCAGCCAGCACGCCATGCGCATCCAGCGCGAGGTCACCTACCACGCCTACGAGGGCATCGCGCTCGACATGGGCGAGCGCGAGCGCCTGGCGAAGGACCTGGGGCCGAAGTCCAGGGCCATGATCCTGCGCAACCACGGCCTGCTTACGCTGGGCGAGTCGGTGCGTGAGGCCTTCGAGATGATGTATTACCTGGACTGCGCCTGCCAGATCCAGGTCGACGCGATGGCCGGCGGCATGGAGAACGTGCTGCAAATGAGCAAGCAGGCGGGCGACAACGCCTCGGCCCAGTTCAACCGTACCAACCGGTCTTCGCACCACAAGGACTGGCCGGCGCTGCTGCGCCTGCTGGAGCGCCGCAGGGTGAACTACCTCGGCTGAGCGCGCGGCCGATCAGGCGAGCGCGCGCTTGCGCCCCGGCAGGTTGAGCACCATGCCGATGGTGAGCACCAGCGCCACCACCACGGTGTAGAACACCGCGTCGGCCTGGCCACGGTCCAGCAGCCAGCCGAAGAACACCGGCGTCAGCATCGAGCCGACGTCCAGGCCCGAGTAGACGAAGCCGTAGACCTTGCCGGTAGCGCCCGCCGGCGTCGCCCCGCGCACGATGAAGTCGCGCGACGGGTTGGTGATGCCGGAGGCAAATCCCGAGGCGGCGAGGAACACCGGCAGCATCGCCGCCGGGACCCACGCCGAGGCGAGCACGAACATGAACCCTGCACTCGCCGCCATCCCGGTCACCGCGACCAGGTCGTGGCGGGTGGCGCGCACCGCGACGAAGCCTCCGGCGAAGATGCCCGCGGCGCCGCCCAGCAGGTAGGCGGTGAGCGCGGTGGAGGCGAGCCCCGGTGAGGCGCCGTAGAGCATCCCCATGGTCGCCATGCCGAAGTTCTGCATCGCCACAAAGCCCACGGCGATGAGCACGAAGTAGCCAAAGCACATCAGCACCGGCGCCGAGGCGAGCAGCTTCAGGTCGGTCGCCAGCCCGCCGTGGCCGGTCTCGCGCCGGCGGTCGGCGGGTTCGACGTCGATCCAGGCGCGGTTGAGGAACAGGAACAGGACCACCACCGCGCCCACCGCCGCCGCGCCCAGCAGCGCGCCGCGCCAGCCGAAGGCCGAGGCCATGCCCACGCTGTACACCGGCGCCACGGCATAACCCAGGTACCCGGCGATGCCATGCCAGGAGAAGGCGTAGCCCAGGCGCGCCTTGTCCACGCGCGCATTCAGGATGGAGAAGTCGCAGGGATGGAACACGCTGTTGCCGATGCCGCCCACGACCGCGGCCGCGAGCAGCATGGCGTAGCTGTGCGCTGAGCCCGCCAGCACCGCACCCGCGGTGGATAGCGCAAGGCCGGCGAACAGCACGCGCCGCGCGCCGAAGCGGTCGGCCGCGAACCCGGCCAGCGTCTGGAAGACGCCGGAGACGGTGTAGTACAGCGCCACCGTCGCGCCCAGCAGGGCGTAGGAAACCTGCAGGTCGTCCTTGATCAGCGGGAACACCACCGCGGTGGCGATCTGAAAGAAGTGCGACAGGCCGTGCGCAAGCGCCACCAGGCCGATGATGCGGGCGCTCTGGCCGAGCGTTTGTCCGCTGCCAGTCTGCGCGCCGGGGGCACTCATCTCAGTCCAGCCCCTTCACGAACCCCGCGATCGCCGCCAGCGTCTTCTCGGGCTGGTCCTTGTGCGGCGAATGGCCGCAGTCGGGCAGCTTCAGCACCTGGCAGCCACCGCCCGCCTGGCGCGCGATCGCCTCCACCTGCGCCAGGGTGCCGTACTGGTCGGCCTTGCCCTGGATCGCGAGCAGCGGACAGCGGATCCCCGCCAGTGAAGCCTCGATGTTCCAGTTCCGGAAGGCGGGATCCAGCCAGGCGTCGATCCACAGGTAGAAGGTCTTGCGCGGGTCCCTATGATACTTGCCCAGACGCTGCGGCAGGTCCGTGGTCTCGAACACCCGGGCTGCGTCGGCGATAGAGCGCACCGAGATGTCCTCCACGAACACATGGGGGGCCATTGCCACCACGCCCTGTACTGCATGGCCTGCGCCCGCGTGGATCAGGGCGATGGAGGCGCCGTCCGAATGCCCCACCAGCACCGGGTTGTCCAGCTGCAGCGCGCGCAGCAGCGCCGGCAGGGATTCAAGGGCCTCGCGGTGCATGAAATCCGGGCCGACGCGTTCCTCGGCCAGCACCTCCGACTGCCCGTAGCCGTAGCGCTCATAAACCAGCGCCCGGCGCCCGGTGGCGCGCGCCACCTGCGCCGGGAAATCCCGCCACTGCGCAATGGAGCCCAAGCCTTCGTGCAGGAACACCAGCGTGCCCGCACCCTCGCCCGTCCATTCATAGTTCAGCTTGCGTCCCGCCACCGCGATCACCGGCATCAATCCAGATTAGCATGCGAGCGTGAAGCTCACCGCCTGGTTGGTCCTCGCCGGTACGCTGCTCCTGTGGTCCGGCAACTGGATCGTCGCGCGCGCGGTGCGCGACGAGATCGCGCCGGGCTTCGCCACCGCGGGGCGCCTGGTGGTGGTGATCCTGCTGCTGGCGCCGTTTTGCTGGCGCCGCATGGCGCACAAGCTCGCGCGTTGCGGCTGGCCGCAGCGCAAGCCGCTGCTGCTGCTGGGGCTGGTCGGCGGCGGACTGCACCTCGCCCTGCAGTGGCAGGGCCTGCACTACACCACCGCCACCAGCGCCACGCTGTACCTGTCCACCGCTCCCATCTTTATCCTGCTGTTGGCGCGACCGCTGCTGCGCGAGCGCATCGCCGCCCATCAATGGGCGGGCGTACTCATCTCGTTTTGCGGCGTGACGATCATCGGCACCCAGGGCGATTTCTCGCTGGTGTCGTTCAACCTCGGTGATGCGCTCGCGCTCGCCTCGATGGCGATGTGGGGCAGCTACACCGTGTTCCTGCGCATGCGCAAGGACGCACTGGACACGCCGGAGTTCATCACCCTGGTCTGCCTGATGGGCCTCGCCTGGATGGCGCCCTGGGTGCTCTGGGAGCTCTGGGCCGGGAAGAAGGTCACCCTGTCTTTGCCCGGCGGCCTCGCGGTGCTCTATTCGGCGATCGGATCATTGCTGCTTGCCTACGCCGGCTGGAACTACGTGGTGAAGCGGCTCGGCGCGGCGCGCGCCGGTGCGACCATGCACCTCATGCCCGCGATCGCGGTCGGCCTCGCGGCGCTGTTCCTGGACGAGTACCCGCAGTGGTTCCATGTTGCCGGCATCGCGCTGATCCTTGCCGGGGTCGGCCTGTCCACGACCCGGCGCTAGAGCCTCATCGGCCGCCAGTAGCCGGTGAGCTCGAGGTACCCCCGCCCCACCGTGGCGCCCTCCAGCTTCGCGCCCACCGCGCCTTCCCAGTAGATCGTGCCGGTGCTCGCTCGCGCATCGAGCTCCTGGTCGTCCATCATCGGCTCGATCAGCCACTCGCGCCCCAGGATCGCGACCTTCATCGCCACCGGGTAAGTGGTCCCGGTGCGCGGCGAGCGCCAGCGCCGCAACGGCTCGAACGCGACCTGGTCAGGCGCCAGCACCCGCACCACGTCCTGCGGCGAGAGCAGCGTGCCGCCGGCGTACAAGGTGTCGCTGCCCGGGGCTGCGCCGCCGCCCTTGCGCATGCGGAATGCCATCAGCGCGCCACCGTCGTCCAGGTTGAGGCCGATCCAGTCCCAGCCCTCGGCCGCGGCCGGCATGTACTGGCTGGACCACTCGTGGTCCAACCATGCCGTTCCGCTCACCTCTTGCCTCGCGCCAGCGCGCTCCACGCTGCCCGACACCAAGAGATGTGGGACGCTGTAGTAGTAGCTCGCCTCGCCCGCCCCCGGCCCCTTCTGCGAATAACCGTCGCGGCCGTTGGCCACCGGCGGGCGCCTCATGCGGATCTCCAGGTCGAGCGCGAACTCGCGCGCCGCGATCCTCGTGCGCCAAGCGTTGCGCACCAACTCGAGCCGCCAGCCGTCCACCCAGACGCGCGTCGTGCCTTCGTCGGCGCCGGCAAGGCCCAGGCTCGCGCGCCCGGCGCGGTCTTCATGGCGCAACCGGCCGTGGCGCCCATCCGCCAGTGCCGCATGCGCCAGGATGATCTGGCGCGGCACCATCCGCCCCGGATTGGCGGTGGCGAAATCCGGCCGGGCGCGGAAGAACGTGACCTGGAAGCCGAGCGTCTCCCCGCGCGAAGTGGCGAGCGAACCGGTGACGTACCACCACTCCTGCCGGAAATGCGGGTGCGCACCGTGGTCGCGCGGAAAATCCAGCCGGAAATCCGGTGTCACCGCCGGATAGGCGACGGCGTTCGCCCGCGCCTGCGCCGGCAGCAGCGCCAGCGGCAGCGCTAGGAAGGCGCGGCGCCTCACCGGTCCTCCTGCACTACCCATCCTCCTGCATCACCAATCCTCTCTTACTGCGCGCACCGGGCCCACGCCCATCGCCTCGCGTCCCGAGAACCAGGCCACCAGCGCCGCGAGCCCGACCAGCGCGGCCGACAGGCCCGCCAGCAGTGCCCAGGGCGGATGCAGGTCCATGCTCCAGCCGAAGGACTGCCGGTTCACCACATACACCAGCACCAGGCTGATGGCGGCGCCCAGCGCAATCCCCGCGCCCACGCCCAGCGCCGCGAGCAGACCGCCCTCGGCGGCGAGCATGCCGCCCACCTGGCCGCGGGTCATGCCGACATGGCGCAGCATGCCGAACTCGCGCCGGCGGGAAAGCACGATGGCGCCGACGCTGGAGGCGAGGCCGAACAGGCCCACCAGCACCGCGACCGCCTCCAGCGCGTAGGTCACGGCGAAGGTGCGGTCGAAAAGGCGCAAAGACACGGTGCGGATTTCACCCGGCCCGGCGATCTCCAGCGCGCTGCCGCCCGGCAGCGCCCGCAGCGCGCGCGATGCCTGGTCCGGGGTCGCGCCGCGGGCCAGCCACAGGGCGGCATCATTGGCGCGCCGGTCGCCGGTCAGCGCGACGTAGGTTTCGCGCTCGATGACGACGGCGCCGTGCTGGCGCGCGTAGTCGCGCCAGATGCCAGCGACGATGAAGGGCTGCCGCCTGCCCGCGAGCGGCAACTCGATGCGCGCGCCAGGCCCGAGGCGATGCAGGTCGGCGACCGCCTCCGAGATCCAGGCCGGCGGCGGGTCGCCCGCCCGGCGCTGGTAGCCCTTGCCGGCGAGCGGAACCCGCATCGCGCCCTTGTCCGCCTCACCGTCGCGCGCCAGCAGCGCCACCGCCGGCCGCGCCGGATCCAGCAGCACGCGCTGGCTGCGCAGGAACTCGACGCTCGAGAACTGCGGCAGCTTGCGCACCTGGTCCTCGAACTCCGGTTCGATCCAGGCCGATTCGCCGGCGTGCGTGGTGCGCAGGTACAGGTCCGCGGGCAGCACCGCCGACAGCCAGCGATCTACCGATTCTCGGAACGAGGCCACCATGATCGCCATCGCGCACATCAGCGCAAAGCTGGCGACGATGGCCGCAAGGCTCACCATCGCCTGTCCGGGCGCGCCGCGCAGCTGCGCGAGCGCCAGCGCGAGCGCCGGCCGGCGCGACAGCGGCAGGCGCTCGAAGGCGCTGCGCGCCAGCCAAGGCATGAGCAGGACCCCGCCCACCAGCAGGCAGGCGATGGCGGCATAGCCCGGCAGCGGCAGCCCGCCGACCGCGGGCAGCTGCGACAGCGCCGTCCCCGCGGCGAGCAGCGCGAGGCCCGGCGCGATGGTGGCGGCGCGCTCGAACAGGCGCTCGGCGTCGCCCGCCTTGAGCGCCTGCGCCGGCGGCACGCGCGCCGCATCCAGCGCCGGCAGCCAGGCGCCGGCCACCGCCACCGCGATGCCGGCCGCCCAGTAGGCCGCCATGGTACCGATCGGTAAGGCCAGCTCCGGCTGCACGCCGCGGAACAGACCCGAACCGAGGTCGGCGCCGCCAAGCGAAACCGCCGCCTTCGCGATCGCCCAGCCGAGCACGACGCCGAGCGCGCTAGCGGCGGCGCCGATCAGCGCCGCCTCGGCCAGCAGCAGCCGGAACAAGCCTGCGCCCTGCAGCCCCAGCACCCTCAGCAGCGCGTGCTCGCCGCGCCGGCGCGCCACTTCCAGCGCCTGCGCCGAGAACACCAGGAAGCCGCCGGTGAACAGCGCCACCAGCGCGAGCACGTTCAGGTTCACGCGGTAGGCGCGCGACAGGTTGGCGCCGGACTCCTCCACCGCGTCCACCGTGACGACATGGACGCCGGCGGGCAGCTTCGCGCCGATTGCCGTCCGCAACAGCTCCCGGTCCACGCCGGGAGCGAGGCGCAGGTCGATGCGATTGAGCTGCCCTTCCCGGCCCAGCCGCCATTGCGCGGTGGCGACGTCGGCGAGCGCCGCCACGCCACGAAGCGAAGAGGCCGGCAGCACGCCGGCCACCTCCAGCTCCACGGTCTGCAGGCCGGCGACAACGCGCAGCTTGCCGTCCCTGGCCAGGTCCGCCGCGGCGGCGGAAAGGTAGACGGTGTCGGGCTTTAGCAGCTCCAGCCGCCGCCGCGGATCGTCGCCAAACAGGGCCGGCTGCACCAGCCCCGCGCGCAGCGGATCGAGGCCCAGGATACGGATGGTGCGGCCTGCAGCCAGACCGGCTTCGAGCTCCAGGACCGGGCTGGCGACCGCGACGCCCGGCAACCGGGCCAGTTCGGCGTAAAGCGCTTCCGGGAAACCGGCGCGCGCGCCGCGCACCTCCAGGTCGGCGTCGCCGGCCAGCGCGCGCACCCCCGCAGCGAGCTCGTTCACCGCCGCGCGATTGATGAGGTGGACCGCGGAGCCGAGCGCCACCCCCAGCGCAATGCCCAGTGCCGACAGCAGTGCGCGCCCGCCCCAGTGGCCGCGCGCCCCGAGCAGGCTAAGCCGGAACATCCCCCGCCAGCGTGATGCGGTGCATGACGCGCCGGTGGCCGTGGTAGTCGTTGACCGGGTTGTGCTGGGCGCAGCGGTTGTCCCAGAACCCGATCGAGTTCACCCGCCACGAGAAGCGGCAGGTGAATTCCGCGCTGATCTGGTGCTGGTACAGGTACTCCAGCAGCGGCCGGCTCTCCTCCTCGGTCATGCCGCAGAAGCGCACGGTGTGGCCGCGGTTGACGTACAGCGCCTTGCGCCCAGTCTCCGGGTGCGTGCGCACCACCGGGTGCTGGGCGGACAGTTGCTTGCGCGCCTCCTCGGTGCCGGAGGACTTGATGCGGTCCTCGCGCGTCTTCGAGGCGTCGGCCTTGGCCGAGCTGTTCACCGCCTTGAGGCCCTCCAGCATGCGCTTCATGCCCTCCGACAGGGCCTCGTAGGCGGCAGTCATGCTCGCGAACAGCGTGTCGCCGCCGTAGGGCGGGATCTCGCGCGCGATGAGCATCGAGCCCATGGGCGGGCGCTCGAGGTAGGCGGTGTCGGTGTGCCAGATGGCGCCGAAGGCCGCGCGCTCGTGCTCGAGCTTCTTCACCTCGATGATCTTCGGGAAGTCCTCCAGCCCCTTCACCAGCGGGTACTCCACCGGCTCGCCGAAGGCCTGCGCGAAGGCCATGTACTGCGACGGCGTGAGCGGCTGGTCGCGGAAGAAGATCACCTGGTGCTCGAGGAAAAGGGCGCGAATCTCGGCGGCCGCGTCCTTCGACAGCGGCTGCGACAGGTTCACCCCCGTGAGTTCGGCGCCCAGCGCGCCGGCGAGCTTCCTTGCCTGGATCACGACTCCTCGCTTCCGGCCACTTTCCGAATGCGGCTGGCTGCGGCCATCTTAGCGGCAGAACCCGGTCAGGACGCGTCCCGGACCGCGATCCCGGACCGGCCGATAGTTTCTTCCGTCATGCACCTGCACGCCGTTCACCCACACCCCGTGCACCCCGGCCGGGTCGCGCAACATGCGGGTCCCGCCGCCGGGCAGGTCCGGCGAGCGGCGCAGCGGCGAGACCCCGACCTTCGCCGGATCGAACAGAAGCAGGTCGGCCGCCGCGCCCGGGACGATCCGTCCCCGCCCGGGGATGCGGTATCTGGCGGCGGGGTCGCTGGTCAGCCGCCGCACGCCCTCCTCCAGCGTGAAGGTCCCGGTCTCGCGCACCCAGTGCTGCAGGAAATGCAGGCCGAAGCCGGCGTCGCAGAAATAGATGAGGTGCGCGCCGGCATCCGACAGCGCCACCACGCCCTGCTCGTGCTTCAGGAGCGGCGCCACCCCGGCGTCGTTGTTCTGGAACAGCTTGCCGATCAGCGGCTGGTCCAGCGGCAGGTCGAAGAAATAGTCCAGCGGATCCCGGTTCGCCTGCTTCGCCAGCATGGCGATGCTCCTGCCCTCGCACTCGATCTTCCCCCAGTCGCCGTAGAACAGGATCCCCTGCCCGGGTCGGGCGAGATTCTCGCGGAAGCGGGCGCGAAACGCCGGGTCGCGGTAGATCGCGGCGCGTTGTTCCGGCTGCGCGGCCTTCACGCGGCCGAAGGCCTGGTGCGAGTAAAACAGGTACGGCTCGGCCAGCGTGAAGTCGAACGACAGCGGCTGGCAGCTGGTGTGGATGTACACCTCGTGGCCGCGCGAGCGCGCGGCGGCGCAGCGTTCGTAGTACGTCATCGCCTTGCCCGGCTCGGCGTCGTTGAACATGGTGAGCACCGTCACCATGAACGCCGGGCGCCCGGTCTCGGCGGCCACCTTCTCCATGTACTCCGTGGTGCCCCGAGGTCCGGTGGCCATGACGAAGATACCGCGCCCGGCTTGCTTGAGCGGCGCGAGCAGGGCGAACAGCTCCTCGTCCTTGGCGATGGTCGAGGGCATCGGCCGCCCGGACCAGCCGGCGTGGTTGGGCGAGAACGACGAGGCGAAGCCGATCGCGCCCGCCCCCATCGCCTCGCGCACCTGCGCCTGCATCGCGGCCAGTTCTTCGCTCGTGGGCTCTGCGCGCGTCGAAGCCTCCTCGCCCATCACCGCGCTGCGGATGGTGGAGTGCTGCGCCAGCACCGCAACGTTGGCGCAGGGGCCGATGCGGCGCAGCTGGGCGAGGTAATCGGCGAAGGTCTCCGCCTCCCAGTTGACGCCATGCTCCAGCGCGGCGAGGTCCATGCCCTCCACCACCGAGAGGTTGCGCAGCACCGTCTGGCGCTGCGGCGCCGGGCACGGCGCGATGCCGAAGCCGCAATTGCCGAGCACCGCCGTGGTCACGCCCAGCGCCGGCGAGGGCGACAGCGTGCGGTCCCAGGTCACCTGGGCGTCGTAGTGGGTGTGCAGGTCCACGATGCCCGGCATGAGGGCGAGGCCGGCAGCCTCCACCGCCTGCTTCGCCGGGCCGGCAACCTTGCCCACCTCGGTGATGAGGCCGTCCTTGACTCCGACCGCGCCCGTGAAGCGCGGCGCACCGGTGCCGTCGAGGAGGGTGGCGCCGCGGATGAGCAGATCGAGCATCCCCCCCGACCTTAGCTGGAGCGGCCGCCCGCCACAAGGTTCGGTTCGCGGCACGCTAGAATGTCGCCGTGAACGCCAAAAACCCTAAAAACCAGGACGTTGCATCGCATTCTCACTTCATCCGCCGGCGCATCGAGGCCGACCTCGCCTCGGGCAGGGTGAAGGCCATCAAGACCCGGTTTCCGCCCGAGCCCAACGGCTACCTGCACCTGGGGCACGCCAAGTCCATCCTGCTGAACTTCGGCCTGGCCAAGGAGTACGGCGGTACCTGCAACCTGCGGTTCGACGACACCAATCCGGAGAGGGAGGAGCAGGAATACGTAGATTCGATCATCGAGTCGGTGAAGTGGCTGGTACCGGAGTTCGACGGCAAGGCGCTCTACGCGTCGGACTACTTCGACTTCATGTACCAGTGCGCCGAATACCTGGTGACCTCGGGCAATGCCTACGTCGACTCGCAGTCGGCGGAGGACATGAAGCGCAACCGGGGGGACTTTACCCGTCCGGGGGTGGATTCGCCTTATCGCTCGCGCTCGCCCGAGGAGAATTTGTCCTTGCTGCGCGAGATGCGCGAGGGCAAGCACGCCGACGGCGCCCACGTATTGCGGGCCAGGATCAGCATGGCTTCGCCCAACATCAACATGCGCGACCCCGCGCTCTACCGCATCAAGCGAGCCACGCACCACCGCACCGGCGACAGGTGGTGCATCTACCCGATGTACACCTACGCGCATCCGATCGAGGATGCGGTCGAGAAGATCACCCATTCGCTGTGCACCCTGGAGTTCGAGGACCAGCGGCCTTTCTATGACTGGCTGTTGAACAAGCTGGCCGATGGCGGGTTGCTGCAGCATCCGCTCCCGCAACAAATTGAGTTTGCGCGGTTGCAATTGACGCACGTGATGCTGTCCAAGCGCCTGCTCATCAAGCTGGTCGAGGACAAGGTCGTGGACGGGTGGGACGATCCGCGGATGCCCACTTTGGCGGGGGCTCGGCGGCGGGGGTATACGCCGGAGGGGTTTCGGCGGTTCGCTGAGCGGATTGGGGTGTCGAAGGAGAATTCGTGGATTGATTACTCGGTCTTCGAGGACTGCATGCGGCAGCACCTGGACGAAGTCGCTCAGCGGCGCTTCGCGGTGCTGGATCCGCTGAAGCTTGTTATCGAGAACTACCCGGAGGGCCAGGAAGAACTGATGGAGGCGCCGAACCATCCTAAGAAGCCGCAGATGGGGAAGCGCACGATCCCGTTTTCGCGGGAATTGTGGATTGAGCGGGAGGATTTCCAGGAGTTGCCGGAGCCCAAGTACTTCCGCTTGTATCCCGGGAACAAGGTGCGGCTGCGGTTTGGGTATGTGATCGAATGCATCGGCTACGACAAAGTCACCAACATCGTCAGCGCCAAGTACCTGCCCGAAACGAAGTCAGGCACCTCTGGCGCCGATTCGATCCAGGTGAAAGGAAACATTCACTGGGTGAGCGTCAGGCACGCTCGCGACGCCGAGATCCGCATCTACGATCGCCTCTTCAAGACCGAAAAGCCCGAAGGCCAGTACGACCTAAACGCCGACTCACTGAAGAAGCTTCGCGCTCGGTTGGAGCCCAGTCTGGAAAACGCCGATATGCAGGCGGTGCAGTTTGAGAGGCATGGATATTTCATCTCGGATCGAGATGGCTTCAGTCGAACTGTGACACTTCGTGACTCATGGGCTACAGCTACCCGCTAGGAATCTGGCGCATCTGAACCGCCGCCCCCAATATTTTTCCAGCGGGAAGGTCATGGTGAGGGTGTCGGGAGTTTTGCGTGTGAGGACGAGCCGCCACCTGGGCGGATCGGTTGCACCCGGGCCTAGCCCCGCAGCTTGAAGCGCTGGATCTTACCGGTGGCCGTCTTGGGCAGCTCCGTCGCGAACTCGATCCAGCGCGGGTACTTGTAGGGCGCCAAGCTCGACTTCAGGTAGTTCTGCAGCTCCAGGACCGTGGCCTGCCGGCCGGGCTTGAGCACCACGAAAGCCTTGGGCTTGACCAGCTTGTGCTCGTCCTCGTGCCCGACCACCGCGGCCTCCAGCACCGCCTCGTGCGACACCAGCGCCGCCTCGAGCTCGGCTGGCGACACCCAGATGCCCGAGACCTTGAGCATGTCGTCGCTGCGGCCGCCGTAGACGAAGAAGCCGTCGGCGTCCTGGGTGTACTTGTCGCCCGAACGGGTCCACTCGCCCACGAAGGTGGAGCGGCTCTTGGCGCGGTTGTTCCAGTACAGGTTCGCGGCCGTGGGCCCCTTGATGAGGAGCTCACCCAGCTCCCCCGGCTTCACCGGGCCGCCCTGCTCGTCCACCAGCTTCAGTTGGTAGCCGGGCACCGCCTTTCCGGTGGTGCCGTAACGCAGCTCGCCGGGACGATTGGACAGGAAAATGTGCAGCATCTCGGTGGAGCCGATGCCGTCGAGGATCTCCACGCCGGTCTTCTCCTTGAAGCTCTTCGAGATCTGCGGCGGCAGCGCCTCGCCGGCCGAGATGCACTGGCGCAGCCCGAGTTCGGCCTTGCCCGGGAATGCCGGCGAGGCGAGCATCGCCGCGTACAACGTCGGCACGCCGTAGAACAGCGTCGGCTTGTGCCCGGCGAGGCGCTTGAACACCGCCTCGGGCGTGGGGCGCTCGGCCATCAGCACGGTGGTCGCGCCCGCGGCGAGCGGGAATGACAGCGAATTGCCCAGGCCGTAGGCGAAGAACAGCTTCGCGGCGGAATAGCAGAGGTCGGCCTCGCCCAATCCGAGCACGCCTTTCGCGTACAACTCGGCGCTGAGGCGCATGCTGGAGTGCACGTGCACCGTGCCCTTGGGCATGCCGGTGGAGCCCGAGGAATAGAGCCAGAAGCACGCATCGTCGCGCGTGGTCGGGGCCGGCTCCAGCTCAGGGTCCGCCCTGGCGATCACCTCGGCGAAGGGCGGCTTGAGGATGTGCTTGAGCAACGGCAGCTTTGCTGCGAACGGCTCGAACTGCGGCCACAACGGCGGCGAGACCAGCAGCGCCCTGGCGCGGCTGTCCGAGAGCATGTACTCGTAGTCCTTCGGCGTCAGCAGGGTGTTGACCGCGATCGGGACGATGCCGGCCTTGATCGCGCCCAGGAAGGCCACGGGCCAGTCGATGGTGTCGTGCATCGCGAGCAGGATGCGGTCTTCCATGCGCAGGCCGAGCGACAGCAGGTGGCTGCCGAAGCGGTTGACGCGGTCGGCGAGCTCGCCGTAGGTGCACTGGCCCGCGTCGTCGATGTAGGCCGGCTTGCCGGCGCGGCCGGCCTTCAGGTTGCCGAAGACGAGGTCTTCGGCCGCGTTGTAGTCACGCCCGATGTCTTGCAGGTCCATGCTCCCCCCTCCTCCTGCATCGATTCTATCTTCAGCAACCGCCCTGCTTCGCCAGCGCCAGCCAGCCTTCGCCCCACTGCGCAGCGACTTCCTCGGGCAGGGTTCCGCTGGAGGCGTCGTGCTGCACGCGCTCGCCGATGCGCCGGGCGCCGAGCTCCGTCAGCAAGTCGTCGAATTTCCTGCCGCCGAAGTTGAACGTCTCGGCGTAGGTACGGTCGCCGAGGCCGAAGACGCCGTAGCGAACCGTGGACAGGTCCGGCCGCTTCGCCTTCAGGTCCTCGTACAGCGCCTTGGCGTTGTCCGGCACGTCGCCCTGGCCGTAGGTGGAGGTGCAGATCAGGAACACCCCCGGCCGGTCGAACACCGTGGCCTCCAGCTTGTCCATCAGCAGGGTCTGGACCGCGGTTCCGCCCTCGTCCCAGGCGAGTTCCAGCTCCTGCGCCACGAGCTGCGCCGTGCCGGTCATGGTGCCGACCAGGATATGGATCTTGAGGGACATTCTTGACACACATTATATTGCAGCATACACTTCGATTCAAGCATAATATTGCATGAACGCCGCCCACCCGCGCCCCGAATCCCTGTACCTGTCCCAGCTGGGCGACCGCGTGCGCGCCTGGCGCGCGGCTCAGCGCATGACGCGCCGGGCGCTGGCGGCCGCCTCCAGGATCTCCGAACGCTACCTGGCGCAGCTCGAGGCCGGCCAAGGCAACGTCTCCATCCTGCTGCTGCGCCGGATCGCCCATGCCATGGAAGTGCCGCTGGAGATCCTGGTGCGCGAGCACGGCGCCGAGCCCAAGCGCGGCCGCGTCGCGCTGGTCGGCCTGCGCGGCGCCGGCAAGTCGACGCTGGGGGCGAAGCTCGCCCTGGCGATGACGGCCCCCTTCGTCGAACTGGATCGCGAAGTGGAGCGCGAGGCCGGCGCCCCGCTGGGCGAGGTGTTCTCGATGTACGGCCAGGACGCCTTCCGTCGCTTCGAGCGAAAGGCCCTCGCCCGCGTGCTGAAGCAGCTTCCGCGCGCGGTGATCGCCGCCGGCGGCAGCCTGGTGAACGACCCCGAGACCTGGCGCATGCTGCTCGACCACTGCACCTGCGTCTGGCTCAAGGCCTCGCCCGAGGAACACATGAAGCGGGTCATGGAACAGGGCGACCTGCGCCCGTTCGCGGGCAAGATGCAGGGCCGCTCCACCGCGCTCGACGAGATCCGCCGCCTGCTCGCCGAGCGCGACGCGCTCTATGCCCGCGCCGACGCGGTCGTCGACACCAGCGGCAAGCCCCTCAAGCAAAGCCTCGCCGATCTCAAGCGCAGCGTCGCGGAAAGCCACCCGGTCCCGGCATGATCTCCTTCGACACCAGACCCGAGAGCTACCACCACTGGAAGCTCGCCTGCGACGGCCCCGTGGCCGTCCTCACCCTGGATGTGGCCGAGGACAAGGGCCTCGCCCCCGGCTACAAGCTGAAGCTCAATTCCTACGACCTCGGCGTGGACATCGAGCTGCATGACGCGCTCAACCGCATCCGCTTCGAGCACCCGGAGGTGAAGTCGGTGGTGCTCACCAGCGGCAAGAGCCGCATGTTCTGCTCCGGGGCCAACATCTATATGCTGGGCCTGTCGACGCACGGCTCGAAGGTGAACTTCTGCAAGTTCACCAACGAAACCCGCAACGGCATCGAGGATTCCAGCCGGGACTCGGGATTGAAGTTCCTTGCCGCACTCAACGGCACCACCGCAGGCGGCGGCTATGAAATGGCCCTCGCCTGCGACGAAATCGCCATGGTGGATGACCGCTCGAGCACGGTCAGCCTGCCCGAGGTGCCGCTGCTGGGCGTGCTGCCAGGCACCGGCGGGCTGACCCGGCTGGTGGATAAGAGGAAGGTGCGCCGCGACCTCGCCGATCTCTTCTGCACCACCGCCGAGGGAGTGCGCGCCGAGCGCGCAAAGGCGTGGAAGCTGGTGGACCATGTCGTCAAGCCGCAGCAGTTCGCCGAGTTCGTGAAGCATCGCGCGCTCGAACTGGCCAAGCAGTCCGACCGCCCGGGCGGCGCGGGCGTGAAGCTGAGCCCGCTCAAGCGCGAGCTGGTGAAGGTCAGGATCGATGCGGCCTCGCGTACCGCCGAGATCACGGTGCATGCGCCGGCCAAGGCGCCCGAAGCCGTCGAGGCGAGCGCCGACTGGTATCCGCTGCAGCTCGCGCGCGAGCTGGACGAGGCGATCCTGGACCTGCGCCACAACCACCTCGAGGTCGGCTTGTGGCTGCTGAGGACGCGCGGCAAGGCCGAGGAAATGCTGAAGGTGGATGCGCTGCTGGAGCGCAACGCGTCGCATTGGCTGGTGCGGGAGACCGTCGGGCTGTTGCGCCGGACCCTCGCCAGGCTGGATGTCTCGTCGCGGTCCATGTTCGCGATCCTCGACCGCGACTCCTGCTTCGCAGGAACGCTCGCAGAGCTCGCTTTCGCCGCCGACCGCAGCTACATGCTGGACGCGGAGCCGGGGCCGTCGCTCACGCTGACCGAGGCCAGCTTCGGCAGGTATCCGATGGTGAACGGCGCCACCCGCCTGCAGGCGCGCTTCTGCGGCGAGCGGGGCCCGGTGCAGGCCGCGCGCCAGGTGATCGGCCGGGCGCTGGGTGCGCTCGAGGCGCGCGCGCTCGGCCTGGCGACCTCCACCCCCGACGACATCGACTTCGAAGAGGAAGTGCGCATCGCCTGCGAGGAGCGCGCCAGCCTTTCGCCCGACGCCCTCACCGGAATGGAGGCCAGCCTGCGCTTCACCGGCTGCGAGAACATGGCGACGCGGATCTTTGGCCGCCTCAGCGCGTGGCAGAACTGGATCTTCATCCGTCCCAACGCGGTCGGCGAACAGGGCGCGCTGAAGGCGTACGGCACCGGGGCGAAGGCGAAATTCAACTGGGAACGGGTATAGCCATGGGCGGCATCAACTACAGCGAGAAGATCCCCAACAACGTCAACCTCGCCAACGACCGCACCCTGCAGCGGGCGCTGGAGCACTGGCAGCCGAAGTTCATCGACTGGTGGAAGAGCATGGGCCCGAGCGATTTCCAGGGGGCGGAGGCCTACCTGCGCACCGCGGTGTCGGTGAACGCCGACGGCTGGGCGCGGTACGGGGCGGTGAAGATGCCGGATTACCGCTGGGGCATCTTCCTCGCCGACCCGGTGGCGGAGCGCCGCATCGGCTTCGGCGACCTCATGGGCCAGCCGGCCTGGCAGCAGGTGCCCGGGGAGTACCGCTCCACCCTGCGCCGCCTGATCGTGACCCAGGGCGACACCGAGCCGGCGTCGGTCGAGCAGCAGCGGCTGCTGGGCCACAGCTGCCCGTCCCTGTACGACCTGCGCAACCTGTTCCAGGTCAACGTCGAGGAAGGCCGTCACCTCTGGGCCATGGTCTACCTGCTGCACGCCTACTTCGGCCGCGACGGGCGCGAGGAGGCCGAGGAGCTGCTCGCGCGGCACTCGGGCGATGCGGACAAGCCGCGCATCCTGTCCACCTTCAACGAGCCGATTTCCGACTGGCTGTCGTTCTACTGCTTCACCTACTTCACCGACCGCGACGGCAAGTACCAGCTGAAGAGCCTTGCGGAGTCCGGCTTCGATCCGCTGTCGCGCACCTGCCGGTTCATGCTCACCGAGGAAGCTCACCACATGTTCGTCGGCGAGACCGGGATCGGGCGCGTGGTGAGGCGCACGCTGGAGGTGATGAAGGCGCTGGGCACGGACGATCCTTCCGCGATTCGCCGGGCGGGCGCGGTGGACCTGCCGCTGTTGCAGAAGTACCTCAACTTCTGGTGCTCCTCGTCGCTGGACCTGTTCGGCAACGAGATTTCGTCGAACGCCGCGGCCAACTTCGCCAACGGCCTCAAGGGCCGCCCCGACGAAAGCCAGTACACGGACCACGTCCTGCGCGAGGCGACCCTGAAGCTGGCCACGCCCGAAGGCGATCAGGAAGCGCCGATGCTGAACGCGCTCAACGAGGTGATGCGCGAGTCGTACCTGAAGGACTGCGAGATCGGCCTCAAGCGCTGGAACCGCGTCATCGAGCGCGCCGGGCACGGCGCACTCGCCCTCGCCCTGCCCTCGGCGCACTTTCGCCGCTCCATCGGTTCCTGGGTCGGGCACCCGGTGGACCCGCAAGGCAGGATGCTCCCGCGCGAGCAATACGACCGCCGCTTGCACGACTGGATCCCGTCCGAGGCCGACCGCGCTTTCGTGCGCAGCCTGATGCAGCGCGTGGTCGAGCCGGGCAGGATGGCCGGCTGGGTGGCGCCGCCCGACCGCGGCATCAACAACTTACCGCTCGAGCATGAGTACGTCCAGCTTCAGTAAGGCGCAGCTCTCGGCCTTCCTCAACCGCATGCTCGAGACCGAGCGCGCGGGCGCCAAGGCGCTGGTGGCGTTCATGGCCGAGCACGAGCGCAACGGCCCGGCGTGGACCACGCTGCGGCAGGTGCAGGCCGACGAGGCCCATAATTGCGCGCTGCTGGGCAAGCTGCTGGACCGCGACGGCGTGCCGCACAGCCACGCCACCGGCGAGTTCCACGCCAAGGCGATCGCCGTGGCCGGGCGCCGCGCGCGCATCGAGTTCCTCATGCGCGGCCTGGGCTGGGCGGTGCGGGAGTTCAACTCGTCGCTGCCGCGCATCGCCGATGCCGAAGCGGCGGCGCTGCTCACCCGGATGCGCGATTCCCATCTGCGGAGCATCCAGGCATGCGGGGTCGCGGCCTCTTCACTGCGGGACTGATCTTCCTGCTGGCAGCGGCGCCGTCCGCGGCCGGCTGCGAGTTGCCCGGCGACGACGGCTCGGCCACCATGCGCCGCCTCGTGGCCCGGGTGAAGTACCTGCCGGAGACCGAGGCGTGGTCCGAATTGATGTCGCGCAGCCGCACCGTGGTGCGCTACATCCTGCTGCTGGAGGAGCCCCGGCGGGTGGAGGGCCGTTGCCACTGGCCGGTCGAGATTCGCGCCGAGGACCGGCTGTGGAAGCGTTTCCTGGTGCCCGGCGACGGCGGCAGGCCGATCGAGGTGCCGGCGGGCGGCCGTAATGCGGGCCGCCGCCGCCACCGCCTGGATCCACCGCGACATCCCCATGGCCAATTCCCCAGGGACGCAGCTGCGCAATCATACCCCTGGGGGCGGCGCAGACAGGCCTCACCGGAACTGCGCATCGACCGGGATGCGCAGGCCGTTGGCGAGGCGGTTGGTGGCATTGGCGAGGGCCGTCACCGCCATGAGTTCCATCAACTGGGCCTCGGTCATGCCCCTGGCGCGCGCCG
>VGIA01000025.1 GCA_016868105.1 Betaproteobacteria bacterium | reverse complement strand
GCTCAGGGCCGCAGGTACGCAAAGCCCTCGCGCTGCTGCAACCGGGTGATCTCGGCCACCCCGGAGGGGACCCAGGTGGCCTCGTCGATGAACTGGTCCTGCTTCAGCTTGCGGTTGCGCAGCGTGATCTGGCAGACCTCGAACCGCACACCCCGGCCCTTGAGGTCCTGCACGATGGACTCGTAGGGATTGCCGTTGGCGTCCTTCCTGCCCTTCATCAGGTAGTCCACGCCCTGGGCGTGGGCCACGACGACGATCCTCGCCTTCGGATTGACCTCGAGGTGGTTGCGGATGTTGCGCAGGCCGTTGGTGGCTTGCGCCAGGCCGTCGTTCAGGTGGTAGACCACCTTGTCCTCGGCCACCGGACCCCCGGTTCCGGCGCAACCCGCGAGCGCGATCGTGGATGCGGCAATGAGCCTCGTCAGCGTTCCCATGTCTGCCTCCTCAGCTGCCCGCGGCCGCACCGCCTGCTCAGGCGATCGCGGCCTCGGCGCGGTTCTTCTCGCCCTTGTTGTCGAGCCAGTCGATCTCGACCTTGTCGCCAGCCCTGGCGCCCTTGAACCGGAACGAGAACAGCGGGTTGCGCGACACCGACTGGCTGATCTGGCCCTCGATCACCGTCTTGCCGTTCAGCCTGACCGTCACCTGCTGGATGAAGTGCAGCGGGAGAAGCTTGCCGTCGCTGTCCTTCCTCTGGCCGGTTTCCATGGGATGGCCCATCAGCACGCGCACCTCGGCCATGTCGCCCTTGAGCGTGGCCCGGATCCTGATCGGTTCGGCCATGTCAGCCTCCGCAGCCGCCGATGGTGACTTTCACTTCCCTCACGGCGGTGAAGAACTTGCCGCCGGCCCCGACCACGACGCGCACGTTGGACGATTCGCCCATTTTCACGTTGACCCTGACGTAGGGCAGTGCGCCTTCCGGGAAGTCGAACTTCGCCGCCAGCGGGAAGGGGTTCTTCTCGATCAGCACGGCGAGCGACTGCGTGCCGGGCACGTTGCTCGTCACCTCGATCGGCACCACCGCGCCGTTCTCGGCGATCTGCGGCGCCTCGATGACGATGTCCTTGGTGTCCGCGGGGCCCGCCGCCCCGAGGGCCTTCAATGCATCGGCGATGCTTTTCGAGCCGAACGCGGCCTTGTTCCAGCCGGCGGCGAACGCGCGCAACGGCGCCAGCAGCAGCAGCGCGAGCGCGCCGCCCGCCTTCAGGGTCATTCTTCGGCATGCATCCATGCTTACCCCATTGCCGGCCGGTGCTCGGCCCGAACCTTATCCGCCATCATAGCTGCCCGCGACCATGGCGCAAAGGTCCCGCCGGGCGATTGGTGTATCGTCCTGCTCTTCGCCGAGAGGACGGGGTCAGAGGATGCGAGAAGCCGGCATGGACCGGTTCGGGGTCACGGCGGGACTTCGCCGCAGCCTGCGCCTGCTGCTCGCGGCGGCGCTGGCGGCGCCCGCGGCGGCCCCTGCGGCGGGGGACTTCGAGGCACGCCTGGGGGCGCTCTCCGGCTACTGGCTGGCGCAGCCGGACACCGCGTCGCAGGCGCGCGTCCTGCGCATCACCAACGTGATCCTCGCCGAGCCCGACTCCGTGGTCCTCGCCGGTCTGTACGGTCCGCCTGCCCCGGTATTGCCGGAAGCGAGGGACATCACCGCCCGGCTGGAGGGCGGCCGGATCATGCTCGATGTCGTGGCGGCGGACGGGGCCGTGGTGAGCCTGAGTCACACCGCCGCGGGCCGGCTTCAGGGCACGCAGAAACATCGCGACGGCACCGTGTCGCAGCTTAGCTTTTCGGCCGCGTCGCTGGTGCAGTTCCATCGCTTCGTGGCCGAGAACCCGCGGCCGCAAGCGCGCGCGGGCCGCGGCGCGAGGATCGAGCTGGTCTACATCGGCGCCGACGATTGCGCGATGTGCCGCGCCTGGGAGGCCGGGCATCTCGGGCCGCGAGGCAAGCTCGAGTCCTGGGCCGAGTGGCAGCGCCTGCGCTTCACCGTGGTGAAACTCGCCACGTTGAAGGCGGCCTTCCGGGTGGAGGATGTGCCCGAGCGCCTGCGCCCCGTGTTTCAGGCCATGATCGCGGACGGGCCGCGGATCCAGGGCGTGCCCGCGTTCGTGCTGCTGGTGAACGATGCGCTGCGCGCGCACGCGCTCGGCCCGGCTGCGTTCGCGACGCTGATCGATCCGGCGTTGCGCGCCGCGGTGCGCGAACAGCGCGCGGCCGAGCGCACCTAGGGCGCCAGCACCCGGCGCAGGAACTGCGCCCTCCATTGGGCCGCATCCTCGGCGGCGAGGATCCCCTGGAGCGCTGTCGTTGCCCTGCCGCCGGCACGGCCACGCCGGGTCATCGGCGCAGGAATTTCACGACTTCGTCGATCGCATCCTCGCCGTAGAGGTCGCGGAAAAAATGGTCCGCGCCGGCGACGACCACCACGCTCAGGCGCTTGCCGTCGGCCAGCGGGGCGAGGCGCTTGTCCAGACCGCGCACGATCTGGTCGGCGCCGGCGACCACCACCAGCGCGGGCTTGCCCAGCCGCTCGAGCAGCGCCGGCATGTCGAGCTGCGGACCGACCGCGTAGTACGACAGGAACGACTCGGCCGTGACGCTGGTGTCCGGGCAGTTGAGGAACGCGACGCCCTGCAGCCAGGCACCGCCCCTGCCGGAGCCGGCCAGCGCGCGCGCCTGCTCGAGCACCGGCTCGAGCCGCTTGCCGGACTGCGCCTGGTAGCGCGCCGGTTGCGCGAACTCCGTCGGGTTGATCGGCGCCAGCAGCACCAGGGAGGCGAGCGCGGGATGGCCGCGCTCGGCAAGGAACCACGCGGCCTGCTGGCCGCCGCGCGAAAATCCGAACAGCACCACGCGCCTGGCGCCGTTGGCCTGCAGCCATTCGAGCCAGGCGCCGATTTCATCGAGCGCATCGCCGAAGCGGTGCCGGTTCGGACTCCCGCAGTCGTACGGGCCGCGGCGGTTGTCCACGCCCAGGCCGAGATTCACCGCCAGCGTGCTGAAGCCCTGCGCGCGCAGCAGCGCCCGGAACTCGCGCATGTTCGAGGCCTCGTTGTGCTGCATGGTGCCATGCACCATCAGGACCACGCCATCGCCGGGGGATTTGCCTTCGGCGAGCTCCAGCGTGGCGTTGAGCGTGAGCCCCGCATGCCGCAGCGTCACTTCCCGCGCCGAGGCGCCCGCCGGGGCGCAAGCCGCGGCCGCGAGCAGGACCACGACCGCGGCGGCGGTCCTAGGCATCGAGCAGGCGGTACTGGATCTTCATGGTCAGGGCGGCGCCGGCGATCATCGCGGCCACCGCGATGAAGGAGCCGAGCGCGAGCGTCGAGACGCCGCTGACCCCCTGGCCGATGGTGCAGCCCATCGCCGCGAAGCCGCCCAAGCCCATCAGCACGCCCCCTGCGGCATGGGCGGCGAAGTCGCGCCCCGAGGCGAACCACTCGAGGCGCAAGCCACCGCTCGCGAGCCCCTGGAGAGCCGCCCCGAGCACGACGCCGCCGACCGCCACGACCCCGAAGGTCAGCAACCTCAGGTCGCCGGGCTGCGCGAGGTAGCGTGCCGCGTCGCCGATCGGACTGGTGAAGGTGAAGGACTGCGCGCCGACGCGCAACGGGCGCTGCTCGCCGGCCATGATCGCGTACTCGCGCCACTCGGCGCCAAGCGGCCCGGCGGTGAGGTACCAGCCGATGACCACCGCGAGACCGACCACGATGCCGGCGAGGATGTGGTCGAAGCTGGCGCGGAAATCGCGCGACTTGAAGACGAACCAGAGCAGGACCGCGACCAGCGCGACACCCGCGGCGAGTTGCGCGCGCGCGGCTTCCAGCCCGGTCCAGGCGCCGATCAGGGCGCCCAGGTCCTGGCCGTTGACGCCGAAGCGCGCCAGATCGAGCGTGGCCGGCTCGGACCAGCTGGTCACGCTCAGTTCGAACAGGCGCGTGGTGTACATCAGGTAGACGACCGCGGCGAGGAACGCCGCCACCACCAGGGACTTGAGATTGCCGCCCCCGGTTCGCACCAGGGTCTTCACCCCGCAGCCGCTCGCGAGGGTCATGCCGACGCCGAACACGAAACCGCCCACGGCGTAGCGCAGCCAGGCGAAGCTCGCGCCGCGGTACGGCGGCAGCGTGTCGCGGCCGATGCTGGCGAGCGCGGCGGCCTCCAGGGCGAGCACGCCCGCGATCGCGACCGCCATCGCCAGCAGCCACGCGCGCAGGCGCCCGAGGTCGTCCATATTGATCCAGTCGGACACCGCGCCCATGGTGCAGAAGTTGGTGCGCCGCATCACGGCGCCGAGCACGAGCGCGACGGCGAACGCCGCGCCCAGTACCTGATAGTGGACTGCCGCTTCCTGCATGTGGGGGTGCGCGACGCCCGCGCGCGCTAGGAGATGACCTTCACGCGCGGGCGCGGCTCGACTTGCACGCGTTTCGCCTGGCGCAGGTAGTTGGCGACGACGTCGAACACCGGCGGACCATCGACCTGCAGCATGCTCGCCCAGCCCGCCGCCTTGTAGCGCCGCGCCGGGTCCACGAGCCGGCCGCCGATGCGCAGATCCGAGATGCGCTGGCCGCCGTCCTTGCCCGGATCGATGGTGTAGCTGAGGCCTCCCACGCGCACCATGTCGCCGCCCTGGCGGTAGTACGGGTCCTTGTGAAAGAGGTTGTCGGCCACGTCCTCCATGATCGTCTTGATGTCGGCGCCGCTCATCTCCCGCGACCAGGTGTTGGGGTAGGTGAGCGCGGTCTGGGTGTAGACATCCTCCAGCGTGATCGCCTGTCCCGGCAGCACGCTCGCGCCCCAGCGGAAGCCGGGCGAGAACACCACCTGTGCGTCGTAGTGCTTGAGCATCGCCTCCAGGATGACCTCGTCGAAGCTGCCGTTGAAGTTGCCGCGGCGGTAGAGCAGGCCCTCGGACACCGCGAGCCTCTCGGCGAGCCTGGACTGGTGCGGGGCGCGGATGTTGCCGATGAGCGCGGCCATCTCGGCGTCCGCCGGGATGTCGCTCGAGAGCACCGGGAGCAGCTTGTAGCGGTAGCCGGCGATCTTCCCGCCCTTCACATCCAGGTCGAGCCGGCTCAGGAACTTGCCGTAGGCGCCGGAGTTGATGACCAGGGTATTGCCCACCTTGATCGGCTGCGGCAGGGCGTCGTGGGTATGCCCCCCGAGGATCACGTCGATGCCGCGCACGCGGCCGGCGAGCTTGAGGTCGACGCCCACGCCATTGTGCGAGAGCAGCACCACCGCATCCACTTTCTGCTGCCGCAGCTCGTCGACCCGCTGCTGCAACTGCTCCTCACGGATGCCGAAGGACAGGTCCGGAACGAAGCGCAGCGGGTGCGAGATCGGCACGTAGGGGAACGCCTGGCCGACGATGCCGATGCGCGCGCCGCCCAGCTCGCGCACGGTGTAGGGCTTGAACACCGGATCCCCCGGCGCGCCCCAGGAGATGTCCATCACGTTCTGCGCGATGAATTCGCCCTTGAAGCGGCCCGGCTTGTCCTTGTCGCCGAAGAGCTCCTTCACCCGGTCGATGCCGAAGGTGAATTCCCAGTGCGGCGCGAATACCTCGACTCCCAGCTGGTTGATCACCTGCAGCATGTCCCCGGCGTTGGTCCAGAGGGCGGTGGCCGAGCCCTGCAGGGTGTCGCCGCCATCGAGCAGCAGCGTTCTGCCGGGGCGCTCGGCGCGGACGCGTTTCACCATCGTGGCGATGTGCGCGTAGCCGCCCATCCGGCCGTAGCGCTTCGCCAGCTCGGCGAAATCCAGGTGCGCGAGCGCGTAGGCCTCGGCCGTGCCGCGCCGGATGCCGTAGAACTCCAGGAACGCCTCGCCGGTGAGGTAGGGCGGCCGGCCCTTCTCCGGCCCGATGCCGAGCAGCGTGTCGGGCTCGCGGTAGTGCACCGGCAGCAGCATCGCGTGGCTGTCGGTCATGTGCAGCAGCGTGACGTTGCCGAGCGGCTGGAACTCGAGCAGCTTGCCGGGCGCATCGGCCGCCAGCAGGCCCGGCCGGTCGGCGGCGGCCAGGCCGCCGGCGATGGCGGCGAGCTTGAGGAAATCGCGCCGGGTCACCTCCATCGCCACCCCCCGCCCCGGTGCCTCAGGACCGGCATCGGCTCAGTGCGAGAGCCTCGGCACCAGCACCTTGTCGCCGCGCCGCGACTGCTTGGCTACTAGGAAGGTCTCCAGGTCCGCGTACTCGGGCGCGTCCCCGGGCAGCATGTTGGTGAGAAGCGGCGTCATGCACCACTGGAAACGGATGCGGATGTCGATCGGCCGCTGCCACGCCGTGCGCCAGTACGGGTGGTTGACCATCGCATCCTTTTCCACGTCCGCGAGGAAGCGTCCGCCGAGGAACTTGTTGCCGCCGCCGCGCGCGGTGTGGCAGTCGGCGCAGGCCTGGCCGCGCTGCCCGACCCTGCGCTGGAACAGCGCCTCTCCGCGCTTGACTGCCGCCGCCACGTTGGCGTCGTTCAGGTCAAGCTGGTAGGACATGCCGTTCGACTGCGACCGGACCAGGATCGACATGGTGAGATTCAACTCGCCCTGCGAGGGCATCGCGTGGCCGGTGGTCTCGGGCGCATGCACCGCCAGGAAATCCTCCACCGACATCATGCGGCTGTGCTGCGCGTTCCACCTCGGATAGCGCGCGCCCGCGCCCACCATCGAGGCGATCACCCCCAGCGGGCGCTGCGCGTCAGGGGCGCCGATGCCGCCGTGGCAGCCGGCGCAGGACTGGCCTTTCGGCCCCGCCTTGCTCCACAGCGGTACCGCGACGCTGTCGGCAAGCCCCAGCGAGGGATTGGCCGTGATGTCGAGCGGATCGCCGTACTCGGGCTTCACCACGTCCCGGGTGAACGGGTTCCACTGCTTGTCGTCGGTGACCTTGACCGGCACGCCCGCCGGGTTGCCCTTGAGCGTCTGCAGGTAGGCGATCACGTGCATGATCTGCTCCGCGTTCCACATGCCGGAAGCCCCGAACGGCGCCATCGGGCTGTCGGGGCCGTAGAGAACACGCGGGTCGTAGATTACCTGGTACAGGAAACTGTCCGGTATGCCGCGATCGCCGATGGTGCGCAGGTCGGGACCGACGTTGCCGGCCGGCCAGACGGTTGCATCCGGGATCAGGTGGCAGGCGGTGCAGGTCCCGCGCATCAGCGCGTTGCCTTTCTTGGGATCGCCCTTGATCCCGGCGGGCATCTCGCCCTTCCTGGGCGGCGGGTAGGCGGCGCTATCGGCCGCGAAGGTCGGCCACTTCTCGAAGTTGGCGGTGCCGAAACCGCCGAACGGGTAGCGCTCCTGGATGCGCTTGCCGTCCACTTCCTTGACGATACCCTGCGACTGCGGGGTCGCCCTGGAGACCCATTCCCTGGAAGTGACGCTTGTGCCCACCGTCGCGCACGCGGCGATGAACACCACGCCCAGGGCGACCAGCCCCGGCCGCTTGAGACGAAGCAGTTTCCGCACCAGATGCTGCATGACAACCCCCTCCTCTCGTGAGGCTACAGGGACGGGCCGCGCCGCGGCCGCCGCCTCAGAACTTGATCTCGACCTGACCTTCGTAGGCCTTGCCCTGCGTGTCGTGGAACACCACCTTCACGACCCCCGGCGCATCGGCCTTGATCGTGAACGAGACGAAGGGGTTCTGGCTCACCGCCTGGGTGGTCGCGGCCTCGAACACCTTGCGGCCGTTGTAGGTGGCCTCGACCTTGTGGACGAAGTTGTAGTTTCTCTCGACGGGCTTGCCGCCCTTGAAGGCCATCATCTCCATCGGGTGCGAAACCAGCGCGCGCACCGTCACGATCTCGCCCGGCTTGATCTTCTCGGGAATGCGTATCCGTACTTGGGACATCATGTACCTCCGAATTCTTCATGCATTGGAGGCGCCGGCAAGACGCCCCGCGGCCCGGCTTGTCGCCGCAAGCGACGGGGCGGGAACAGCGCCCGATGATCAGCCGCCGCAGCCGCCGACGGTCACCTTCACTTCGCGCCGGGTCTCGTAGATCACGCCCTTGCTGGTCTCGGCGATCGCGCGCACATCGGAGGTCGAGGCGAGACGGATGTTCGTTCCCACCGCGGCCTTGCCGGAGTCCGGGGTGAACGAGAACTGCGCGTTCATCGGCCGGCGGTTCTTGTCGCTGATGATGTACACGTTCTTGACGTAGTCGTCCTTGGTCATCGGCAGGTCGATGTCGATGCGCAGCGGGACCACCGCGCCGTTCTCGGCGATCATCGGCGCCTCGAACTTGATGCGCTCGCCGGCCGCCTGCAGCGGCCGGTTGCCGAACAGGCGCTTCAGCGTGTCGGCGACGTTCTCTTCCGGCAGCGGCATGCCCGCCCCAGCCTGCGCCGCGGCGCTGCCGGGGACCACCAGGCCCCAGCCAAGCGCGCCGAGCGCCACACCTGTCGCGCCGAGCCGCTTGAGGGCCGCGCGGCGTGTCGAACGAGGATCCTGTTGCGATTTCATGTCCACCTCCTGCGTAGGGCAGAGATTTCATCCTGGTGCACGGCCTAGCCCGCAGCCAGCGGCGGGTGATGCATGGTGCCATACCTCGAGGTGATTGGTGAATCCCCCGGACCGCTTCACGGTCCACGCCGGCTCAGCACTGCTCCCAGGGCAGGCCGTCGAACCGCCAGCCGGCAACCGCATTGCGCTGATGCCGTTCGTTGAGCGGGCCCTCGAATCCGTTCTTCACGTTGTAGACGCGCGAGAAGCCGTGGCGCTCCAGCGCCTCGCCCGCTTCCCGCGAGCGGTTGCCGCTGCGGCAGATGAGCACGATCGGGCGCACGGCGTGGTCGGTGCCGGCGAGCTTGCGCACCCGGCCGACGAAGTGCGGGTTCAGGTCCCAGTCCGGGCCGTCGTTCCAGGCCACGTGCAGGGCGCCCGGCGGGTGCCCCACGAACAGGTACTCCATTTCGCTGCGGCAGTCGATGAACAGCGCATCCGGGGTGCGCCTGAGGAATTCCTGCGCCTGCCTGGGATCAAGGTGCTCCATGCCCGCAAGTCTACCGCTACCGTTGCCGCTACTGCTGCCCGCGCACCCAGGCGGCGAGTCGCCGCAGGTCGGCCTCCTGGCCGCCGTCGCCGAGCCTGGTCGCGCGGCGCGCAGGGGGGGCCTCCTTGTCGCCGGCGTACTTCGCCGCGACTTCCCGGAACGAGGGGCCCCCGATGCGCTTGTCGGGCGCATGGCAGCCGGTGCGGCGGCGCTAGCGCTGCGCTGCAGCGGCCTTCGTACCCTGCAGCGCCCCGAGCCGTTCCCGGGCGAACTCGGTGAAGGTGCCGACGAGCAGCGACAGGTAGCGCTCCCGGGTGTACACCACCGACAGGTTGCGCAGCAGGCGCGGGGCGAGCGGCACCTCCACCAGCTGCCCGAGCCGGGTTTCCTTGGCCACCGTGGAACGCGACATGATGGCGAAGCCCAAGCCGGTGGCGACCAGCCCCTTCAGCGCCTCCGGGCTGCCCAGTTCCATCACGGTCTGCAGGGACTCGGGCGGCACACCCGATTTCTGCAGGTAGTGGTCGATGACTTCGCGCGTGCCGGAGCCCGGCTCGCGGCTGACATAGGCGTGCTCGGCGAGCGCCTTGGGCGCCACCGCCTTTTCCTTCGCCAGCGGATGCGAAGGGGCGCAGACCACGCGCAGCTCGTCGGTACAGCAGACATCGGCGGCGAGCGAGGGCAGGTGCGAGTCGCCCTCGATGAACCCCAGGTCGATGCTGCGCTCGGCGATGCGCGCCTGCACCGCCTCGGAGTTGGCCACGAACAGGCGTGGCGCCACGCCGGGATGGCGCGCCTTGAATTCGCCCAGCACCCGGGGCAGCAGGAACTCGGCGATGGTGGTGCTGGCGCCGATCAGCAGCGGCCCGGCGATCTGGCCGCTCAGCTCGCGCAGCCGCGTGTCCAGTTCACCCGAGAGCGCGAGGATGCGCTCGGCGTACTCCAGCGCCAGCGTTCCGGCCGGGGTCAGCGCGATGCGCCCGTGGGCGCGGTCAAAGAGGCGCGTGTTGAAGTGCTCCTCGAGCTGGCGGATCTGGAAGGTCACCGCCGGCTGGGTCATGAACAGCGCCTCGGCCGCCTTGGTGAACGACAGGTGCTTTGCCACCGCGTGGAACACCTGAAGGCGCCGGTCTGCCATGCGCGCATTATCAAGCGGGCGCGGCGCATCATTCAAGGCGTTTATGGGCAGGTTCGAACAAAGATTTTGCCGCGCTGCGTCGTGTCGTGAAGAATGGCGGTCCCGAACCCACAGCCCAGATTCCCTCACCCATGTCCCGCCTCGTTCCGCCCCACGGTGCCCCGACCCTGAAACCGCTGCTGCTCGAAGGCGCCGCGCGCCTCGAAGCGCTGGCGCGGGCGCAATGCCTGCCGCGGCTGACGGTGTCCTCGCGCGAGAAGGGCGACCTCATCATGCTGGGCATCGGCGGCTTCACGCCGCTGGAGGGCTTCATGGGCAAGGCCGACTGGCAGGGCGTTTGCGACCGCTACCAGCTGTCCTCGGGCCTGTTCTGGCCGATCCCGATCACGCTCTCCGCGACCAGGGCCGCGGCCGGCGCGATCGGCGCTGGCGCCGAAGTCGCCCTTGCCGACCCCGACGACGGCAGTGTGCTTGCGACGATGACGGTCAACGAACAGTACGCGATCGACAAGACACACGAGTGCCAGTCGGTGTTCCGCACCACGGATGCGAAGCATCCCGGGGTGGCGATGGTGATGGCGCAGCCCGAGGTGAACCTGGCCGGCCCCGTGAAAGTGCTGTCCGACGGCGGCTTCAAGGCGAAGTACGGCGAGCTGTTCCTGACCCCCGCCGAAACCCGCGCCAGCTTCGAGCGCCTGGGCTGGGCGCGGGTGGCGGCGTTCCAGACCCGCAACCCGATGCACCGCTCGCACGAGTACCTGGCCAAGGTGGCGGTGGAGACCTGCGACGGGGTGCTGGTGCATTCGCTGCTGGGCAAGCTCAAGCCCGGCGACATCCCAGCGCAGGTGCGCACGCGCGCGATCGCGGTGCTGATCGAGAACTACTTCCGGCCCGGCACCGTGCTGCAGGCGGGCTACCCGCTCGACATGCGCTACGCCGGGCCGCGCGAGGCGCTGCTGCACGCGGTGTTCCGCCAGAACTACGGCTGCTCGCACCTCGTGGTCGGGCGCGACCACGCCGGCGTCGGCAGCTACTACGGGCCGTTTGACGCGCACCGGATCTTCGACCAGATCCCGGCCAGTGCGCTGCACACCAAGCCGCTCAAGATCGGGGTCACCTTCTGGTGCTACCGCTGCAACGGCATGGCCTCGGACCGCACCTGCCCGCACCCGGATGCCGACCGGCTGCAGGTGTCGGGGACGCAGCTGCGCAAGTGGCTGGAGGAGGGCGCCCAGGTGCCGGGCGAGTTCAGCCGGGCGGAGGTGCTGGAGGTGCTGCGGGGGTACTACGCGCAGGGCCGCACCCAGGCCTCCGTGTAACCGAGCGGTTGCATTGCCGGGCTCGGGCCTGACCCCGGCGCGAGTTAGACTGGAAGCGGCCACGGCCGGCTGCCGTGGCCCTTGCCGGATGGGTTGCTTGCTGCACTGGATGGATGCGAAAGGAAAAAGCGCTTCTTGAACACCCCGGAGACACGGCCTTGCGTTGACCCGGCCGGCGCCGGCGGCAAAGCGCCGTCGTGAGCGAGCCGGGCAGCGAAGCTGCCGCGAAGCGCCGCTCGCGCTGGGGGTGGCTGTTGCCGTTCCTGGCCTGGTTCCCGGTCAGCCCGGTCGTCCTGCGCGCCGACCTGATCGCCGGCATCACCGGCGCGCTGGTGCTGGTGCCCAAGGCGATGGCCTACGCGCAGCTCTCGGGCTTGCCGGTGCACTTCGGGCTCTACGTCGCCTTCGTGCCGGCGATCCTCGGCGCGCTGTGGGGCTCTTCGCGCCAGCTCGCCACCGGCCCGGTGGCCATCGTCTCGCTGATGACCGCGGCCGCGCTGACGCCGCTGGCGGCGCCGTTCTCCGGGCAATACGTCGAACTGGCCCTGCTGCTGACGCTGATGGTGGGCGCGATCCAGTTGGCGCTCGGCGCGCTCAAGCTGGGCACCATCGTCAATTTCGTCTCGCACCCGGTGATCCTGGGGTTCATGAACGCGGCGGCGATCATCATCGCGCTGTCGCAGCTGGACATGCTGCTGGGCATCCCCAAGGTCCGCAGCGGCTCCTTCCTCGAGGAGGTCAGGCAGATGCTGAGCTTCGTGCCGCACACGCATCTGCCGACGCTGGCGATGTCGGTGTTCGCGCTCGCGCTGATGCTGGCTCTGAAGCGCGTTGCGGCGGTGGCCAGGCTCAATGTGCTGATCGCGGTGGCGGTGACCATCGTGCTCAGCGCCGCGATCGGCTACGAGCGCACCGCGCGCGCTACCATCGATCAGATCGCCGATGCCGATGTGCGCGAACGCGCCCGGCGTTACGCCCAGACCGCCGCGCGCATCGAGCAAGCCCAGGCTCGCGCCGCGCAGCAGGCCGCGCAGCTGCGCGGGATGGCGGGCGGCGAGCGGCGCGCGATCGCGGCGTTGCGCCACCAGATGCACCTGAGCGAGCTCGATGCGGCCGACCTTGCCGTGGAAAACAGGGAACGCTGGGACCGGCTGCTGCGCTCCAGCTTCGAACGCGGCGCCGATGGCGCACCGGCGCTGCACCTGCGCGGGCAGTTGCCCGCGGGCCAGAGCGGCGATGGCCGCCCCTGGCGCCTGAAGAAGATCGTCGGCGAGGAGCTGCACCTGTCCGGCGGCGGGGAGGTGGTGGGCAGCATCCCGGGCGGCCTGCCCGAGCTGCGGGTGCCCCGCCTGAGCCTGGAGGCCGTCCTGTCGCTGCTGCTGGCGGCGCTCGTGATCGCACTGGTGGGCTTCATGGAGTCGATCGCCATGGCCAAGGCGCTGGCCGCCAAGACGCGCCAGCGGCTCGACCCCAACCAGGAACTCATCGGCCAGGGCGTGGCCAATCTGGGCGGCGCGTTTTTCCAGTCCTACCCGGCCTGCGGTTCGTTCACCGGCTCGGCGATCAACCTGCAGGCGGGGGCGCGGACCGGCTTCGCGATGGTCTTCAACAGCCTGTTCGTGGTCGTGACCCTGCTGGTGCTGACCCCCTACCTCTATCACCTGCCCATGGCCACGCTGGGCGTGATCATCCTGCTGGCGGTGACCAGCCTCGTCACGCCGGCGGCGCTCAGGCACACCTGGCGCGCCAGCCGTGCCGACGGCGCCGTGGCCGCGGTCACCTTCCTCGTCACGCTGCTCGCGGCTCCCCATCTGGACCGCGGCATCATGATCGGCGCCGCGCTGGCCGTGCTGCTGTACCTGTACCAGACGATGCGTCCGCGCATCGCCGTGCTGGGCCGGCACCCCGACGGCGCGTTGCGCGACCAGCAGGTGTTCGGCCCTCTGCCCGATAGTCCCGAAGTGCTGGCGCTGCGCTTCGACGCCGGGCTGTACTTCGCCAATGCGGCCTTTTTCGAGGAGCAGGTGCTGGGGGCGGTGGCCGCCAAGCCGGGCGTCAAGGTGCTGCTGATCACCGCATCGGCCATCAACCGCATGGACGCCTCGGGCGAGGAAGTGGTGCGCCATCTGGTGGAGCGGCTGCGCGAAGGCAATATCACGGTCGTTTTCAGCGGGCTGAAGAAGCAGGTGCTCGACGTCATGCGCCGCACCGGGCTGGATGAGCTGATCGGCGCGCACAACATGCTGCCCAACGACGAGCTGGCGCTGGCGGCGATCTACCGCCGGCTCGGGCGCAGCGGCGTGGGCGAACTGCTGCCGCTGCCGCCGGCGGACGAGGCGCAGGCCGCTGCGGGGACGGCGGGCGCCTGACCAGGAAGGTTGCGGCTGCGTCCCGGGACGCTCGTTTCAGCGCGGCTGGACGCGCGATGCCGGCGGCCTGGGCTCGAAATCCGGCAGGAACCGGCAGCTGGCGGGGTGCGGTATAAACCGCAGACCCGAACGACGGAGTCCCGAACCCCCATGCCTTCCCATCCCGGCGTACACCTCATCGGCAGCGTGGCGATGCCCGACCCGGAAGCGGTCTTCCGCGCGCTCGCGGGCGAGCTCGGCCCGTGGCTGCGCCGGATTCCGGATGGCGAAACCGGCGAGCGTCACCGCTGGATCTACTGGCAGCGCGAGATGCTACTGCGCCACCCGGACATGGAAATCGACCCCACGGTCGAGCCGCTCACGCTCAAGCAGTGGGATGGCACCCTGATCCGCAAGACCGAGCTGGTGCGCTTCAAGCCGGGCGTCGATCCCGCCGGGGTCACCTTCGACACCGGCTACGCGCCTGCCGCCATCGCCTCCTACGCCATCTTCCGGCGCCTGCGCGAGGAAGGCACCATCCCGGCCGGCGTGCGCTTCCAGGTCTGCCTGCCCACGCCGATGGCCTCGGGCTACATGTACGTGAGCCCGAAGGCGCTGCCCGATTACCTGCCGGCCTACGAGCGCGCGCTGCTGGGTGCGCTGGAGGCGATTCTGGCCGCGATCCCGCACGCCGACCTGTCGATCCAGTGGGACGTGTGCCAGGAGGTTCTGATCTTCGAGAATTACTTCCCGTGGCGCACGCCGGACTATAAGGCGCAGATCGCCGGCGAACTCGCGCGCCTCGGCGATCGCGTGCCGGCGGCGGTTGAACTGGGCTACCACCTGTGCTACGGCACGCCGAAGGACGAGCACCTGGTGATGCCGAAGGACACCGCGATCCTGGTGGAGATAGCCAACGGCCTGGTCGCGCGCCTGGGGCGGCGGCTCGACTTCCTCCACCTGCCGGTGCCGAAGCACCGCAGCGACGCCGCTTACTTCGCGCCGCTCGCGGGCCTGAAGATTCCCCGGGACACCACGCTATACCTTGGCCTCATCCATCACGACGACGCCGCAGGCGACGCCGCGCGCACGAGGGCCGCGCGCGCCGTGGTGCCCGCGTTCGGCATCGCCACCGAGTGCGGCTGGGGGCGCACCGATCCGGCGCGAGTGCCGGGCCTGATTGCCGCGCATCGCCATGCCATGCTGGGTCACGACTACGGTTGAGCTGGATACGGGGAGAAAGCGAGGAGAAAGCGGGGAGAAAGCAGGGATAAAGCCGGTTGCGGTACCATCCATTCAGGTGAAGGTTGCCGCCCGGGGCGTTCCGGGCGCCTGCAAGGAGGACATGACCATGAAGTTCCGTTCCTGCGCGCTCGCGGCGGCCGCGGCGCTGGTTGTTCTGCCCGTTTCGGCCAACGCGCAAACCAAGCTGATCATCGGCTCCTGGGCGGCGCCCACCCACGAAGTCAACACCAGGTTGTTCCCGCACTGGGCGCAGGAGGTCGAGAAGGCCACCGGCGGCCGCGTCAAGTTCGAGATCAAGTACAACCTCGCCCCGCCGCCGGGCTACTTCGACGCGGTGCGCGACGGCGTCGCCGACGCGACCTGGGTCTTCCACGGTTACAACCCCGGAAAGTTCGTCGCCACGCAGGTGATGGAGATGCCGGGCCTGGGCGCCGGCGCCGCGGCCGGTTCGGCGGCCTACTGGCGCGTCCACGAAAAGCATCTGGCCAAGGCGAACGAGCACGAGGGCGTGAAGGTCATGGCGCTGATGACCCACGGCGCCGGCGTCATCCATTCGCAAAAGCCCATCAAGTCCTGGGCGGACCTCAAGGGCCTCAAGGTGCGCCTGCCGGGCGGCATCGCCTCCAAGGTGGGCGAGGCCTTCGGCGCGGTGGCGGTGACGGTGCCCGCGCCCAAGGTCTACGAGACGCTGTCTTCGCGCGTGGCGGAGGCGGTGTTCATGCCTTGGGAAGTGCAGAAGAGCTTCCGGGTCGCCGAGGTTACCAAGCATATCCTTGAAGTTCCGGGCAACCTGTACGACGGCAGCTTTGCCATCGTCATGAACCCGGCGAAGTTCAACGCGCTCTCGCCGGCAGACCAGAAGGCGGTGATGAGCGTCTCGGGCGAGAAGCTCTCGCATTTCGCGGGCGGCACCTGGGCCCAGGCCGACGTCGCCGGGCGCGAGGCCGCCAAGGCGGCGGGCAACTCGGTCAGCACCGCGTCGCCCGAAATGCTCGCCACGCTGAAGAAGGTCAGCCAGGACATCGAGTCCGAATGGGTGAAGCGCGCCTCGGGCAAGGGCTACGATCCGAAGGCCGCGCTCGAGGAGCTGCGCAGCATCGCGCGCGCCCTCGACAAGAAGTAGCCGGCGCAGTCCCAGGCGAACGGCGCCCTGGGCGTCCGCCCCGCGCCGCCCGGCTCCATGGACCCTTTGCCCTCTCCCAGCGAGGCTCCGCCGCGCGCGCGTGGCGCGCTTCGCCTGCTGCTCGGCGCCGCGGATGTGGTCGCCGCCGCGACCCTGCTCGCGCTCTCCGCGGTGACGGTGATCGACGTCTTCGGGCGCTACGTCTTCAACACGCCGATCGGCGGCGCGGACGAAATGACCGTGTTCCTGATGGCGGTCGGCGTCTACGCCGTGCTGCCGCGCATCTCCCGCCGCGAGGAGCACATCGCGGTGGACATCGTCGACCTTGTCTTCCCGCGGCGCTGGCTCGGGCTGCGCCAGGCGCTGCTGAACGCGCTTGGCGCCGCCTTCATGGCGATGGTGACCTGGCGCATGTCGATCGTCGCCGCGCGCATGGCAGAGGGCAACGAGGTCACCATGTTCCTGCGCCTGCCCAAGGGGCCGCTGGCGTACTTCTTCACCGCCATGTGCGCCATCGCCACAGTGATGCTGGCCTGGAACGTGGTGCGCTACTTGTGCGGGCGCGGTCCGCTGCAGGTCCCCGCGGACGGGCACTCGGATCGCGCGCCGGGCGATGCGCCCGCCCGCCATGACTGAGCGGCGCCGGGGAGGCGGGTAGTGGCGATCGCGCTCGCGGGCTTCTTCGCCCTGCTGCTGCTGATCCTGCTGCGCATGCCGATCGCGTTCGCGATGGGCATGGTGGGATTCTGCGGCTTTTGGTACCTGCGCGGGATGAACGCGGCGATCGCCACGGTGGGCGAGCGCTTTTTCTCCACCGTGCTCAGCCTCGAGCTCTCGGTGCTGCCGATGTTCGTGTTGATGGGCAACCTCGTCGCGCGCGCCGGGGTCGCGCACGAGCTCTACGCCGCCGCCCAGACGTTTCTCGGCCACCGCCGCGGCGGGCTCGCGATGGCCACGGTGGCCGCCTGCGGCGGCTTCTCGGCGGTCTGCGGCTCCTCGCTCGCCACCGCGGCAACCATGGCCAATGTGGCGATGCCCTCGATGCGCAGCTTCGGCTACCGCGACTCGCTCGCCACCGCGTCGATCGCCGCGGGCGGGACCCTTGGCATCCTCATCCCGCCCTCGGTGATCATGGTGATCTACGGGCTGATGACCGAGACTTCGATCAACCAGCTCTTCGCCGCCGGCTTCCTGCCCGGGCTGATCGGCATCGCCTTCTACATGGCCGCGGTGCAATGGACGGTCTGGCGCGATCCCGCCGCCGGCCCTCAGGGCGAGCGCTACGGCTGGCGCGAGCGCCTGCAGGCGCTGAAGGGCGTATGGACGGTGCTGGTGCTGTTCGTCGTGGTGCTGGGCGGCATTTACGGGGGGGTGTTCACGCCCACCGAGGCCGCGGGCATCGGCGCCGGCGGTGCGTTCGCCATTGCGCTGCTGCGCGGCGTGCGCATGCGCGCGATCTACGAAATCGCGGTTGAGAGCGCGCGCACCTCGGCGGTGCTGTTCTTCATCCTCATCGGCGCGCTGGTGTTCTCGAATTTCATCAACGCCGCGGGCCTGCCCGAGGGGCTGCTCGCGCTCATCACCGGCGCCGGCACCGGCCCGATGATGGTGATCTTCATCATCCTGGTGATCTTCGTCATCCTCGGCTGCGTGCTCGAGAGCCTGTCGATGATCCTGCTGATGGTGCCGATCTTCTTCCCGGTGGTGGCGGGTTTGGACCTCGGCATCCCCTCGAAGTGGGTGCTGGTCTGGTTCGGCGTGATCGTGGTGATGGTCACCGAGATCAGCCTGATCACGCCGCCCGTGGGCCTGAACGTCTACGTGCTCTCCAGCGTCCTGCCCGAGGTGTCCACCACCACCATCTTCCGCGGCATGCTGCCTTTCATCACGGTGGATCTCCTGCGGCTTGCGCTCTTCGTGGCGGTGCCG
Source organism: Betaproteobacteria bacterium (assembly GCA_016868105.1). Classification (GTDB taxonomy): domain Bacteria; phylum Pseudomonadota; class Gammaproteobacteria; order Burkholderiales; family SG8-39; genus RBG-16-66-20. The sequence goes on along the minus strand of VGIA01000025.1, from coordinate 10,854 downwards.
TGGATCTCGCTGGTGCTGCCGCAGCTGTTCTACGGCTGAGGCGCGCCGGGCAGGCGCAGGCTCGCCGCGGCGAGCGCGGCGGCATCTTGCACCGCGGCGAACACGTAGCGGTCCGGCCTGAGCAGCACGGCGGCGAGTCCGCGCGCGGCAAGCCACGCGCCGGCTTCGCCGCCCGGATCGGGCAGCCGCGCCGCACCGAGCACGTCCCAGGCGCGCGCCGCCGCCGCGCCGGCCCCTTCGATCGCCGCTCGCGCGCCGAGCACCGCGAAGCGCTCACCGATGGCCTCGTCCAGCCGCCGGCCGTCGCCAAGGCGCGGTTGGGGAAAAAGCCTCCCGGCGGGCGCGGTGCCCAGGTGCGCGCCCGGCCCCAGCGGCGGCGCCGGGAACTGGAAGACCTGCTCCTCGCCCTGTGCGAACGACTTGTCGCGCTCGGCCGCGCGGCGCGCATCGGTGGTCTGGATCAGGGCGCCGATCTCGACCGCCAGTTCGATGAAGGCGCGCGCGTGGGGCACGCGTTCCGTTGCGTAGGTGTCCAGCAGCGCCTCGGGGGCGGCGCCGCGAAGGATGGCGGCGAGCTTCCAGGCGAGGTTCGCGGCGTCGCGCATGCCGGCGCACATGCCCTGACCCAGGAACGGCGGGGTCTGGTGCGCGGCATCGCCCGCGATCAGCAGGCGCCGGTCGCGCCAGCTGCGGGCGATCACCGAGTGGAAGGTGTAGAGCGCGGCGCGCTCCAGCTCGGCGTCGGCGGGCGTTACGCGCGCGCCGATGAATTCCCAGACGCGCTCGGGCGCCGTGATGCCCTGCGGGTCGTCGCCCGGCATCAGCATGATTTCCCAGCGCCGCCGCTGCCCGGTGACGCAGACCTCGGTCATCGGCCGCGCCGGGTTGCAGTGCTGCACCGTCCACGAGGGCAGGCCGAGGTCGCGCTTGAGCAGCAGGTCCGCGACCAGCCAGGGCTGGTGCAGGCCGAGGTCGTAGTCGCCGCCCCCGATCAGCCGGCGCAGCATCGAGCGCGCGCCGTCGCAGCCAACGACGTACCGCGTGGCGTGGGTCGCGTCCCCGCACGGGCCGCCGACCCGCAGTCGCGCGCCGCTTGCATCCTGCTCGATCGCGAGGACTTCGTGCCGCAGGTGCAAGCGCACGTTCGGGTAGCGCGCGAGCCCCGCGCGCAGCACCCCTTCGAGATCGGGCTGGTGGAAGTACCAGCTGGTCGCCCAGCCCTGCGGCCCGGGGCCTTCGGCGATGCCGCGCACCAGCAGCGTCCGCCCCTCGGCGTTGACGAAGTGCATGCCGCGCGTGCCCTCGCGCGCGACCCTCGCGACCTCGGCGGCGAGCCCCGCGGCCTGGAAGATGCGCATCACCTCGCCGTCGAAATGCACTGCGCGCGGCAGGCGCCAGAGCTCGGCCTCGCGCTCGAACACCTCCACGGTGAGCCCGGAGGGGCCCAGCAGGTTGGCAAGCAGCGCCCCGACCGGCCCGCAGCCGACGATGGCAACGTCGATCACGCGCGAGGGGATCAGGTTGCGGCGAGCCTCGCGGCGAACTCGCGCCGCCACTCCTCGACCGGCCGGAAGCCCGGCAGCGCGCGCGCCTGCGCCTCGACCGCTTTCCACAACTCGGCATCGGAGAGCGATAGATTGAGCGGCTCGCGCAGCGGCTGGTCGACGTACCAGGGCGTGTCGATGAAGAGCTCCAGCCGGTTCTCTTCAGGGTCGCGCAGGTACACCGACAGCGCGTTGCCGTGCGTCACCGGCTGGATGTCGGTGGCGCCGTGCTCGGGCGCGCGCGCGGCGAAGCTGCGCAGCGCTGCGAGGTCGTCCACGCGCAGCGAGATCTGGTTCACGGTGGTGAAGCGCGCCTCCGCGGGCCGGCCCGAGGCGAGCACGATCTGGTGATGCTCGCGCGGGTCGCGCGAGAGGAACACCAGCTGCGTCGGACCGAGCGCGCCGCGGTCGGAGACGACGAACCCGAGAAACCCCGTGTAGAAGCGCTCCATGCGCGCGGGATCGCGCACGTAAAGGCCGAGGTGGCTGAAACGAACGGCAGGGACCATGGCGTGCTCCTTGGGGCGCCGGGAGCCGCTTTTTAGCACGGCGGGCGGCGTCGCGCCTGGCCGCCAGGGCCGCCTTGGATAATTGGCGGCCGGACGGGTGCTCGGCGTGGCTAAATACCCGCCGCGCTGGGGGGCCGGAGCGCGCTAGCGGCCCTTGAACTTCGCCGCGCGCTTGCGCCGGAACGCGGCGGTTCCGGCCTTCAGGTCGGCGCTGAAAGCGAGGTCGTGGAACGAGCGCGACTCGAAGCGCAGCCCGTCTTCCAGCGCGCGGCCGAGCGAGCGCAGCATCACCTCCTTGCCGAGCTGCTGCGGCAGCGGCGCGCGCTGCGCGAGCTTTTGCGCGTAGGCCATCGCCTCGGCGAGCAGCCTGTCCTGCGGCACGATGCGATTGACCAGGCCGATGCGCAGCGCGTGCGCGGCGTCGATGCGATCGCCGGACAGGAACAGCTCCATCGCGTTGCCCAGCCCGACGATCCACGGCAGGCGGATCAGCGCGCCGTCGCAGGCGTGGAACCCCCACCGCACGTCCTGCAGCGCGAATTGCGCGTTGGGCGAGCACAGGCGCAGGTCGCAGGCGAGCGCAAGTTCTAGGCCGCCCGACATGGCGTAGCCGTTGATCGCGGCGATCACCGGCTTCCACAGCTCCATGCCGCGCGTGATGCCGCCGAACCCCGGGCCGTTGGTGTAGCGGCGGCGGAACTCCGGGCCGGGGCGGCGCGCGAACGCCATGGTGTAGGTCTTCAGGTCGGCGCCGGCGCAGAACGCCTCGTCGCCCGCGCCGGTGACGACCGCGACGCGCGCATCGTCGTCGCGCTCGAAGCGGCGCCAGGCATCGAGGAGCGCCGCGTTCGCCGCGAAATCCAGCGAGTTCATCTTCGCCCGGCGATCGATGGTGATCAGCCGCACGTGGCCGTGCTTGCGGTAGCGAATCGGCATCGGCGCCGGCTTCAGAACCGCGCGCTGATCGGCGGCGGCGTGCTGCGGCCGCGCTGCCGGCGCGGCCCTTGGCAACCCCGGACAGCTCGCCCGGCCGTCGCCCGTTCTTGGTCTTCGCCCGGCGGTACCTGTACCCGAGTCATGATCGCCCTGCCGTGCCGCACTCTGTGCAAGAAGGATTCTTGTTTGCCATTGCGACCCTTGTCGGAGGGCTCCAGATCCAGGCGTATGACCGATTATGGCACCAGCCGCGGCTCGGCCGCCCGGATCCGGCCGCAGGCACCAGCATCGTGCGGCGCGGAGGGGAAGGGAAGGAAATTCCCATCCCTCTCTGTACGACGGGCGCCTGAAAAACCCCTACGGCTTGTCGAGCAGTAGCCTGCTGACTTCGCGCAGGCTAGGCCGGCGTGGCGGGCCCCGTCTGCACGAGGGCGGCGGATGTCGCGCCGTGCGACCAGGCGCGCCCCGGAATGGAATCCATCAATTCGCGCGTGTAGGGATGGCTTGGCGATGCAAATACGGCAGTCGTGGGCCCGTACTCCACGACCTCGCCGCGCTGCATGACCGCGATCCGGTCGCACACCTGCGCGGCGACGCGAAGGTCGTGCGTGATGAACACCATCGAGAGCTGGAGCCGGTCGCGGATACTCGCCAGCAGCTCGAGCACCTGGGCCTGCACCGAGACGTCCAGGGCCGAGACCGGTTCGTCTGCGACCAGCACTTCGGGCTCGAGCGCCAGCGCGCGGGCGATGCCGATGCGCTGGCGCTGGCCGCCGGAGAATTCGTGCGGGAAGCGATCCGCGGCGCGCGCGTCGAGGCCGACCAGCTCCAGCAGCTCCCGCGCCCGCGCGAACGCTGCGTGGTTCGGGACGCCGTTCACGATCGGTCCTTCCGCGATGATGCGGCCGACGCGGTAACGCGGATTGAGCGAGCCGAAGGGGTCCTGGAAAACCATCTGGATGCGCTTTCGCAGCGGCCGCAGCCGGCGCGCAGGCAGTGGCACGAGATCCACGCCCCCGAGCGCGATCTCGCCGGCGTCGGGCTCGACGAGACGCACCAGGCAGCGCGCCACTGTCGACTTGCCTGAACCGGATTCGCCGACGATGCCGAGGGTCTCGCCTCTCTTCAGCCGGAAGCCGACGTCGCGCACGGCCTGCACCGCCTTACGCTGGCCACCCAGCCAGCCGCCTCCGACCTGGAACGATTTCGAGAGGCCGCTGACCGCGAGGCAATCGGGCGCGGGCGGCGCGGGCTGCCGGGCCGGCGGCGCGAGCGGCGGGACTGCGGCGATCAGCGCGCGGGTGTACGGATGTTCCGGCTGCGTCAGGACGTGCTCGGCGGTGCCGGTTTCGACCACCCGGCCGTGACGCATCACCGCCACCCGGTCGGCGATGTCGGCGACAACGCCGAAATCGTGCGTGATGAAGAGCACCGCGGTGCCGCGCTTCTGCTGCAGCTCCCGGACCAGCCGCAGGATCTGCGCCTGCGTCGTGACGTCGAGCGCCGTGGTCGGCTCGTCGGCGATTAGCACCTTGGGCTCGAGGATCAGCGCCATCGCGATCATCGCGCGCTGGCGCTGCCCGCCGGAGATTTGGTGCGGGTAGGCGCGCGCGATGCGCGCCGGGTCCGGCAGGTGCACATCCTCCAGCAAGGCGAGCACGCAGGCGCCGCGTTCGCGCGGCGCGAGCGCGCCGTGCACCTGGAGCACCTCCTCGATCTGCGCGCCGATGGTCATCAGCGGGTTCAGGGCCGACATCGGCTCCTGGAACACCATCGCGATCCCGGCGCCGCGCACGCGCCGCAACTCGTCGGCGGGGACCTGCAGCAGGTCCTGGCCGGCGAACACGATCCGGCCTGCCGAGACGACGACGTGCGGCGCCGGCAGCAGCCCGAGCACCGCGCGCGCCGTGAGCGACTTGCCGGAGCCGGATTCGCCGACGACGCAGAGCGTCTCCCCAGGGTGCAGTTCGAGGTTCGCGTCCTCGACCGCATAGGGGCGATCCGCGCCCGCCGGCAGCCGCACGTGCAGCCCCTCGATGCGTAGGATCGGCGCGCGTTCGCTCACCGAGCCGACTCCTCGGCGTTCACCGGTCGCGCAAGCGGGGGTTGAGCGCATCGTTGAGGCCCTCGCCGACCAGGTTGATCCCGAGCGCGGTGACCATGATCACCAGCCCGGGGAAGGTGCAGACCCACCACGCGGTGCGCAGGTGCGTGCGGCCCGAGCCGATCTGAAAGCCCCAACTCATCACGTTCGGATCGCTCAGGCCGAGGAAGGCGAGGGCGGACTCGGTCAGAATCGCCGTCGCGACCATCAGCGAGCCGGTGACGATGATGGGCGACAGCGCGTTCGGCAGGATCTGCAAGAAGATGATGCGCGCTTCTGGCATGCCCATGATCACGCAAGCCTGCACGTATTCGCGGCTTCGCAACGAGAGGAATTCGCCGCGCACGAGGCGCGCGACCCCCGGCCAGGAGACGAGGGCGATGGCGAACACGATGCTGCCGATCGACGGCCGCAGGATGGCGATGAGTAGGATCGCGAAAATGAAGAAGGGGATGGTCTGGAAGATCTCGGTGATGCGCATCAGCACGTCGTCCAGCCAGCCGCCGTAGTAGCCGGCCACGCCGCCGATCAGCGTGCCGAGCAGCAGCGCCGCGAGCGTCGCCACCAGGCCGATCAGCAGCGAGGTGCGGGCGCCGTGCATCATGCCGGCGGCGACGTCGCGGCCGAGCGAATCGGTGCCGAAGAGGAATTCGCCGAACGGAGGCGCGAACGGCGCGCCGGCCAGGCGGAACGGGTCGCCCGGTCGCAGCACGTCTGCCCCGAGCGCCACCAGCGCGATCACCGCGAGGATGGCGAGGCCGGCCACGGCGCCGCGATTGCGGCGGAAGCGCCGCCAGAAGGCGCGCGCGGCGTGGTGGAACGTCTGCGTGGGCTGCGAGGGGGCGGGCTCGGCCATCAACGCACCTCGATGCGTGGATCGAGGAGCGCGTAGACGATGTCGATCACCAGGTTCACGGCGACCACCAGGCAGGCGGACAGCAGGAAGATCCCCATCAGCAGGTTCAGGTCGCGCGCGAACAGCGAATCGAACGCGAGAAGGCCGAGGCCCGGCCAGCCGAACACCGACTCGACCACCACGGAGCCGCCTACGAGGTTGCCGATCTGCACGCCGGCCATCGTCACGACCGGCAGCAGCGCGTTGCGCACCACGTGCCGCGACGTGATGCGTGTCTCGGTGAGCCCCTTGGCACGCGCGGTCGTCACATAGTCCATGCCGGATTGCTCCAGCATAGAGGCCCGCATCAGGCGTGCGTAAAGCGCGAGGTAAAAGAGAGACAGCGTGATCGCCGGCAGCACGAGGTGCCTCGCGATGTCGGCGACGCGCGTCCAACCGGTGTGGAACGCGGCGACGTTCTCCATGCCGCTGACCGGGAACCAGCCGGCGTGGATCGAGAACACCACGATCATCATCAACCCGATCCAGAACAGCGGCGTCGCGTAGGCCAGCAGGGCGAGCACCGCGATCAGGTTGTCGCGCCAGGTGTTCAGCCCGGTGGCGGCAAGTACGCCTAGCAGGGTGCCGACGAGGATTGCGATCGCCATTGCGCTCAGCATCAGCAGCAGCGTCGGACCGAGGCGGCCCGCGATCAGCGTCGCGACGGCGGTGTCGTGCCGGAAGGAGTGGCCGAGGTCGAGCAGGGCCACGTTCCTCACGTACGCGAGCAGCTGGAGGAAGATCGGCTGGTCCAGACCGAACTTCGTGCGCAGCGCCGCCATGTACTCGGGGGTCGCCGATCCCGCCTCGCCTGCGAGCACGTCAGCCGCGTCCCCTTCCGCGAGTTGCAGCAGGAGGAAGTTGATCACCACGATCGCGAGCACGACCGGGACCGCCTGCATTAGGCGCCGCAGGACGTAGCGCGTGCGCTGCGCCGTGAGGCTCATGCGCCGGCGCTCCCCGGCGCGGACGCTCGGTCGCAACGCGCCCGCGGGCGCGGCGACCGGCTGCGCATCATCAGTTGTCGAGCCAGACCTGGTCGTACGACGAGAACACGCCGAGCGGGCTGGTCGCGATGTTCTTCACCCGCCTGGCGTGCACGGTGCTGAACAGCAGCTCATGCGTCCACACGTTCGGCGCTGCCTCGACGACGATCTTCTGCAGCTCGTGGTAGAGAGCAGCCCGTTTCGCGGGATCGTTCTCCAGGCTGGCCCGGTCCATCAGCTCGTCCGCCTTCGGGTCGGACCAGCGGGAGGCGTTGACGAACACCGTGCCGGCGCGGATCGACTTCGAATGGAAGGCGCGGTGCACGCCGATAACCGGGTCGGCGAGGTTCTGCAGCCAGTTGGAGCTGAGCTGGAAGTCGTACGCCGTGTAGACCCGCCGCAGCCAGGCGGGCACGTCCTCGTAGCGCAGCGTGGCCTTGATGCCCACCTTGTCGAGCGCCTGCTGCACGTACTCGCCCAGGCGGCGCCATTCCTCGCCATAGGGCGTGATGTCGTGCACGATCTCGAAGCGCACGCCGTTGGCTCCGCGCTTGTAGCCGGCTTCGTCCAGCAGGCGGTTGGCGATCTCGACGCCGTTCGGCACCTGGTAGCGCTTCACCGCGTTCGTATAGATGCCGGAGGCGGCGTAGTTAGAGTTGATCGGGCCGGTCGCGGGCTTGCCGAAGCCGAACCATACGTTATCGATGATCCACTGGCGGTCGATAGCGTGCGAGACGGCTTGGCGCACGCGCACGTCGTCGAACGGCTTCACCTTAGTGTTGAAGATCAGCTCGACCACCGGGGACGACATCTCGTAGCCGCGCGTGGTGACCTCGATGGCTGGCAGCTTCTCCAGGCGCCGCACGTCGGAGTAGTAGATCGCCGCCATGCCGGCCGACTGCGCCTCGCCGCGCTCGATCGAGGCCGTGCGCGTCGCCGAATCGGAGACGAAGCGCGCCACGATGCGGTCGAGGTACGGGCGGTCCTTCTTCCAGTAGTCGGGGTTGCGGTCCAGCCGGACGAACTGCCCCTTCTGCCAGTCGACGAACTTGAATGGCCCAGTGCCGACCGGGCGGTTGGCGTTCGGGTGGGCCTTGATGTCGCCGGCGCCGTAGACGTGTTGCGGCAGCATCGGCGATTCGTACCCCGACAGCGCCATCATCAGGTACGGGGCCGGGTTCTCGAGCCGGAAGATAGCCGTGTGCGGATCCGGCGTGTCGATTGCCTTAACCTCGCGGAAGGTGCCGGGGCCTCGCGGATGCACCTTGGCGAGCACCTCGAGCACGCTGAACCTGACGTCCGCGCTGGTGAACGGCTTGCCGTCGTGAAACTTAACGTCGCGACGCAGCTTGAACGTGATCGTCTTGCCGTCGGGGGCGATGGTCCACGACTCGGCCAAGCTCGGAACCGGCTTCAGGTTGAAGTCGTACTCGGCGAGGCCGTCGAAGATCTTGGCGGTGACCTGGCCGATCGGGGCCGCCGTGCTGGCGTAGGAGGCGAGCGTCGGGGGCTCCGGCTGGACGAGCATCACCAGCGTACCCCCCCTCTTCTGTGCATGGGCGGACGCGGCTAGCCCCAGGGCCAGCGCGGCCATCGCGCATCCGGATAGCCACCGCGCCATGAATGGTTTCGTTTGCATTAGTGCCTCCCTCAATGGTTTCGTGTGCATGAGTGACTCCCGCTATTGATCGTCCCGAAACGTCTGTTCGTAGGAAAACAGGGCGGATGCGCCGCCGGTGTGCAAGAACGCGATGCGCTGCCCGGCGCGCAGCACGCCGGCGCGAACCAAGCCGATCATCCCCGCCATACCCTTGCCAGAGTACACCGGATCCAGCAGCAATCCCTCCTCCTGCGCGAGCATCCGCACCGCCTCGACCATCGATGCGGTTGGCTGCCCGTACCCGGCGCCGACGTACTCGTCGTAGACGCGCACCCGCTCGCGCGGCAGCGTGCCGCCGACGCCGAGCAGCTCGAGCGTGGCGCAGGCGAGGCGATGCACATTGCTCACCTGCGTCTCGCGGTTCGCGCGCACCGAGATGCCGATGACCTCGATCGGGGCGTTCATCGCATGCAGGCCGGCCACCAGTCCGGCCTGCGTACCGGTGCTGCCAGTGGCGTGCACGATGGCGTCGAAGCGCAGCCCCTGCGCGTCGGCCTGGGCGACGAACTCCGCCGCGCAGGCGGCGTAGCCGAGGGCGCCGAGCGCGTTCGAGCCGCCGCCAGGGATGACGTAAGGCTTGCGGCCCTCAGCGCGCAGGCGCTCGCCGAACTCGCGCGCTGCCGCGTTCATATCGATGCCGCTGTCGCGAAACTCGTACTGGCAGCCCAGCAGATCGTCCAGCAGCACGTTGCCACCGGTTTCGTACGGCGCGCCCATGTTCACTACGCGTCGCTCGAGCAGCGCGTGGCAGGCCATGCCGTGGCGGCGCGCGGCCGCGGCGGTCTGGCGCACGTGGTTGGACTGCGTTGCGCCTTGGGTGACCAGCGTGTCGGCGCCCTGGGCGATCGCTTCCGCGACAAGGTATTCCAGTTTGCGGGTCTTGTTGCCGCCGGTTGCGAGCCCGGTGCAATCGTCGCGCTTGACGTGGATCTCGGGCCCGTCGAGGCGGCGCGTGAGCCGGTCGAGCCGCTCCAGCGGCGTCGGAAAGTGGCCCAGGGACACTCGTTGGAACCTCGCCAGGTGCATGCGCGCCGCTTCTTGCCAGTGTAATTTTTCATTGTCGCGCCGCGGGGCCAACGGGTGATGCAAAAATCGCATGACAAGATTCTGATGTCGCATCATTATGGTGGCCCATGGACACGGTCTGGCTGCACGATTTCGTCTGCTTGGCGCGCACCCGCAGCTTCACGCGGGCGGCGCAGGAGCGTTCGATCACCCAGTCGGCCTTCTCGCGCCGCATCCGGTCGCTCGAGGCATGGGCCGGCGGACCGTTGATCGATCGCGGCACGTATCCGCCCCGCTTGACGCCGGCCGGCATCGAGTTCCTGCCAATGGCGCGCGCCATCCTGCAGCAGCTCGAGCAGGCCCAACACGACCTGCCAGGGCGGGCGCCCGGTACGGCCTTCGTGACCTTCGCGGCACCACACTCTATATCGGTGTCGTACCTGGCGCCGATGCTCGCAGCGATGGCGAAGGTCCATCCCGAGATCCGCACTCACGTTATCTCCGACAATCTGCATGCGTGCTGCCATGCGCTGAACGAGGGGGCCAGCCGCTTCCTGCTGTGCTACCGCAACTCGTGCGTGCCGCTGGATCTGGACGAGCAGCGCTTCGAGCGCATCGACCTGGGTTCAGACCGGCTGGTCCCCGTATGTGTGCCGGCCGCCGGAAGTAACAGGCCGGCCTGGCGGCTGCCGGGGGCCCGGCGGGCGCCGATCCCCGGCTTGGCGTACGCGCGCGGCGCATTCCTCGGCGCCGTGGTCGAGACTTTGCTCGCGCGGCGAGGCGCGGTGCTCGAGATCCGCCATGTCGACGCTTTCGCCGCGGCACTCAAGGCGCGCGCGCTCGACGGGGCAGGGGTGGCCTGGCTGCCGGCAAGCCACGCCGCCGAGGAACTGCGCCTGGGCAGCCTCGTCGTCACGGGGGGCTCGAACTGGGAAGCACGGCTCGACGTCGCGCTTTACGCGGACGTGGGCCGGCTGGAAGAACACGATCGCAGGGCGCTGGGCTACTTCCGCGACCTCGCGCGCACGCGCTTTTCGGCGAGCCGGGGATGAGCAGCCGGCCCGGGCTCAGGCGCCTACGGCTTGTCGACGAGAAGCCTACGGCTTCTTCGGCGTCTGGTACTGCGCTTCCTTGTGCATCGGCTTCCAGACGGTTTCAAAGCCGACGAAGCCCTTTTCGTTCGGCGGCAGCTGGCGCGTCTTGTACAGGGGCGTA
>VGIA01000024.1 GCA_016868105.1 Betaproteobacteria bacterium | reverse complement strand
TATCTCCACGAAACGTCATGGCGTTAGAGGAAATTCCTCAGGCTTTACAAAAGCTTGCCGGGGGGGCATGATCGCGGGCTGCCGGATAGAATCCGGCACGGGGGCGTGCAGCCCAGGGGGGTCCTAGGCCATGGCGACAGCGGCAGCGACGGCGACGGCGGCAAAACCCAAAGAGTTCACCCTCATGGCAGGGGACATCGTCGGCGGCATGGTGGTGGCGATGGACCTGCCGATCTTCACGCCCGGCGCCGCCGCCTAAACGGATGTCCGAACTGGGCTGGCTCACCCAGCCGGCCGTCTTTGCCTGGGTGGCTCTCGCCCTGGGGTTGTGCGTCGGCTCCTTTCTCAACGTGGTGATCCACCGCCTGCCGCGGATGATGGAGCGCGGCTGGCGCAAGCAGTGCGCCGAGATCGCCGGCACGCCGCCGCAAGCGCAGGACCAGGGCCGCTACAACCTGTTGGTGCCGCGCTCAGCCTGCCCCTCCTGCGGCCGCGGCATCCGCGCCATCGAGAACGTTCCGGTGCTCAGCTGGCTCGCCCTGCGCGGCAAGTGCGCCGGTTGCGGCGCAAGCATCTGCCTGCGCTACCCCGCAGTCGAACTGCTAGCGGGCCTCGGCACCGGCTGGGCGGCTTGGCACTTCGGCTGCAGCCTTGCCGGCGCCGGCGCGGCGCTGTTCATCTGGTGCGCCATCGCGCTCGCCTTCATCGACCAGGCCACCGGCTACCTGCCCGACGACATCACGCTGCCCCTGATGTGGGCCGGGCTGCTGCTCAACCTGGGCGGCACCTACGTCACCCTCGGCGAGGCGCTGATCGGCGCCGCCGCGGGCTACCTGTCGCTGTGGAGCATCTACTGGGCCTTCAAGCTCGCCACCGGCAAGGAGGGCATGGGCTATGGCGACTTCAAGATGAACGCAGCCGTGGGCGCCTTCGTCGGCTGGAAGCTGCTGCCGCTGGTGATCCTGGTCTCCGCCGCCGTGGGCCTCGCCTTCGGCGTCGCGCAGATGGTCGCGGCGCGCCGCGGCTGGGACGGCAGCTTCCGCTTCCACTTCGGCCCCTACATCGCCATCGCGGGCGTGGTGACGCTGTTCTGGGGCGCGCCGATCCTGCTGTGGTACCTGGGCGCGTGAGCTTTACCGTCGGGCTCACCGGTGGCATCGGCAGCGGCAAGAGCGCGGCAGCGGATGAATTCGCCCGTCTCGGCGCCGCCGTGGTCGACACCGACCGCATCGCGCACGAGTTGACGCGCGCAGGCGGTGCCGCGATTGCAGGAGTGCGCGAACTGTTCGGCGATTCGGTCATTGCTCCCGACGGCGCCGTGGACCGCAAGGCACTGCGCGAGCGGGTGTTCACGGATCCGCAGGCAAAACGGCGCCTGGAGGCGCTGCTGCACCCCATGATCCGGGAGCAATCCGCGCGCCGGATCGCTGCGGCGACGGAACCTTACGTGGTGCACGTCGTGCCGCTGCTGGTCGAGTCCCCCGACTACCGCAAGCGGGTGCAGCGGGTGCTGGTGGTGGACTGCCCCGAGCCGATGCAGGTGGAGCGCGTGCGCAAGCGCAGCGGGCTCTCCGGCGACGAGGTCCAGGCCATTGTCCGCAGCCAGGCTTCCCGGGCGCAACGGCTCGCTGCCGCGGACGACGTGATCGACAATTCGGGCACCATTGCTGCGCTGCAAAAACAGGTCGAAACACTGCACCGGATTTACCTCAGGCTCGCGGGGAGTTGAGAAAGCAATTTGTGTTGGCCCCCTAAATCCCTCAGAATCCGGGCGTTTTCGCCTTCCTGGATGAGGCGCGCCCGGACGTGGTCACTTACGAATACCCGCTGAACGAACGGATCCGCACGCTGCTGCGCTTGGAGGACCTGTTCGAGCGCTCGCGCCACTTCATCGCTCGCACCGATCCGCTCGATCACCATGTCGCGCTGCTGACCCTGTTCGAAGTCCTCGAGGTTGCCGGCCGCGCCGACCTCAAGTCCGACCTGCTGCAGGAACTGGAGCGGCAAAAGCAGGTGCTGCTCACCTTCCGCAACAATCCCGAGATCTCGGAGGAGGCGCTCACCGGCGTGCTGCGCGACATCGAGCAGGCTTCCGCGGCTCTGTTCTCCATGACTGGCAAGATCGGCCAATACCTGCGCGAGAACGACTGGCTGATGTCCATCAAGCAGCGCACCGGCATTCCCGGCGGCGCCTGCGAGTTCGACCTGCCCTCCTACCACTACTGGCTGCACCGCCCCGCCGAGGAGCGCATCGGCCAGCTGGCGGCGTGGACCAGCCCGCTGTACCCGTTGCGCGACGGCACCGCGATCATCCTGCGCATCCTGCGCGAATCGGGCAAGCCGCAAACGCTGGCGGCGCCCCTGGGCACCTTCCAGCAGATTCTGGGCGGCAAGACCGCGCAGATGCTGCGGGTGCGTCTGGAGTCCGGCCTCGCCTGCGTGCCCGAGATCAGCGCCAACAAGTACGTCCTCAACATCCGCTTCCTGGCGCAGAACGGCGAGGAGGCGCGCGCCAAGACTGCGGACTGGGACGTGGCCTTCGAGCTCACGTTCTGTAACCTGTAGATCCGTTTTTTGCCGTCCAACGGCGTCCCGCCTTTCCCTGCAAGTCCCTATTGAATAAAAAGATTCTGTCCTATACCGCTCTTTATAGTCCACCTGACGATGGCCGTGCGGCCCTGCAGGTCGGCCTCCACGCCGGCTTCAGTTGAGCTTCACGCGCCCGCTCAGGATTAGCTGGCGGTTGGTCTGCAGTTCGCGCTGGATGATGCGCTGCAACTCCGCCGGCGTGCTGGTGACGGTATCGCCGAAGGCGGCCAGCCGCGTGCGCACCTCGTTGGATTGCAGCGCGCGCACCAGGGCCTGGTGCAACCGCGTGACCACGTCGGGCGGCGCCCCCGCTGCCAGCCCGAAGCCGACCCAGGGCACCTCGTCGTAGTCGGCCAGGGCAGGGATGCCCGACTCGCGCGCCGGCTGAGCGCGTGGCGCATGCACGGCGGGACGGCTGCCGGTGGACGCGATCGCCACCAGGCGCCCGTCGTCCAGTAAAGCCTTACCGGCGCCGGACACGATCATGAGCTGGATCTGGCCGGCCGCCAGCTCCACCAGCGCAGGCGCCTCGCCGCGGTACGGCACATGGGTGGCCTCGATGCCCAAGCCGGAGAGCAACTTTTCCGTGGCCAGGTGGTACCAGCTGCCGATGCCGATGCTGCCGTAGTTGAGCTTGTCCGGATTGGCGCGCGCCCAGGTCACCAGTTCGCGCAGGTTGCGCGCTGGAATCGAGGGATGGACGACGATCGCGTTGGAACTGCTCAGCCCGGTGGTCAGCGGCTGGATGTCCTTGAGCGGGTCGTAGCCGATCTCCTTGTCCAGCAACGGCGCCACCGAGAGGATCGACGACGAGATGTAGGCCAGGGTGTGGCCATCGCGCGGCGCGCGCAGCACGGCCTGCATCGCGATCTTGCCGCCGGCGCCCGCCTTATTGTCCACCACGACCGGTTGGCCCAGCAGCGGGGAGAGCTCCTGCGCGACGGCGCGCGACATCGTGTCGGCCGGGCCTCCGGGCGCAAAGGCGACCACGATCGTGATCGGCTTCGACGGGAAGGCCTGCGCACGGGCGGAGCCAGCCAGCCAGTAAGCGGCCAGCGACGCCAGCGCGAGGTGGCCGGCCTGGCGGATGATTTGGCGAGGTTGCATGGGGTTCTCCTCGGAGGGGTGGAGGGGCGGGGAAGGGGATCGGTCGCTGGGGCTCAGACGATGCCATCGCGCTGCAGCGCCTCGATGGCTGCAAGGTCCAGGCCCAGGCGCTCCTGCAGCACCTGGCGCGTGTGCTGCCCGAGCATCGGGGGCGCGCGGTGCTCGACCGGCGAGAGGGGCAGGCGCAACGGGCTGCGCAGGGTAGGCACGTCCACGCCGCTGGCGTGCGGCACGCGCAAGGCCAGGCCGCGGTGCTGCACCTGGGGGTCCTCGAACAGCTGGCGCATGTCGTTGATCGCTGCGCAGGGTACGCCCCGGGCCGACAGGCGTTCGATCCAATGCGCCATGGGCGCGGCCAGGGCCTGCGCCTGCAGGATGTCGTGCAGTTCGGCCCGGCTGCGGATCCGGGCGGCGTTGCCGGCAAAGCGCGGCTCGGCGGCGAGGGAAAGGTCCAGCCCCAGCACCTGCAGCATGGCGGCGAACTGGCCGTCGTTGCCGGCGGACATCAAGAAGTACCCGTCGCTGGCGCGGAACACCTCGCTGGGCGCGGTGATCGGGTTCAGGTTGCCCTGGCGTTGCGGCACCTCGCCGGTCATCAGGTAGCCGAGCGCCAGGTGGGCGTTGAGCGCCGTGGTGACGTCAATCATGGCCATGTCGATCCTCTGGCCGCGCCCGCTGGCCGCGCGTTGCGTGAGCGCCGCCAGGATCGCGATCGTGGCGTACAGCCCGGTGAAGATGTCGGTGATCGGAACCGCCGCACGCATCGGCCCGGCTCCTGGTTCGCCATCGGGCACACCACAGGTGCTCATCAGGCCCCCCATGGCCTGCAGCACCGAGTCGTAGGCTGGTCGCGGCGCGTACGGGCCGTCCTGGCCGAAGCCGGTCACGCTGCAGTACACCAGGCCGGGATGTGCTGCGCACAGGGTCGCGCCGTCCAGGCCGTGCTGTTGCAGCGCCCCGACCTTGTAGTTTTCGACCAGCACGTCGCTGGAGAGCGCCAGTTCGCGCACCAGGGCTGCTCCGCGCGCGGTCGTGATATCGACGGTCACCGAGCGTTTGTTGCGGTTGCAGCCGAGGAAGAAGGCCGAGTCCTGGGTGCGGAGTCCGTCCGCGGTGCTCACGTAGGGTCCGACGCGGCGCGTGTCGTCGCCCACGCCGGGGCGCTCGATCTTGATCACGTCGGCGCCCAGGTCCGCCAGGGTCTGCGTGCACCAGGGACCGGCGACGACGCGGGTCAGGTCGAGCACCTTGACGTGGGACAGGGCGCGCATGGCTCAGGCCGGGCGGGTCAGGCGCCGCGCCAGGAAGTCCAGCACGGCGGTGTTGAAGCGCTGCGGATCCTCCGCCCAGCCGAAGTGGCCGAGCCCGGAGAGATTCACGAACTCGGCGCCGGCGATCTTGGTCGCCATCTTCTGCATCACGACGGCCGGCGCGGTCTGGTCCAGTTCGCCGGCGATGCCCAGCACCGGCACGTCGAGCGTGGGCAGCAGGTCGCGGCCTTCGAAGCCGACCACCGCGGCCACGGCCGCGCGGAAGGTCTCTTCGCGCATCTGGCTCACGGTGGAGACCACCAGGTCGACGGCCGGCCCGCCGGCCCCGGGGGCCATCATGGCGCGCAGCATCTCGGGGGCGTAGTTGGAAATGCTGCATCCGGCGTCCAGCGGCGCCACGCGTGCGCGCACGAACTCGCGCTGCCAGTCGCCATCGGGGCTGCCGAAGGCGGCGCTGGTGGCCGACAGCACGTAGCCGTGGATGCGCGCGCGCGCATGGCGCCAGGCCTGCTGGGCGATCATGCCGCCCATGCTGTGGCCCATGACGACGTTGCACGCGCCGCCTTCCTTGTGCAGCAGCAGCCCCAGCGCGCGGGCGCAGTGGTCGATGGTCAGCGGCACGGGCAGCTTGGACACGCCATAGCCGGGTGCGTCCCAGCCGACCACGCGCCAGCCGGCGGCGATCAACGCCTGGATCTGGTGGCGCCAGTACTCCTTGGCGCCGAAGGCGCCGTGCAGCAGGAACACCGTGCCACCGTGCGCGGCCCCGCTCGGGTGGTGCACGGCGTAGTCGGGCAGGCTGGGGGGCACGCTCATTGGGGCACCTTCAGCGCACTGGCCGGCGCCCAGCAGGCATGCGCCCCCATGGGGATGTGGTGCGGCAGGATGACGCGGCACAGCGGGCCTTGCGCGATGTCGCTGGCGTCGAACACCGCGCACTCGCCCTTGCCCGTGTTCAGGTTGGTGATGTAGGTGATCACGTAGCCATCGTCCTCGGCGGTCGAGCCTTCGCGCGCAGCGAAAGGCGACTCGCTCACGTAGCAGCCCTTGGGCGCCTCCCAGCGCTGGCTGCGGCCGGCCCGCCAGTCGTACTTCTTCAGGCCATCGAGCTTCCACTCGGGCTTGGCGAGCGCGTTGTACACGTAACGGTTCGGCCGGCCCTTGACGCGGGTGTCGATCATCGAGAACTCGGTCACCTCGTCGTCCAGGTCCTCCTCTTGCGTCTGGCCGGTCCTGAGGTTGAAGCGCCAGCGGTGCATGCGCGTCTCCTGCAGGTCCATGGACAGCAGCGCGTGCATGCGCGCGTAGCCCTCCTTGGGCAGGCCGCTGAGGTCGGGCACCGGGTTGGTCTGGATGGCGCCGTCCATCACGATCTGGTCGCCCACCTCGTAGGTGTTGGCCAGGTGCAGGATGTAGCAGGGCAGGCCCTCGAACCACTTCACGTCCCGATTGCGGCCCATGCGCGGGATCACGCCGAAGCGAGCCGGCACGTCGCGGTGGAAGTGCAGCCGATGCTGGCCTTTCCTCAGGCCCTCGGGGTCGAAGAACATCGACAGGTCATGCAGCACGCAATAGTGCGCGCTCATGCCCAGGTCGTGCGGCCAGGGGGCGTGCGGCAGTTCGATGGGCTCGTAGTGCACCAGCTTGTTGTCGGCGCTGACCACGCCGTAGTTGAAGTAGGGCGCGGTCTGGCCGTAGTTGAAGAACATCATCTCGCCGCTGTGCGCGTCCACCTGGAAGTGCGAGCAGATGCCGCGCGTGCCCAGCGCGCGCGCCCAAGACGGGTCCGGCCCCAGCGTCTCGAGCGTGACCGGATCGAGCCGGTAGGGTTCGCTGCACTGGCTCATCGCGGCCAGCGCGCGCCCGGCGTGCACCTTGACGTCGGTCCCGGCGTTGTCCTTCATTGCGCCGATCGAGCCCCAGCCGCGCAGCACGGCCTTGCGCGGCTCGATGATGCCCGGCCAGAGCGAGCGCCCGGCGGCGGCCTCGGCCAGGAAGCCGGTGGTGCGGATGAATCGGTTGCGGTAGGTGACCTTGCCGCCGTCGAAGTGCGTGCTGTGGATCATGCCGTCGCCGTCGAAGGGGTGGTACTTGCCGATCGGCGCGTGGACCTGATTGTGGCCGTTGCGCAAGTAGACACCATTCAGGTCGCGCGGCACCTCGCCGATCACCTCGAGTTGGGGCGTGCTCGCCGTCCACTCCTCATCGCAGGGGCGCCAGTTGTCGCTGAGGTAAGGGTTGTCGCTGGGCAAGCAGTCAAGCGTGTAGTGGTGTTCGAGGGTTTTCATCCATTCACTCCAGTTGTGTTGGCCGTTGGCAGGCGCGGGTGTGGCCGATCGTGGGCTTCAATGCACGCGTTCGAACACGGTGGCAGTGGCGACGCCGAAGGCGCCTGGCAGCGCAGCCACGCCATGGCGCAGGCCCCGGCGTTCCATCTCGTCGAGCAGGCAGCTCACCAGCATCGCACCGGTGGCGCCCATGGGGTGGCCGAGCGCGATCGAGCTGCCGTTCACGTTGAAGCGTTGCAGCTCGATGCCCAGGCTCTTGATGTAGTGCAGCGTGATCGCGGCAAAGGAGTCGCGCACCTCCCACAGGTCGATGTCGGCCACGCCAAGGCCGGCGCGGGCCAGGGCCTTGCGTGTGGCCTCCACCGCGCCGGTCTGCGTCAGCGGCACGCAGGCCTCGGCCTGGGCCAGGATGCGCGCGCGCATCGGCAGGCCGTGCCGGCGGGCCGCCGCTTCGGTGCCCAGCAGCACCGCGGCGGCGCCATCGGCCATGCAGGGCGCGTTGCCGGCGGTGTGCACGTGGCGAATCTCGCCCAGGCCCGGCTCGCGCGCCAGGCCCCAGGCATCCAGGCCATTGGCGCCTGGCTCGTACACGGTGCGCAGGCTGGCCAGCTTCTCGATCGTGTTGGCCGCGCGGATGTTCTCGTCGTGATCCAGCAGCATCCGTCTGTCGGCGTCGGTGACGGGCACCATCGAGGGCGCCAGGCCCCGCTGGCGCGCCGCGAGCGCGCGGGACTGCGACAGCGCGGCATAGCGGTCGCAGTCTTCGCGCGAGGTGCCTTCGCGCGTGGCCACCAAATCGGAGGACCAGGGCGGCGGTACGAAGCCGATGCGCGCGGCGAGCGCCTTGTCGATGGTGTAGGTGGGCTGGTCACCGAACATGGGCACGCGCGACATCATCTCCACGCCCCCTGCCACGGCCAGTCCGTCGGCATCGCGCGCCTGCTGCGCGGCCCAGTTCACGGCGCTCAGGCCCGAGGCGCAGTAGCGGTTGATGGTGACCGCACTCAGGTGCGGGCTCCAGTCGGCCAGCAGGCTGGCGGCCTTGCCGATGTTGCCGCCCTGCTCCCCGGTCTGGGTGACGCAGCCGAACACGCCATCGTCGACCTGGGCCGTGTCCACGCCGGTGCGCGCGTGCAGGGCGCGCAGCACGCCGGCCAGCAGTTCCACCGGCGCGACCGGGTGCAGGGCCCCGCTTTCCTTGGCGGCGCCGCGCGGCGTGCGCAGGGCGCCGATGACCACGGCGGGGTTGGCAGGCGGCATCAACGATCCCCTAAACGAACCAAGACAATTGACAGTTTATCGCTGCCGGTCGGTGGACCCGGGCACGGGCTACTGCGTATACACCCCGCCGTCCACGATCAGCGTCTCGCCGTTGACGAACGACGAGGCCCCCCCGAGCAGGAACAGGATCGGGCCGGCCATGTCCTGCGGGTGGGCCACGCGCTTCATCGGCACGCGCTTGGCGTAGACCGCTTCCGGAATGCCTTCGAAGATCTTCTCGCGCCCGGTACCACCGGTGAGGAAGGCGGTGTTGGTGAGGCCGGGTGCGACGCCGTTGACCCGCACCGTCGGCGCGTTCTCGCGCGCCAGGCCCTTGACCATGGCGATCACGCCGGCCTTGGCGGCGCCGTAATGAGTGTAGTGCTTCACCACGTCCAGGCCGAGCGTGGAGGCGACCTGCACCATGGCGCCCGCGCCGGATGCGTGCAGCAGGGGCAGAGCAGAGCGTGCGCACAGGAAGTGGCTGCGCAGGTTGCCGGCGATGACCTCGTCGAACACCTCCACCGGCAGCTCGGTAATGGAGTGGAAGCCTTTGAAGAAGCCAGCCAGGTTGACGAAACCGTCCAGGGCCGGCCAGCGCGCACGCAGGGTGTCGAACGCGTGCGCCACACTCGCGGCATCGCTGCCGTCCAGCGCCAGTGCCAGCGCTTCGCTCGGCGGCGGGTGCTGGGCGATCGATGCCGGCAGATCGAGCACGGCCACCTGCACGCCGGTGTCGAGCAGCGCGTGCACCAGCACGCGGCCCATGCCGCCGCAGCCACCCATCACCGCCACGCGCGCGCCCGGTGGTGGCCCGAGGCGGGCTGGGTCGAAGCTTGTACTCATGTCTGGCCCCGGATGTCGGCGCGTCGCCGCGCAGCGGCGCCGGCCGCCCGCAGGCGGCCGGACCGAATCACTGCATCGGCTTGGTGAGCGCGGTCCAGGCGCCGTCCTTGACCTGGTCGATCTGGGTGTACTCGGGCTCGAAGTGCCCGCCCTTGAACACCTGCTTGTCGTAGAAGATCGGGTGCTCGAAGCTCATGGTCTGCAGGGCCCGGAGGACCTTGTCGGCGGTCAGGTCGCGACCGGCCGCCTGCACGGCCTTGACGAAGATGTCGGCGTAGGCATAGGCCAGCAACGCGTTCTCGTCGGGCTCATGCGGGAACTTCTTCTTGTAGTCGGCGAACCACTTCTTCACGTTGTCCGGACCGACGGTGGGGGTGTACAGCTTCCAGGTGCCGACGCCGTACAGGCCTTCGACCGTGTCCTTGCCCAGCTGCAGCACGATGCTGGTGCGCCCGGGGTTGCCGGTGATCACGCGCACGTTGTTCCAGCCCAGCTTCTTCACCTCGGCCATCACCGCGATCGTCTCGCGTGTGATGGTGGCGAGCACGATCAGGTCGACGTCGGCCGCCTTCATGCGCGCCACCTGCGACGAGAAGTCGATGTCGCCCGCCTTGTACCCCGCCTGGGCCGCGTAGTTCATGCCCTTGGCCTCCAGCGCCTTCTTCACGCCGGCGCCCATCAACGCGCCCAGCGGGCCCTCCTGGTAGATGAAGCCGACCTTGCGCGGCTTGAACTGCTCCAGCATCCAGGTCACGCCCTTGAACATGGTCGTGTCGTAATTAGGCGTGACCGTGAACAGCAGCGGGCTGTCGTTGGCGGTGCGGCGGATGATCGACGACGCAGCCCAGGGCGCGAAGTAGATCACCCCCTCGTCCACGGCGCGCTTGACCACAGCCGCGTTCGGGCCGGAGCCGAAGGGGTTGACGATGGCAAACACCTCGTCCTTGCGGATGAGCTTGTCGATGGCGCGTACCGCCATCTGCGGCTGGCTGCCGTTGTCTTCGACGACGATGCGGAACTTGCGCCCGTTGACGCCGCCGGCGTCGTTGGCCTCGTCCAGGCGCATCTGCATGCCGTTGCGGATGCTGGGCATGCCCGCGGCGACCGGCCCGGACAGGTCCAGGTGCGTGCCCAGCACGATCTCGGTCGCCGACACGCCGGCCGCCGAGGCGCCGGTGGCCGCGCCGAGCGCGAGTGCGACGGCCAGCAGGCCGCGCTTGAGTTGTCGAATCAGCATGGTGGTGGTCTCCTCTTCACAAGATGGGCTCTCGCCCGGTGGTTGAAACGGCTGCCTCTCAGCTCGGGTACATGTTGGCGATCACTTCGGCGTACTTGCTGGCGATCACCTTGCGCTTGAGCTTCATGGTCGGTGTCAGCTCTTCGTCCTCGGCGGTCAGGAGCTGGTCGATGATGCGGAAATCCTTGATCTGCTCGGCCCGCGCGAGCTTGGCGTTCACCCGCTCGAGCTCCTGGCGCACCAGCGCCACCACCTCGGGTGCGCGCGTCATGCTGGCGAAGTCGGTGTAGGGCACCTGCCGATCCTGCGCGAACTTGGCCACGTTGTCCAGATCGAGCATGACCAGGCAGGTGAGGTAGTGGTGGCCTTCGCCGATCACGACGGCGTCGGACAGGTAGGGGCTGAACTTGATCAGGTTCTCGATGTTGCTGGGCGTGATGTTCTTGCCGCCCGAGGTGATGATGATGTCCTTGATGCGGTCGCGGATGGCGACATAGCCCTCGGCATCGATGCTGCCGCAGTCGCCGGTGTGCAGCCAGCCCTCGGCGTCCAGGGTCTCGCGCGTCTTCTCGGGCAGGCCCCAGTAGCCGGCGAACACGTTCGGCCCGCGCACCAGGATCTCGTCCTGCTCGCCCAGGCGCACCTCGGTGCCCTCGCAGCGCACACCTGCGGTGCCGATGCGGATGCGCTGGGGTGGCATCGAGGTGCAGAAGCCGCAGGTTTCGGTCATGCCGAAGGCCTCCAGCAGGTCGATGCCGATGGCCATGTACCAGCGCAACAGGTCGGGCGGCACCGGCGCCGCGCCGGTCATCGCGGTCTTGAGGTTCTGCAGACCGAGGAAGCTGCGCAGGTTGGACAGCGCCAGGGCCTGGAGCATGCGGTAGCGCTGCGCGCGCCACCCGGTGACGGGCGCCCCGTCCAGCCGCGCCTGGGCCAGCGCCGAACCTTCAGCCAGCACGTGCGCATAGACACGTCGGGCCAGCGGGATGGCATCTTGCAGGTAGAGCGTGACCTGCGAGTACAGCTTCTCCCAGAAGCGCGGCGGGCCGAAGATGACGTGCGGAGCGACCTCGCGCACGTCGTTGAACACGGTGCCCGCGTTCTCGGGGAAGTGCACGATCTGCCCCTGCGCAAGCGGGTTGAACACGGTGGACATGCGCTCGGCGATGTGGCACAGCGGAAGGAAGGACAGCGTGCGGTCGCCCGGATCGAGGTTCAGGTACTGACGTACGCTGGAGATCTGAAAGGTGAGGTTGCGGTTGGCGATCATCGCCCCCTTGGGCGCGCCCGTGGTGCCGGAGGTGTAGACGAGGAAGGCGATCTCCTCGGCTCGCCCGGCGTCGATCGCGCGCTCGAACACATCGGCTTCCCGCGCTGCGCGCGCCTCGCCCTGGGCCATGAGGCCGGCGAAGTCGATCGTCATTGCATCGTCGAGCCCGCGCAGGCCGCCGAGGTCGGTCACCACGATGCGCTCCAGCGCGGGGCACTGATCGCGCACTGCGAGCGCCTTGTCGTACTGCTCCTGGTTCTCCACGAACAGCACGCGCACGCGCGCATCGCGCAGGATGAACAGCACCTGTTGCGGCGACGAGGTGGGGTAGATGCCCACGCTCAGCAGCCCCATGCACTGCACGCCCATGTCGGCATACAGCCATTCGGGGCGGTTCTCCGACAGCACGGCCACGGCATCGCCGCGGCGCAGGCCAAGCGCGTCCAGTGCCAGGCCGACAGCACGGGCGCGCTCGTAGTACTGCGCCCAGCTCACCGAGGACCAGATGCCTCTGCGCTTGTGCCGCAGCGCCGGCTGCGCGGCCCACTCCCGGCAGCGCTGGCGCAGCAGCTTGTGCGGCGTGTCGTGGCCGAAGGCCGGCACGGGCGGATGGGGGCTCGCCTGCATCGCGGTCATCTCCAGGTCTTGCGCCGCTTCCAGCGCTGCTTGCGGCCGTCGGCGCGTGGTGCGCCGCCCGCGCCGCCCAGGTAGAACTCCTTGACGTCGTCTTTGACCATCAGTTCGGCACAGGTGCCGGCGGCGACGATGCGCCCCAGCTCCATGATGTAGCCGTCGTCCGCGGTGGCCAGCGCGATGGCCGCGTTCTGCTCCACCACCAGGATCGAGGTCCGCAGTTCGGCGTTGATGCGCCGCACGATGGCGAAGATCTCGCGTGTGAGCAGCGGCGAGAGGCCGAGCGAGGGTTCGTCGAGCAGCAGCACGCTGGGTCGCGCCATCAACGCGCGCCCGATCGCGAGCATCTGCTGCTCGCCGCCCGAGAGCAGCCCGCCATGCTGCTGCTCGCGCCCCTTCAGTTGCGGGAACCAGCCGTAGATGCGTGCCAGGTCATCCTCCAGGCCCTCAGGCGTGGCGCGCGCGAAGCTGCCCATCATCAGGTTCTCGCGCACGGTCAGGAAGGGGAACACTTGGCGTCCCTCGGGTACCAGCACCAGTCCGTCAAGCGCCACGACATCGGCGTCCAGCCCCTGGATCGGGCGGCCGCGGAACTCGACGCTGCCCTTGAACGGGTTGATCACGCCGGCGATGGTGTTGAGCAACGTGCTCTTGCCGGCGCCGTTGGCACCCAGCACGGTGACGATGCGTCCCTCATGCAGGTCGATGTTCACCCCTTTGATGGCGCTCACCGGGCCGTACCAGGTCTCCAGGTTGCGCACGCTCAAGACGGGCGGCGCTTGCGGACTCATCTCAAGCTCCCAGGTAGGCCGCGATCACGGCCGGGTTGGACTGCACTTCGGCCGGCGTGCCCAGCGCCAGCCGCTGGCCCAGGTTCATGCACAGCACGCGGTCGGCGGCCTCCGAGACCAGCGACATGTCGTGCTCGACCATGATCACGGTCACGCCCAGGTCGTTCTGGATGTCGTCGATCCAGAAGGCGAGGTCGCGGGTCTCCTCCGGGTTGAGGCCGGATGACGGCTCGTCCAGCAGCAGCAGGCGCGGCCGCGCGGCGAGCGCCCGGGCCAGTTCCACCACCTTGCGCACGCCATAGGGCAGTCCGGCAACCGGTGACTTGCGGTGGGGCGCCAGGTCGAGCAGTTCGATCACCTGCTCCACCGCGGCCTGCGAGGCGGCCTCGGCTGCGCGCACGCCGGGGGTCCAGAGCCACTGCGCGAAAAAGTTGCCATGGCCGAAGCGGTGCCGACCGAGCAGCAGGTTCTCCAGCACGGTGCCGCCCTCGAACAGTTCGATGTTCTGGAAGGTGCGCGCGATGCCGGCATTCACCACGCGGTGGCGCGCAAGCTGGGTGATGTCCCGGCCTTCGAAGTGCACGCTGCCGGCACTCGGGTCGAACACGCGCGTGATGACGTTGAGCACCGATGTCTTGCCGGCGCCATTGGGGCCGATGATGGCGAACACCTCGCCCTGCGCGACCTCGAAGCTCAGGTCGGCGATCGCCTGCACGCCGCCGAAACGCAGCGACAGATTGCGCACGCTGAACATCGTCATTTGTAGCGCTCCGACTTCATGTAGGTCTTGCCGCGCTTGAACAGGTCCTTGCGGTAGAGCGGGAAGGTCTGGAAGAAGGTCTTGAGCTTGATCCAGCGCCCGTTGATGCCCTTGGGCTCGAACAGCACGAACAGCACCAGGATCAGGCCGAAGACGAAGATCTCCAGCCCGAACTGCTTGGACACCTGCTCGGGCAGCATGGGCTTGATGCGCGAGATGAACACGGGCAGCATGCCGATCAGCACCGCGCCGAAGATGGCACCACGCAGCGAGCCCAGGCCGCCGATGGTGACCATCAGCACCAGCTCCAGCGCAAGGAACAGGCCAAAGCCCTCGGGGGTGAGGAAGCGCACGTGGTGCGCCAGCAGGGCGCCGGCCAGCCCGCTGACCCCGGCCGAGATCACGAAGGCCAGCACCTTGTAACCCGAGACCCAGATGCCCAGGCCGTAGGCCGCCGCCTCGGAATCGCGCACGCCGCGAAAGGCGCGCCCGGTCTGCGAGCGCATCAGGTTCACCAGGCCCAGCAGCACCAGCGTGAGCAGGCCCAGGCACAGGTAGTAGAAGGGCCGCAGGCCGGAGAGGTCGAAGCCGAACACCACCGGGTTGGCCACGCTCATGCCGTTGAACCCGCCGGTGACCGCGTCCCAATGTCCGATGACGTGCTCGGTCAGGATCGCGAAGGCGAGCGTCACCATCGCCAGGTACAGGCCCGAGACCCGGATCGCGGGCAAGCCGATCACCAGGCCGATCAGGGCCGTGAACCCCATGGCCATCGGGATCGACAGTGCGAAGGGCAGCCCCTTGCCCAGCATCCAGGCGTGCGCGTAGGCACCCAGCGCCAGAAAGGCCGAGTGCCCGAGCGAGACCTGGCCGGTGTAGCCCTTCAGCACCATCAGCCCCAGGCTGCCGATGCACATGATGAAGAGATAGGTCATCTCGCCCACGTAGTACTTGCCCAGCGCCCAGGGCGCGGCGAGCAGCAGCAGGGCCAGCACGGCATAGGCGGCGCGCCCGCTGCCGTAACGCAGCAAGGCCTGGCCGTCGCGGTAGGAGGTGTCGTAGTCGAATCGCATGGTGAGGCGCCCGCTGTTCAGACGCGCCGGCCGTGGGCATCGCCCAGCAGGCCGCGGGGCCAGAGGACGAGCACGCCGATCAGGACCAGGTAGGCGACGGCGTCCTTGTAGCCGTCGGGCAGGTAGACGCCGGCGAACTGCTCGATCACGCCCAGCAGCAGGCCGCCGAGGATCGCGCCCGGGATGCTGCCGAAGCCGCCCAGCACCACGGCCGCCAGCGCCTTGATCATCACGAACCACAGGCTGATGTCGACCAGTGCGGTGGGCGCCAGCAGCAGGCCGCACAGGGCGGCAATACCGCCGGTGAGGGCCCAGACCAGAGAAGTCAGGCGCTTAACCCGGATGCCACTGAGGAAGGCCGCGAGCTGGTTTTGCGATGCCGCCTGGATGGCCACGCCCAGGGTGGTGCGGCGCAGGAACCAGAACAGCGCGAGCGTGACCAGCAGCGCCGTGGCCACGATGACCAGGCTCAGGTCGGCGATCACGACCCCGCCGAGCTGGGTCTTCTGGTTGGTCCAGGGCGTGGGGTAGTTGCGCGACTCCGGGCCGAAGGACATGCTCACCAGGCCGCGCAGCGTGAACGCGATGCCGATCGTGAGCATGACGCCGGCGAACTGCGGCTGGCCGACGATCAGGCGCATCACGCGCGCGTCCAGCACCCAGCTGAACACCATCGCGATCGCGACCGTGGCCAGCACGGCCAGCCAGAACGGCCACTTAAGCACCACGATCAGGCCCCAGCCGATGAAGCTGGAGGCCATCAGCAGGTCGCCGTGGATGAAGTTCAGTACCTCGGTGGCCTTGTAGGTGAGCACCAGTCCGAGTGCCACCAGCGCGTAGATCGCGCCGATGGCCATGCCATTGATGGTGAGCTGGATGACGGTAGTCATGGGCGCCGGTCTTTCCCGATAGCGCGGTTCTTCATGCCAGCCGCTCCACGACCATGGCGCTGGCCAAGCCGGCCGCGCCGCAGATGGCGATGCAGCCGGTGCGCGCGCCGCGGCGCTCGAGCTCATCGAGCAGCACGCTCACCAGGGCCGCGCCGGTACAGCCCATGGCATGGCCGATGGCGATGGCGCCGCCGTTCACGTTCACGCGCGCCGCGTCCACGCCCATCTCGTCGACGAAATGCAGGGCCATGGCGGCGAAGCCCTCGTTGATCTCGTACAGGTCGACGTCCCCGGCCTGAAGGCCGGCGCGACGCAGTGCCAGGCGCGCAGCGTCGACGGTGCCGGTGAGCGCCAGCGTGCGGTCCGAGCCGGTGTCGGCCATGGCGAGGATGCGGGCACGGGCGCGCAGCCCGGCGCGGGCCACCGCGCCGCTGCTGCCCAGCAGCACGGCGGCGGCGGCGTCGGCCATCGCCGGCGAGTTGCCGGCGTGGTGCAGGTGGCGGATGGCCGAGAGCCCGTAGCGGCGGCACAGCTGCGCGTCGAAGCCGGCGTCACCGTCCTTGGCGCCCCAAGCCTCGAACGCCGGTTTCATCGCCGCCAGCGTCCCGACGGTGGTCGTGGGGCGGATGTTCTCGTCGCGCGCCAGCAGCGCCTGGCCGTCCTCGCCGGTCACCGCCACCATCGAGGCCGGCATGCCGCGCGCCGCCGCGGCCGCCGCGCGCTGCTGCGAGCCGGCCGCATAGGCGTCGAGCTGCTCGCGGCTGTAGCCGCGCTGGGTGGCGATGGCATCGGCCGCGATGCCGATCGGCACCAGCCGCGCCAGCCCCTGCAGCTCCGCGTCGTGCGTCAGCGGTCCCTCATCGCTGCCCATGGGGACGCGCGACATCATCTCGATGCCACCGCCCACGGCCAGCGTGTCGCCCTGCAGCGCCTGCAGCGCAGCGAAGTTCGTGGCCGACAGGCCCGAGGCACAGTAGCGGTTGATCGTGACCGCCGATACCCGGTCGCTCCAGCCGGCCAGCGGCAGCGCCAGCGTGCCGACGCTGGCGCCCTGGTCGCCGGTCTGGGTGACGCAGCCGAATACCGCGTCGTTCACCTGCCCGGTGTCGACGCCGGAGCGGCGCGCCAGTTCCTGCAGCACCTGGGCCAGCAGGCGGGCAGGCTTGACGCCGCGCAGGCTGCCCTTGTCGTTGCCGCGGCCGCGCGGCGTGCGCAGCGCCTCGGCGATGACGGCGTGGTTCAGGGTGAGACTCCCGGGACGGCGGCGTCGATCTCGCGCAGCAGTTCGGCGAACGAATCGTTGGCGCTGGGATAGCTGCGCACCGGCAGGCCGGCCAGCGCGTGCACGGTGGCGGCGGGGTCGGCCGCGTCGAGCGCGAGCGCGGCGGTTTCGCCGGTGGCGGCGCGGCGCACCACGCCGGCACCGCCGACCAGCACCTCGCCGCTGACGTCGCAGGCCTCGCTGCACAGCCAGCCCACCAGCGGGGCCACCCGGGCCGGGTCGAAGGCAGCGGCCATGCCGGGCTGCATGTACGGCGCGGTCATCTGCGAGAAGCCGTAGGGCGCGATCACGTTCACCCGCACGTTCCGGTGCGCGCCCTCGATCGCCAGCGACCGGGCCAGGCCGATGACCGCCGCCTTGGCCGCCGAGTAGGCCGACTGCCCGTGGTTGGCGTGCAACCCGGCGCTGGAGGCGGTGAGCACCATGCGCCCGTAGCCCTGGCCGGTCAGCACCGGCCAGGCGGCATGCGCCAGGTGCAGGTTGCCGAAGAAGCTGGTGTCGAAGATGCGGCGGAAATCGGCCATGCCCTGCTTCAGGAAGCTGGTGGGCGCGTCGATGCCGGCGTTGGCCACGACGATGTCCAGCCGCCCCAAGCGTGCGCGCGCGTGCTCCACCATGGCCAGGCCGCTGGCGGGGTCGGCGACCTCGCTCCAGTCTGGCTCGGCCTGGTGACCGGCGGCGCGGATTGCCTCGGCCACCCGGGCGGCCGAGGTATCCGCGTCCGCCTCGCCCGGGTGGCGGCGGTTGTTGACCAGCACCTGAGCGCCGCGCGCAGCCAGGTGCAGCGCATAGGCGCGGCCCAGGCCCTTGCCGGCGCCGGTGACGATGGCCACGCGCCCGCGCAGGTCGGTCACGGCCGGCCCCAGGGAAAGAAGGCGGGAACACGGCGCATGTAGTCGGCGTAGGCCGGCTTGGTCTTGGCCAGGTAGCGCTCCTGCATCGGCGCGGCCGAGCCCGCGCTCATGAACCAGGTGACGTAAGCCGGGCAGACCAGGGTGACCCATCCCATGGGATGCGCCAGCGCCAGCGCGCCGAAGCTCCACCAGATCATGGTCTCACCGAAGTAGTTGGGATGGCGGCTGAGCGCCCACAAGCCGGTGTCGAGCACCTGGCTGCGATCGGTGCGCGCTCGCTTGAAGCGCTCCAGCTGCAGGTCGCCCCCGACCTGGAACACGAAGCCCGCCGCGAACAGCAGGATGGCGAGCGCATGCGGCCAACCCAGCGCGGTGTCGGGTGCGGCCATGGCGGCCACCATCGGCAACGACCACAGCCAGACCATGACGCCCTGCATCACGAAGATCTGGAACAAGCTCCACCACCACCACTGGCCTCCGAAGCGCCGCCGCCATGCCGCATAGCGTCCATCCTCGCCGGGATGGGCGGCATTGCGGATGCCGATGTGCAGCGCCATGCGCACCGACCAAAGCAGCAGCAGCGCAGCGACGATGATCTCGTGCGCCGACCAGCTGCCGCGCAGGGCGAGCAGCGTCAGCGTGGGCAGCGCCGCGGCCGGCGCGTAGGCCACGTCCATGATGCCGCAGTCGCGCCGCAGCAGGCTCAGCAGCCAGACCGCGGTCAGCAACACGCCGGTGATCACCGCGCAGCGCATGTGGAGCGTCAGCAACCCGGTGCCCGCCGGGGGGGAGGTACTGAAGAACCAGGCCAGGCCGACGGCCAGGGCCGCCGCCGGAAACAGGAATTCGCGCGGCGTACCCACGCGAAGATCGGGCTGGCGGCGAAAGTGGAGCAGCGCCGCCACCCAGACGACCCAGAGCACTCCGGCGGCGGAAGCGAGCACGGTCTTCACTGTGGGCTCCTGACGATGTCGCTGCTGAGGCGCCGGATCACTTCGGTCCTTGGCATGTCGATCCACCGCTCAGGGGTTGGGCGCCGGGTCGTAGCTCACGTCCCAGGGCTGCAAGGGCTCGCCGCAGGCACTGCAGGTGGCCACGGCGGCGAACGGCCGGCCGCAGTCCTTGTGCACCGGGCGGATGGAACTGGGCTGGCGCAGCAGCTCCCGGCTGGCCCAGGTGGAGAAGCAGGCCATGTAGGCGAACAGGTCACGGCTGGCCGGGGTAAGCCGGTAGACCGTGCGCCGGCCGTCGCGCAGGTCGATATGGCTCTGCAGCAGGCCGCTGTCGGCCATCGACGCCAGCCGGCGCGAGAGCACGCTGCTGGCGATCCCCAGCACGGCGCGCAATTGGTCGAAGTGGTGGCAGCCCAGGATCAGCGCGCTCACGATCAGCAGCGTCCAGCGGTCCAGGCGCTGCCCGAGCACCAGTTCGCCGCCCGGGTCGGCCGGCATGCGACCGGAGCGCGGCGCCGCTTGCGCGGCCACCAGCAGGGTGGCGTTCACCTCCAGCCCAAGGCGCAAGTCGGCCAGGCCGGTCTTGCTGCCGCAGGCCTGGCAGCTCAAGACGGGTTCGAACGCCTGGCCGCAGGCGCGATGCACCAGGCGCGTGGGCAGGTGGTCGCGACGCGAGCCCCAGCGGCGCTCCCAGGCCCAGATCATCAGCACATGCCCATAAAGGCCCAACCCGCGGCGCGTCAGATGGTAGGCGTTGCGCCGCGGACGCTCCTGGTGGGGGCGCTGGCGCAGCAGGCCGAGCGCCACCAGCTTGCGCAGCCGGTCGGAGAGGGTCGGGCGCGGAATGCCCAGGCGCGACTGCCAGTCTTCGAAGCGGCGCACGCCGGTGAACGCCCCGCGCAGCAGGAGCGATGTCCAGCGATCACCCACCGCCAACAGGCCGTGGCTGAGCGCGCTGCTCGCGATCGCATCGCGCGTGAGCGCGAGGTCGGGAGCGAAGCTCGGTGACAGCGTGGTGGGCATGGCGCGTTTCAGGCGGGCATGGAAAAGACGCTCAGCCTCTCAGGCCTGCGCCTCGACGACGAAGCTCACGACCGTGGCGCAGGAGCCGCCAATGTTGAGCGTCTGCATGCGCCGGGCGCCTTCGATCTGGCATTCGCCGGCCTGGCCGGCCACCTGGCGCGCCGCGTCCAACAGCATGCGCGTGCCGGTGGCGCCCACCGGATGGCCGCAGCCGATCAGGCCGCCGCTCATGTTCACCGGGCAGCTGCCGCCGCGCTCGATGCGGCCGTCCTCCACCGCCTGCCAGCTCTGCCCGGGCGCGGTCAGACCGAGGTGGTCGATGGCCATGTACTCGGTGGTGGTGAAGCAGTCGTGCGTCTCCACCCCGTGCACCGCCTCGATGCCCGGCACGCCGGCCCGGCGCCAGGCGTCCTCGAGGGTCTGGCGCAGGTGCGGGAAGACATAGGGTTGCTCGGCGCTGCGCTCGAACTTGTCCTTCAGCCGCAGCCCGGCGTTGCGGTGGCCCCAGCCGGCGATGCGCGCCATGGCCGGGCCGCCGGCGCGGCGATGCGCCTCGGCGAAGCGGGCCGAGGCCAGCACCACGGCACAGGCGCCGTCGGTGATCTGGCCGCAGTCCTGGCGCCGGGTGCCGGGCTCGATCACCGGGTTGGCCTCGTCGTCGTCGGTGAAGCTGAGCGCGTCGAACTGCCACTTGCGCGTCTGCGCCAGCGGGTTGCGTTTCGCATTGCCGTAGTTCAGCTCGGCGATGCGGTTCAGGTGGCGCCGGTCCAGCCCGTAGCGCCTCCCATACTCCTGCGCCAGCAGGCCGAAGGCGGCCGGCCACATGAAGCGGCACTCGATGCCTTCATGCCCCTGCCAGGCGGCCGCGTTCTGGTTCTGCGAGGCCTGGTCGCCCGGCAGGTTCTTGAACTCTTCCACGCCCAGCACCAGCACGCAGTCGTAGCGCCCGGCCTCGATCTCGGCCATCGCACTCAGGACGCCCAGCGACGACGAGGCGCAGGCGCCCTCGTGGCGCATGGCCGGCACGCCCCACAGTTCGGGCACCACCTGCGCCACCATTGCGCCCAGATGGGCTTGCTGCCGCTGCAACTCGCCGAAGGCATTGCCGACATGGATGCTCTGCACCTGCGATGCATCGGCGCCCGCGTGCGCGAGCGCACCGAGCGTGGCCTCGCGCGTCATGTCGGCGATGTCCTGGCCCTGGCGCGACCAGACCTTGGAGAAGTCGGTCTGGTGGCCGCCGAGGATGTAAACGGGTTCGCTCATGGTCTTGCTCCGCAATGGGGTCGGTCGACGGTCGATGGATGAAAAGGACTCTTCATCAGGTCTAGCAGGGCTTGGCAGGTGGTGTTGCGCCGCTCGCGGCCAACCGGGTCGCATGACGCAGCCCATTGATCCGGGCCAGCGCCAGTCCGTACTCCTGCACCAGCCGGTCCACCACCTCGGCCACCGGCTCGATTGCCTTGACCGCGCCCAGGCCCTGGCCGGCGGCCCAGAGGTCGAGCCAGTTCTTGCCGGCGAAGGACTGGTTGCTGTCGTAGTGCCGGTCCGGGGCGCTGGGCATGTTGGCCGGATCGATGCCATTGGCCACGAGCGAGGGCTTGAGCCAGCTGGCCGGCGTGCCGGTGATCCCGGCGCTGACGATCAGGTCGTCCACGGTGCAGTCCACGATCATCTGCTTGTAGGCCTGCGGTGCCTGGCTCTCCATCGTGGGGATGAATCGCGTGCCCATGTAGACGTAGTCGGCGCCGCTGGCGATGGCGCCGGCGACGCCCGCGCCGTCGCTGATGCCGCCGCCGACGATGACCGCGCCGTCGAAGAATTCGCGCACGGCGGCCACGAAGGCGAACGGCGACAGGAAGCCGGTGTGTCCCCCGGCCCCGGCCGACACGCAGGCCAGTCCGTCGGCGCCCGCGGCCACGGCCTTGCGCGCCAGCGGCGGGTTGATGACGTCGGCGAACACCTCGCCGCCGTAGCCGTGCACGACCTCGATCGCCGGCCTGGGACTGCCCAGGGCGGTCACCACGATCGGCGGCTTGTAGCGCGCCACCAGGGCCAGGTCCTCGGCAAGGCGAGTGTTGGACGAATGCGTGACCAGGTTTGCGCACCAGGGGCCGATCGTGGCGGCCGGCTGCTCATCGCGGGCCCGCGCCAGACCCTCGGTGATCTGGCGCATCCAGACATCGAGCTGTTCGATCGGGCGCGCGTTCGGCGTAGGAAAGGCACCCACGATGCCGGCCCGGCACGCGGCCAGCACCAACTCGGGGCCGGAGATCAGGAACATCGGCGCCGCGAAAACGGGCAGGCGCAGTGCGAACCGGGCGGTGCGGTCGGTCATCGGCTGGGCTCGGGGGCAGGGCGGCAAGCATCCTGGCAGAGCGCCAGCAGGGCGTCGGCCACCACCCGAGGGGCCTCCAGCGGGGTCTGGTGGCCGGCCTGTTCGATCCAGCAGGCACTCGCCTGCGGCAACAATCGAAGCAGCTCTTCGGAGCACGCCGGGGGCGTGACCTTGTCGGCGCGGCCGCACAGCACCAGCGCCGCGCCGCGCCACCGGGCCAGCCAGGGGCGGTGATCGCCGCGCTGCATCAGCGCACGGGTCTGGCGGATGGCGGCTTCGGCCCCCACGGCGTGCATCATGCGGCGCATGCCTTCGACCAGGCCTGAGTCGCCGGCGTGGTCCGGATGAAGGCTGAACGGGATGATGCCCTCGACCGTGCGTTCGAAGTTGCGCTGCAGGGCGCCGATGGTCTTCTCGCGCACGACAAGGCTGTCCGCGGTCTCGATGCCGGCGGCGCTGTCGAGCATTCCCAGGCCCTGCACGCGGCCGGGATGGCGCGCCATGAGCTCGAGCGCCACATAGCCGCCCATGGAGAAGCCGGCGACGCAGAGCGGCCGACCGGCCGCCAAGCGGCCTGCCACCAGAGCCCAGGCGTCGTCGGCCATGGCGCCGATGCTGTCCTGCGTCAGCAGGTCGGCGAGGCACAGCTCGGGAGAGTCGGCCCGGCGCGCGAGCGCCGCGCACACTGCGTCCCAGATCGCGGGCGTGTTGAACATGCCCGGCACGAGCAGCAGCAGCGGGCGCGTCATCGCTCACCCCCGCGCAGTTCGCCGGGTACGGGCGCCCTCATGCGCACCTCTCCCCGGGCGCGAGTGCGCGCGCCTGCAGGCGCAGATCGCGCTTGAGGATCTTGCCAACCGGATTGCGCGGCAGCGCGTCGATCAGCATCAGGTACTCGGGTAGCTTGAACACCGCCACCTGCTGCTGGTGGCGCAGGTAGTCGCACAGCGCCTGCAGCGTGGGCGCAGGGCCCTCGGCCGGGACCACGCAGGCGCAGAGCTTCTCGCCCATCACCGGGTCGGGCACGCCGACCACGGCCGCCTCGCGCACGAGCGGACAGGCCGTGAGCAGGTTCTCCACCTCCTCGCTGGAGATGTTCATGCCACCCCGGATCACCAGATCCTTGAAGCGGCCGACGTAGCGGTAGAACTGCTGTCGATCGCCGGCGATCTCGAACAGGTCGCCGGTGCAGTAGTAGCCCTGGTCGTCGAACGCGCGTTGCGTCATCTCAGGTGCGCGGTAGTAGCCGCTGAACACGGTCGGTCCGCGGAATCGCAGTTCCCCCGGCCGGCCCGGCTCGCGAATGTCCTCGCCGCTGTCGAGATCCACCAGGCGGGTGCGGATCTTGCGGCT
Source organism: Betaproteobacteria bacterium (assembly GCA_016868105.1). Taxonomy (GTDB): domain Bacteria; phylum Pseudomonadota; class Gammaproteobacteria; order Burkholderiales; family SG8-39; genus RBG-16-66-20. The sequence continues at coordinate 5,148 of VGIA01000024.1, read as the reverse complement.
GATCGAGATGCGCCACTGGTAGCCGTCCACGCCGGCGCGCGGGAAGAAGGCCGCGCGCAGGGCCGGATCGGCAATGTCGATGTCGCTGCCGGCCAGCGCCGCGCCCTCGTTCGAGCCGAAGTAGTTGATGATCTGCACGCCGTAGCGTTCGGCGTAGCCGCGCACCATCCAATCGGCCAGCGGCGCCGATCCCGAGCCGATGCGCGACAGGCGCTTGAAGTCGATACCCTCGAGCAGCCGCTCATCCTGCAGCAGCATGTTCAAGACCGCGGGAGGCGACACGGTGTAGTCGATGCGCTCCTCGCGCAGCTGTTGCAGGAACACCGGCAGGGTGAACGGGTGGTGCTGCACCACGGTCGCCCCGAGCACCAGCCAGGTGGCGAAGGCGGCGGAGAAGCCCGACATGTTCACCAATGGGAACGGGTTGAGCAGGCGCGCGCCAGCAGGGATCTGGCCCGCCTCGATGATGATCGGGGGCACGATCAGCCATTCGTTGTGGCTGCGCGGCACGCCCTTGGGTGCCGCCTCGGTGCCCGAGGTCCAGCAGATCGTGACCACGTCGTTGGCCGTGATGGCGGCTTCGCGCTCGGCCCGCGCCAGGCGCTCGAGCTGCTGTGGGCTCGCCTCGCCTGCCGGCGCCTGCGGCAGCGGCAGCACCCCTTCGACCGTGCCGTCGCCCCAGGCGAAGAGGTGGCTGAGCGAGGGGTGGTGCGCGCGCAGGTCGGCGAACATCGCCGCGGCGGCGTGCGCGTGCCCGGGCCGGCCGATGCGGGTGAAGCTGAACGCCACGCCGGCGCGGGTGAGCTGCAGGACGTGGTCGAGCTCGTGCTCGCGGTACTGCACCGGCACCGGCGTGAGGACGGCGCCCACCCGCAGGCAGGCCAGGTAGAGCGCGAACTGCTCCACGCCGTTGGGCAGCATCGTCACCACGATGGCATCGCGGCCGATGCCGTGCTCGGCCAGCACCAGGCCCAGGCGGTCCACCTCGCGCGCCAGCTGCGCCCAGGTCCAGCGCTGCGGCTGCCCGTGGGCGAATTCGCCCCGGTTGGGCGCGTCGACCACGGCCTCGCGCTCGGGGTGCTCCGCCACCTTGCGGCGAAACAGATCCCACAGCGTGAGCGTGCCCCACCAGCCCGCGCGGGTGTACTCGGCGATGCGCTCCGGGGCCACCAGGATCATGCCTGCGCCTGCGCTCGGTTGGCGTCAGCGGCGGGCCAGGCGGTCGGCCTTGATCCAGCAGGCGTGGAAGCCGGCGGGCAGGCGGTGCGGCAGTTCCACCTGCGCGATCGGGCCACGCGCGAGGTTGCGCGCGTCGAACACGTCCAGCGTCTGGCGCTTGAGCGCATCGTTCCACTGGAAGGCGACCACGTAGCCGTGGTCCTCGGCGCTGGGGTGGTCGGCCTGGGCGAAGCAAGGCTCGGAGTACCAGCTGTGCTGCGGGTCGTCGGACCAGCCGCCGAGGTCCTCGCCGGTGAACAGGTTGTACTTGCGCACCGCCGACCACTTCAGGGTGACGGTCTCGGAGTGGTCGATCAGGTAGCCGTAGCGCGTCTTGCGGCCGGTCAGGCGCCCGTTGCAGGTGGGGAACTCGGCGTTGTGCTGCCCGTTGAGCATGCGCTCGGCCGTCTCGCCGGTGCGCAGGTTCATCTTCCACTCCCACAGGCGGGCACGCATCACCAGCTCGGCCACGTCCTTGGCCGTGCGGTGGGCATCGATGCCACCCTGCGCGTCGAGCGCGGGCATGTAGCGGCAGCCGACCATCACCACCCAGTCGCCGTCTTCCCAGGCGTTGACCACGTGGTAGAGGTAGCACGGGCTGAAGTCGAACCAGCGGATGCTCTCGCCAGGGGCGTAGCGGCCGATCACGCCGAAGCGGCTCTTGAGTTCGGGGTGGAAGTCGATCTTGTGCCGGCCCAGCACCATCGCCTCGTGGTCGTGGAACAAGGGCAGGTCGTGCAGGATCGACCAGTGCTCGGTCACTGCCATGTCGTGCGGCAGGCGCGGCCCGGGCAGGTCGATCGGCACGTGGTGCCTGAGCGCGCCATCCGCTCCGACGACGCCGTAGTGCATGTAGGGCGCGTCGTTGCCATAGTCGAAGAACAGCACTTCCTCGGTGATCTCGTCCACCTTGGCATGGGCCGAGATCTTGCCGCCGCTCTGGCAGATGGCCTGCGACTTGCCCAGCGTCTCGAGCGTGATCGGGTCGATCTCGTAGGCGTCGCCCGACATGTACCAGAGCGCCAGCGCGCGGCCGCGGTGGCCGACCAGGTCGGTGTTGGCGGTGTCCTTCAGGCGCCGGTCGCTGCGGCCCTTGAGGGTTTCGCGGATGCCGTAGTGGGTGGACTTGCCGGCAGCCACTTCCTCCTTGAATCCGTCGGTCTGCACCCAGCGGTTGCGGTAGGTCAGGCGGCCGCTCCGGAAGTGCGCGGCGTGCACCATGCCATCGCCGTCAAAGGGGTGGTAGCGGCCGTTGGGCGCGTAGCGCGCGTTCGGGCCGGCGCGCAGGTACACGCCGTTGAGGTCGCTCGGGATGCGGCCCTTGGTGAGCTTCGGGTCCTCGAGCGCGTACTCCTCGGTGAGCGGTGCGTACACGCCAGTGAGCAGCGGACCGTATTCGTCGCCGAACGGGGCGTCCAGGTGTTGCGGGTCGGTGCGATCGTTCATGGCGTGGCTCCAGGTTGGCGGGTGGGCGAGGCGGCATCTCGCCTCGGACGGCGCGACTGGCTGATGCAGAAGCGGCTGGCCACGAAGGCCAGGCTGGTGAGCGCGGCGTTGCCAGCCGCATTCAGCCCGGTGACGTGGTAATCGCTGTAGGCGGCGGCGAAGTTCAGCGGCATCGCGCCGGTCAGGTTGGTCGTGAGCTGCGCGCCGGCACGGGCGTAGGCCTGCTCGGCGCGCACGATGTAGGACTCGTCGGTGGAGTACAGGAAGGCGGTCAGGCCGCCGCGCTCGTGCACGTCGCGCGTGGCCTGCGCGAGCGCGTCGTCGGCATCGGCGCAGCCGATCACGAAGCTGATCGGCCCGAAGCGCTCCTCCCCGTACAGGTCGCGGGCATCGGTGCCCACCTGAAGCATCAGCGGTGTGCTCGTGCGCGCCTGAGCGAACTCCGGGTGCGCATAGGCCTGCGGGGCCAGCAGCACGCGGCCGCGCCCTTTGCCCTCGGCCTGGAGCTGTCGCATCAGCGCCAGCGTGCTGTCGGCCTGGATCGTGGCCAGGATCATCGAGGCCTTCTTCGGGTCCGAGGTGAGAGCGGCCACGGCCCCGGCCAGCCGGCGTGCGACCTCGTCCCTGCTCACCCGTCCCTGCGGCGTGCGCACGCCCTGGGCACCGATGTAGATGTTCTGCGGGCTGGTGCACATCTGCGCGCTGAACATGCACAGGGTGGTGGCCAGGCCGCGCAGCACGGCCTCCAGGTCCTCGGCCGACTCCAGCACCACCGTGTTGCAGCCGGCTGTCTCGGTGAAGCACAGCGCCGGGTGCGCGTTCTGCTCCACCCATTGGCCGAAGCGCGCGCTGCCGGTGAAGTCGACGATCGCCGTCTTCGGGTGCTTGACCAGCACCTTGCCCAGCGGCTGCTCGACGTTGTCGATGGCCATCGTCACCAGGTTCGGGTCGAAGCCCGCATCGGCCAGCACGCGGCGGAACACCCGCACGGTGATCGCCATCGGCAGGATCGTGGCCGGATGTGGCTTCACGATCACCGGGTTGCCGGTGGCCAGGCTCGCCATCATCGAGGGCCAGGCATTCCATGTGGGGAAACTGGCGCAGGTGAAGCACACCGCCACGCCCCGCGGCACCAGGCGGTAGGTCTTTTCGAGCACGATCTGGCTCGGGCCGAAGCTGCGCTCCCAGCGGGCGGAGGGGGTCACGGCCGCCATGGCCTGCTCGGCGTAGACCAGGGCCTCGATGGCCCGGTCGAGCGCGTTCACGCCCGAGCCGGCGTAGGCCATGTTGAAGCTCTGCCCGGCGGTGTGCATGACCGACTGGGCGATCTCGAAGAGCTGCTCGCGGTAAATCACGTCAACCACTTCCATCAGCACGCCCAGCCGGGTTTCGGGCGTGGCGGCACCCCAGTCCGGCATGGCCCGGCCGGCGGCATCGAACAGCCGATCGACGTCGGCCTGCGGATAGCGCGCCCCCAGTGGCGAGCGGGTGTAGGGCGAGACCTCGTCGCCCAGCCAGCCGATCGTGCCCGGCTGGTCGAGCTCAAAATCGCGCGCGCGCGCGTTGTCGCCCAGGTGGGCCTGGAAGGCCGCCAGACCGCGCACCTGGGCGGCCGCGGCATCCGGGTACTTGCCGGGCATTTCGGGGAATGGGCTCCAGGAGGCGCGCGTACGGCAGGCCTCCCGCGCCCCTTCGAAGCGGGCGCGGTGGCGCTCGAGCAGCGCGGTCACGGAACAACCCTTCGCGCTGCGCGCTGCGGGATTCGCGCCTGGGAGCGGCCCGGCGCGCTTATGCCGCACCTCCCCGGCGCCAGCGCAGGCGGTGGTGGCGCGCCACCGACGTGCCCGGCAGCGTGTCCGAGGCCGACAGCGTGAGCTCGCCGGTGGTGTCGATCTCCAGATTGCGCACCTGCTCGGTCCCGACGAAGTTCGGGTTCAGCGAGTGTGTGACGCTGTGCACCACCTGGCGCTTGCCGCCCTCGGTGCGCAGGTGGTAGGGGCCGGCATACTGGAAGAAGCTCTCGAACGCGGCCAGCCGCTCGGCCTCGGGCGCGCTGCGCGCGCTCTCACTGGACAGGCGCGTGCGGCCGCTGCGGGCGATGCAGGCGTTCATCGTGCCGTCGTGGGTGTAGCAGATCAAGCCGGTGGCGTCTGCGCCGAAGGGCAGCGTGGGCGCGCGCCCGTCGCCATGGCTGATCTCCCAGCGCACCAGATGCCAGGTGCCGAGCAGCGGGTTGTTCGCCGGGGGTGTCGGCGCCATCGTCGGTCTCCTATCGCTTTCTTAGTTGAACTTATCCTAGGTGAATGCGGGCTGGCTGACAAGCGGATCGGTATAGAAGGGAATGCAAACCACCTTTTCCCTGCTGGACAACGCTACCGGCATCCCGAGAGGGAGTCGATCGCGGGTGATCGGGCGCTGTTTGGCGAAGACTCCCCGCCCTCGATGAGGATTAACCCCCCGTATCGACCCGAATTGCCGCCCTTC